>JAOASR010000126.1:781-9546 GCA_030158585.1 Microcella sp.
GCCTAGACTCGTGCCACTCTCGCCCGCCCGAGCCCGAAGGAGCGCCCGTGCCCGACGCTGACCGACCGCGCCAGGAGGTGCTCGTCTCGGTCGACATCGAGACAGCCGGCCCGAACCCGCACGACTTCGCGATGCTCTCGATCGGCGCGTGCCTCGTCGATGACCCCGACATCGGGTTCTACGTCGAGCTGCAGCCGACGACCGACCGCGTCGTGCCGAGCGCCCTCGCCGTCAGCGGCCTGTCGATGGAGACCCTCAAGAACGAGGGGATGCCCGCGGCCGACGCCATGCGCGCCCTCCAGTCGTGGCTCACCGAGGTCGCCCCCGCAGGCTCGAAGCCGATCATGGTCGCCTTCAACGCACCTTTCGACTGGATGTTCATCGCCGACTACTTCCACCGCTTCCTCGGCGAGAACCCCTTCGGTCACTCGGCGATCGACGTCAAGGCGTTCGCACTCGGAGCGTTCGGCGGTGACTGGGCCTCCACCAGCATGCCGAATCTCGCTCGGCTCTTCCGCCCGGGCACCGTCCTGGCGCACAATGCACTCAGTGACGCAGTGGATCAGGCCCACCTGTTCCAAGAGATCCGCCGCGCCGCCGCCGCGCGCTGACCCGGGCACGCGGCTCTCCCTCCCACCCGAAGGGACGGATCCGATGACCCTGTCCGATTCCGCCGTGCCCACTGAGCGTGCCGACACCCTCGACGACGAGCCGCACCCCGACGACGAGCCGCACCCCGACGACGAGCCGCACCCCGCCGACGAGACGACCGCCGACGACGTGCGCCGCATCATCGCCTCGGCCGAGCGCCTCGGCATCGAGCTCGACGAGGCCGACACGCTGCAGTGGCTGAGCGCTCTCGCGAGCGGTGCGCTCGACTCCGACATCACGGTCGACGACGCGAGTCGCACGTTCGGCCACCGCGTCTCGATGCTCGACTTCAGCGATCGCGACCTCGAGCGCTTCCGGCGCATCGGCGCGATCGTCGAGGTCACTGGGCCCGAGGGCGTCGCCGAGAGCGCCCTCGCGCTCTCGGGCTCGGCTGCGCAGTCGAAGATCCAGAGCTTCCCGGGCGACTGCGACTACTTCCAGCGGCTCAACATCATCGCGCCGACGCGCGAGGAGGCGTGCGCGATCACCGCCCGCCTGCTGCGCGACACCGCGATCGAGCGCGCGCAGGGCCTCGGCTACCAGTTCCTCGAGGGCAAGTTCGGCAACTACCCGGGGGCGGGATTTCACAACGGCGCCGCGCGCAAGGCGGGCACGCCCATCACGTGGCGGCTGCCCGAGATCGAGGCGGGCGAGTTCGTCTTCGAGCTCGCCGACGGCGGCTCGACGACCATCCGCTGGAACGACGTCGCCCTCGACCCCGGCTGGTGCAAGCTCGACTGGATCGTCTGCGACGCCGAGCGCGGCGCACTCTCGAACGCGAGCAACGTCATCGACGTCACGTGGGAGGCCCCCGACGGCCAGATCGTCGCCCTCGACGGCTACCTCGACGCGTACTTCCAAGAGGTCTACCTCGACGCCGAGGATGTGCCGATCTTCGCCAAGGTCGCGGCCTTCGTCGATGACGACGCCCTCGACGTCTACGTCGACCGGCTGCAGGGCGAGGTGCGCAAGTACCTCACGAAGCACCTCAACTACGGCAAGGCCGCCAAGCGCATGTACAACATCTTCCGGCTCTCGGGCCGGCACGTGGATGCGGCCTTCGTGCGCGAGCTCTTCGATGAGCCCGCGACGGTGCTGTACCAGATCTGGTCTCTGATCGGGGCGCTCGAGAATGCGACGCAGCCGGGGTCGAGCATCCCGCTCGATGCGATCGAGGATCAGACCGACTCGCTGATCATGCAGGTCGTCGACACCCTCGAAGGCGAGGACGAGCACGAGATCGTGCGCGCCCTGCTCAAGCTGCGACGCACGCTCGCGAAGCACGACGACGGCGAGGCGCGCCTGGCCGAGGTCGAGGCCGCGCAGCAGCGCGTCGTGAACCTCGTGAACACCTTCTTCCGCGAGAAGCTCGTCGAGCTGCCGAGCATCCGCAGCTACATCGAAGAGATGCAGGCCGGTGAGGCAATAGCCTGATCGCATGGCTTTTTCGACACCGTCGTCGTCACCCGTCCGCCCCTCCGGCCCCGCCGTTCTCGTCGTGCAGCACGACGTCGACGACAACCTCGGCGAGCTCGCGCCGCCGCTCGCGGAGGCGGGCATCCGCATCGTCATGTGGGATGCCGGGCGCGACCCCGACGGCGCCCCCGCGAGCCTCGACGGCTTCGCGGGCGTCATCTCGCTCGGCGCCTACGCGGGCGTGCGCGACGAGGCCGAGAAATCATGGATGCCCGTCGAGAAGGCGCTCCTGCGCGAGGCGATCGAGCGGCGGATGCCCGTCCTGGGCCTCTGCTTCGGCGCCCAGCTGCTCGCCGCCGCGTCGGGCGCCGCGTTCCGCCCGTCGCCCGTGCCCGAGCTCGGCTGGACCCGCGTGACCCCCACGCCGGAGGCCGCCGCCGACCCGATCGTCGCGCCGCTCGCGACCGACGGCGAGCTCGACGTCTTCCACTACCACTTCGACTCGTTCGAGCTGCCCGAGGGGGCGACGCTGCTGGGCGAGACGAACGGCATCATCGAGGCGTTCCGGGTGGGGGAGTGCGCGTGGGGCCTGCAGTTCCACCTCGAGGTGGGGCTCGCGACGCAGCTCGCGTGGATCGCCGGCGACCGCCCGGGCTTCGAGCGCGTCGGCGCCGATCCCGAGCACCAGGAGGCGCTGAGCCATGAGAAGTGGCGCGAGTACCGCGACCGCGCCCACGCGGTCGGCGGGGCGTTCGCGGTCGAGGTTCGGCGCTTCGCCGAGGCCTGAGCCGGGCATCCGCCGCCCGGGGGCCGGTCAGCCGAGCTGGGTGAGCGCGAACGAGAGCGCGAAGCCGAGCGCCGCCCACAGCCCCGTGAACGAGCGGTCGGCCGCGAAAGCCTCGGGGATCATCGTGTTGGCGACCATCGCGAGGATGCCGCCCGCGGCGACCGTCGTGACGACGGCGACGACCTCGGTCGGGGCGTCGGCGAGCAGCATGAAGCCGAGCGCTGCGGCGAGACCGGAGGCGAGCGCGATGCCGCCCCAGACGCCGAAGACGTAGCGCGCGCTGCGCCCCTCGTGGCGCATGCCCGCGGCGCTGCCGAGACCCTCGGGAACGTTCGAGACGGCGACGGCGATGAGGATCGGCAGGCTCACGAAGCCTCCGTCGGCGAGCGACAGGCCGAGCACGAGACTCTCGGGGATGCCGTCGAGCAGTGCGCCCACCGCGACCGCGAGGCCGATGGTCGTGCTCGCCGCCGGAGCGGGGTGAGCGTGGATGCCCGGCGCGCTCTGCAGCGCGATCGATCGCTTGCGCGCGCGAGCGCCCTGCCGCGCGAGCGCGAGGTCGGCGATGACGAAGATCACCGCTCCCGCGACGAAGCCCCCGAGGGTCGGACCGAGGCCTCCGGTCTCGAGCGCCTCGCCGACGAGCTCGAACGCGAGCGTCGAGATGAGCGCCCCCGCGCCGAAGGCCATGACGCCCGCGACGACGGCGTGCGGCACGCGCGCGACCCAGCCGACGAGCGCGCCGATGACGAGGAAGCTCGCGGCGCCGAGGCCCGCGCCGGCGGCGCCGAGCACGGGCAGCAGCTCGGCCATGCGCTCAGCCTCTCATCAGCGCGCCGGCACCGACAGCGACCCGCGCGCCACGAACTCGGTGGGCAGCGTGATGCGCACGGGCTCGAGCGACGGATCCTCCATCTGCTCGAGCAGGCGCTCGACCGCTGCCCGGCCGACCTCCTCGACGGGGCGCGCGACGACCGCGATGCCCGGCGAGATCGCCGACGCCCAGGCGCTGTCATCGACCGTGACGAGCGACAGGTCACGACCGACGGCGAGGCCGCGCTCGGCCGCGACGCGCAGCGCCGCGAGCAGCATGTCGTTGTTCGAGGTGAAGATGACGGTCGGCGGGTTGGGCTCGTCGAGCATCGAGGCGACGGCGCGCTCGGGTGCGCTCGGCACGTCCTGCGTGTAGCGCCAGGTGTGAGCGATGCGATCGTCGCCCGCGGCCGCGATGCCGGCCCTGAACCCCTCGACACGCTCGCGCACGGTCGAGATCATGCGCGCGGGCTCGTTCGCGGTGTAGTCCTCGACGCCGACCGACGAGATCAGGAAGCCGAGGCGATCGTGGCCCAGGCCGATCGCCAGTTCGACGGCGCGTCGGGTGCCGAGCCGGTCATCCGTCGTCACCGAGCTGAGCGTCGCGTCGTCGGTGTAGCGGTCGATGAGCACGACCGGGCGCCCGGCGAGTCGTGCGGGCGACAGATGGTCAGAGCTGTCGGCGAGAGTCGGCACGACGATGAGGCCGTCGACCTGCTTGTCGATGAGCGTCGAGACGGCGGCCCCCTCGACCGCGATGTCTTCATCGGTGTTCGAGATCACGACCTGGTAGTCGTGCGCCCGAGCGGCATCGACGATGGCCTTGGTCACGCGATCGAAGAAGGCGTTGGTGAAGTCGGCGATGATGACGAGCCCGATCGTGCGGGTCGAGCCGATGCGCATCGAGCGGGCCAGCTCGTTGGGGCGGTAGCCGAGCGATTCGGCCGCATCGCGCACCCGTTCGACGGTGGCGGCGGCCACGCGGCCGTAGCCGGCGAGGGCCCGAGATGCGGTGGCGAGCGAGACGCCGGCGGCGGCGGCGACGTCGGCGATCGTCGGCGGGGTGGGGCGTTGCATGACGGGCTCCTGAGGGGCGGGCGAACATCGGGAAAGCGGATGACTTGTGTTCGCTACGCCTGAGTGTAATCATTGGCGCTCAGTTGCGAGAACGTTCTCGCATCGGGTCACACTTCCACCACCGCGACAACGGCGTCCGCACAGCGTCCACCACCGATGTCGCGACTCACCGCACTGGAGAATCGCATGAACACCCGTACCCGCATCGTGGGCGCGCTCGGCGCCTTCGCCGCCACGTCCCTCCTCATCGCCGGATGCTCGGCCGGCACCTCCTCGACCGAGGGCGAGGCCGCGGCCGACGACATCACCATCGCGTTCGTCATGGGCGCCGAGTCCGACCCGTTCTTCCAGGCCATGAAGCTCGGAGCCGAGGAGGAGGCCGCGAAGCTCGGCGTCGAGCTCATCTGGCAGGGCGACCCGGCGAACTACTCGGCCGAGACGCAGATCCCGATCGTCGACGCGGTGCTCGCGCAGCAGCCCGACGCTCTCGTGCTCATCCCCACCGACCCGGTGGCGCTGCAGGCCTCGGTCGACAAGGCCGTCGCCGCGGGCATCGTCGTCGCGAACGTCGACACGCGTCTCGACGACCTCTCCGACGTGCTGACCGTCCTCACGGGTGACAACACCGATGGTGGCGCCAAGGCCGCCGACGCGATCGCTGCGAAGATCGGCTACGAGGAGGGCGGCAGCTACGAGGTCGTCGTCGGCCTCACGAGCCCGACCGCGACCACGAACGTCGGTCGCCTCGACGGCTTCACCGCGCAGATCGAGGCCGAGTACCCCGGCATCGAGATCGTCGACGTGGCGTACTCCGAGTCGAACCCCGAGAAGGCCGCGACGAACGTCAACAACTGGCTGACGAAGTTCCCGGGCCTCGACGGCATCTTCGCCATCGACGGCACCAACGCCTCGGGCGCTGCCGCCGCTCTCGAGGCCAAGGGCCTCGTCGGCACCGTCGGACTCGTCGGCTACGACGCCTACCCCGACAACGTCGCGAAGATCGAGTCGGGCATCTTCACCGCCCTCATCGCGCAGGACCCGGCCGAGGAGGCCCGCCTCGCGATCCGCACGATCGTCGAGTTCCTCCGCGACGGCAAGACGTCCACGCCCGCCGAGGTCGTCATCCCCAACGTCACGCTCGACAGCACCACGTCGGCTGACGACCTCAAGAAGTTCACCTACGTCGCCAACTAGTTCGACACGCCACTGCCACTGAAAGAACAGACGTCATGACCGACAGCACTCACACGACACTCGCGACGCCGCGCCCAGCGGCCGACCGAGCCGCAGCAGTCAGGGATTTCCTGACCGCTCAGAGCACGCTCCTGCTGGGGGTGCTGGCCGTACTGGCCATCATCTTCACGATCCTCGAGCCGAAGTTCCTCTCGGTCCCGACCGCGAGCAACATCCTCACCGACTGGGGCTCCGTCGTGCTGATCGCTGTCGGTCAGACGTTCGTCATCATCAGTGGCGGCATCGATCTGTCGGTGGGCGCCGTCATCGGTCTGAGCGGCGTCGTCGCCGCCTGGACGATGGCGAACGTCCTCGACCTCGAGCAGACGGTGAAGGGGCCGGACGCCTGGTTCGGCCTCTTCATCGGCACGCTCGTCTCGGTCGGCGTGGGGCTGCTCGTCGGCCTCATCAACGCCTTCCTCATCAACATCCTCAAGATCGTGCCGTTCATCGCCACGCTTTCGACCATGGGCGCCGCTCTCGGCCTCTCGGTCGTCATCTCGGAGGGCGCGCCCATCGGCAGCGCCAACGACTTCGCTCTCATCTCGGCGATCTCGCCGCAGTCGAACCCGCTCTCGCCCGCACTCATCCTCGTGATCCTCGTCGTGACGGTGCTGGGTCTCTACCTGCACAAGAGCAAGTTCGGCCTCTACACCTACGCGATCGGCTCGAACGCCTTCGCCGCTCGCGCCGCCGGCATCAACGTCGCCCGCCACCTCACGTGGGTCTACGCGCTCTCCGGCGCGCTCGCCGGCCTCGCAGGCATGTACGTCTACATCCGACTCGGCGCGGGCTCGCCCTCGTCGGGCACGGGCCGCGAGCTCGACGCGATCGCCGCGGTCGTCATCGGCGGCGTCTCGCTCATGGGCGGTGTGGGCCGGATGCTCGGGGTCATCATCGGCGCCCTCATCCTGTTCACGGTCCAGTCGGGCCTCATCATGATCGGCGTCGAGCCCGACTGGAAGAAGGTCGTCGTCGCCGTTCTCATCGCCGCGGCTGTCGCCGCGCAGGTTCTGCAGAAGAAGGATGGCCGCTGATGGGCGCCGAAGTGATCTACGAAGTTCGCGACGCGTCGAAGAGCTACGGCTCGGTCAAGGCGCTCTCGGGCGCCAGCCTGAAGTTGCACGCGGGCGAGGTCATCGGCCTCGTCGGCGACAACGGCGCGGGCAAGTCGACGCTCGTGAAGGTGCTCTCGGGTGCCCACCAGCCGAGCGAGGGCACGATCCTGCTCGACGGCGAGGAGCGCACGTGGGGCTCGCCCCGCGAGGCCCTGGAAGCGGGCATCGAGACGCTCTACCAGGATTCGGGTCTCGCGCCCCACCTCACGGTGTCGCAGAACCTCTTCCTCGGCCGCGAGCAGATGATGCCCGGCATCCTCGGCAAGCTCGGCTTCCTCGCCCGCAAGCGCATGGAGGTGCAGGGGCACGACGACCTCGAGCGCGTCGGCATCGCCGTCCCCGCCTCGAACCGCCCCGTCTCGGCGCTCTCGGGCGGTCAGCGCCAGGCCGTCGCGATCGGTCGGGCCGTGTCGTGGGCGCGCAAGGTGATCATCCTCGACGAGCCCACCAACCACCTCGGCGCGCGCCAGGCGGGCGAGGTGCTCAACGTCATCCGGGCCGCGAAGGCCAAGGGCCTCGGCGTGATCTTCATCTCGCACACCCTGCCGCACGTGCTCGAGGTCACCGACCGCATCGTCGTGCTGCGCCTCGGCCGCATCGTGCGCGATGCTCCGACTTCTCAGTTCACGCCCGACTCGCTCATCGCGGCGATCACCGGGTCGGCCGACGCCGAGCCCGGCCCGACCTCGGCCGAATGATGGCCGGGGGAGCGGGCGCGGGCATCCTCGTCGTCGGCGAGTCGATCGTCGACATCGTCGTGACGGCGAGCGATGCGGTCGCGCACGCGGGTGGAAGCCCTCTCAACGTCGCGGTGGGAGCATCCCGTCTCGACATCCCCGTCGACATCGTCACCTATCTCGCGGACGACGCGCACGGCGCGCTGCTGCGCGAGCACCTCGATCAGAGCGGGGTGCGCTCGGTGTGCACGGTCGCGGGCTCGCCTGCGGCCACGCCGACCGCGCAGGTGACGCTGCAGGAGGACGGTTCGGCGCAGTACGCGTTCGACCTCCACTGGGAGCTGCCCGAGATCGACGCTGCCTCGCTCGATCACGGGCTGCTCCACACCGGCTCGATCGCCGCGCTGCTGCCTCCTGGCGGGGCGGCGATCGAAGCCCTCGTGGCCGCGGTGCGCGACCGGACGCTCGTGACCTTCGACCCGAACATCCGCCCCCAGATCATCGGCGAGCGCGACGCGGTCATCGCCGACGTCGAGCGGTTCTTCGCCGCCGCGCACGTCGTCAAGGCGAGCGCCGAGGATCTGCAGTGGCTCTATCCGGGCCTGTCGCTCGGTGACGCGGCGCGGCACGTGCGCGCGATGGGGCCGAGCATCGTCGTCGTGACCGACGGCGGCGACGCGACGATCGTCGCGAGCGCCGACGGGGTCGTCGTCACGCCCGCGCTCCGGGTCGAGGTCGTCGACACGATCGGCGCCGGCGACTCGTTCATGGCCGGTCTCATCGCCTCGCTCGTCGATCAGGGCGTCGTCGAGCGCTTCGCCGACGACCCCGCTGCCGCACTCGCCTCGATCGACATCGCGCAGCTCGTCGACCTCGCGACGTCGTGCGCCGCGATCACAGTCACGCGCGCGGGCGCGAACCCGCCGCGGCGCGACGAGCTGCCCGACTGAGACCTCGACGGCGCGCGCAGTGCCCGCAGACAGAAGCGGGCCG
>JAOASR010000126.1:9556-12442 GCA_030158585.1 Microcella sp.
CTTCTGCGTGGTGGTCGAGATCAGACCGTGACGTGCTCGACGGCGTCGAGGTCGATCAGGGTCGTCGCGCCGCCGTGCACCCAGGGCGCGATGGCGGCGTTGAAGGCGGCGCAGTGGTCGCTCGCGAGGTGGACGGCGAAGGCGTCGTCGTCGGCGTACTCCTCGTACACCCAGTAGGCGGTCGGGTCGTCGGCGAGTGTGGCGGGGGCGAACAGCAGGTTGCCGGGTTCGGCGCGCACGGCGTCGGCGTAGTCGAGCATGAGCTGGCGCACGGCGTCAGCGCCGGACGATTCGACGGCGAATCGCGCGAGGAGAACCTTCTTCACGCCGCCAGTCTAAGGAAGTGCGAGAACCTTCTCGCACCAGCAGTGGCGCGGATGTTCGCTCTCGACGTCGGGGGCGTCAGCGACGCTGGGCGGCGCGCGATCGCAGCCGCGACAGCAGGTGCGCCGAGGATACGGCGACGATCACACCGAGCCACAGGAGACCGGCCCCGCCGAGCAGCAGCTCGGCTTCGAGCGAGCTCGCCTTGACGACCTCGTCGATCTCGGCGCGAGTGGCCGGGCGGCCGAGCGAGGTGAGCATCTCGCGGCGCGAGCTCGCGATCACCCAGATGATGCCGATGATGAGGGTGCCGAGAGCGAACAGCGTGATCGCGATGGGGGAGCCGCTGCGCAGGGTGCGCTCGCGACGGTGGTACTCCTCGACGGTGAGAATGCGCGGGGCGGACAGAAGCGGGCTCTCTTCTAACGAGAGGCCAGGTCGGCGCTCGACTCGTGCGTCGACGCCGCCTTCTCCGACGGCGCGACCCCGTGCTCGAGCTGGTGGCCGATGCGCCACATCCACACCAGCAGCACGACGACCCCGATGCCCAGCACGATCGCGAGAACGCTCGTCAGACCGCTGAGGTCGAGCTCGATGGCCTGGGTCGTGCTCGCTGCCGTGAGGATCATCGCTGGCCTTCAGGGGTTCGGGGGAGGGGAGGGGGAAAAGACGGGGTTTCGTCAATAAGAACACATCCGGCAGTAGAACGCACGGGTTTTTTCGACGGTGTGGATCAGCCATCCAGGCTGTGGAGAAGCGAGGGACGCCCGCCCGCCGCCGGGCGACCATGTCGCGCATGTCCACCGCCGTCTCTGCCATCACCGACCGGGTTCGCGAGCGCGTGCGCAGCGAGCGGCTCGATCTGCTGAGCGATCCCGATACGGCCGAGCGTCTCGTCCGTGAAGAGCTGCGTGTCTACGCCGAGCGCTCGCTCGCCGGCTCGCTGCCCCGCATCGCCGACGAGGCCCACGCCTTCGGCCAGGTGCTCGCGGGTCTCACCGGGTACGGCCCGCTGCAGCCCTTCTTCGACGACCCCACGGTCGAAGAGATCTGGATCAATCGCCCCGACGCCGTCTTCATCGCGCGTCGCGGCGTGAGCGAGCGCACCGACGTGCGCCTCACCGACGAGCAGGTGCGCACGCTCGTCGAGCGCATGCTGCAGGCCACCGGGCGTCGCGTCGACCTGAGCTCGCCGTTCGTCGACGCCTCCCTGCCCGACGGCTCGCGACTGCACGTGGTCATCCCCGACGTGACGCGCGCCCACTGGGCCGTCAACGTGCGCAAGTTCTCGCAGCGCATCCGCGACCTCATGCGCCTCGTCGAGCTCGGCTCGCTCACGCCGCAGGCCGCTGAGTTCCTGCGCATGGCGGTGCTCGCCGGCTGCAACATCCTGGTCTCGGGGGCGACGCAGTCGGGCAAGACGACGATGCTCGGCTCCCTGCTCGCGAGCGCGCGGCCGAGCGAGCGCATCGTCACGGTGGAGGAGACCTTCGAGCTCGACCTCCACGCACCCGACTGCGTCGCAATGCAGTGCCGCAGTCCCAACCTCGAGGGCACGGGCGAGATCTCGCTCAGACGGCTCATCAAGGAGGCGCTCCGCATGCGCCCCGACCGACTCGTGGTCGGCGAGGTGCGCGAGGCCGAGTCTCTCGACCTCCTGATCGCGCTCAACAGCGGCCTGCCCGGGGCGTGCAGCCTCCATGCCAACAGCGCGCGCGACGCGCTCGTGAAGCTCTCGACGCTGCCGCTTCTCGCCGGACGCAACATCGACTCGGCCTTCGTCATCCCGACCGTCGCGAGCGCGATCGACATCGTCGTGCACTGCGAGCTCGTCGCGGGAGGTCAGCGTCGCGTCGCCGAGATTGTCGCGCCGACCGGCACCCTGGCCGAGGGCGGGATCGAGGTCGACACGATCTTCCACCGCAGTCATGGCGAGCTGTCGCCGACCGGCGCGCTGCCGGCGCGACGTGAGAAGTTCGTCGCCGCCGGCCTCGATCCTCGACTGGTCATCGCGGCATGACGACGATCCTCGCCGCGCTCATGCTGGCCAGCGGCACCCTGCTCGTCGCCTCGCCCTGGCTCTGGCCCCGCCGCCCCAGCGCCGATCGCGAGCGACCGCTGCTGCGCCCCTTCGCCGAGCTGCTCGCGCGCGCGGGTCTCTCGACCGCGAGCCCCGTCGCTCTGCTCGCGATCGTCGCTCTCGTCGGCGTCATCGGCGCGGCCGTGGTCGCCATCCTCGTGCCGGTCGCCGCCCTCGCGCCGGTCACGGGCCTCGTCGCGGCGAGCCTGCCGATCGTCGCTCTGCAGGCTCGGGCGGCGGCACGGCGCCGCGCACTGCGGCAGGTGTGGCCCGACGTCGTCGATCATCTCGTGTCGGGCATCCGTGCCGGTCTGGGTCTGCCTGAGGCGATCGGCGCCCTCGCTGAGTCTGCACCCGACGGCGTGCGGGGCCCCTTCCGCGAGTTCCGGCGCGAGTACGCGCGCACGGCCCGCTTCGGCGAGGCGCTCGACGACCTCAAGACCGCGCTCGCCGATCCCGTCGCCGACCGCATCATCGAGACG
>JAOASR010000126.1:12452-30692 GCA_030158585.1 Microcella sp.
ACGCTGCGCATGGCGCGAGAGGTGGGCGGCACCGAGCTTCCCGGTGTGCTGCGCTCGCTCGCGCAGTATCTGCGCACCGACGCCGCTGTGCGCGCCGAGGTCGATGCGCGCCAGTCGTGGGTGCGCAATGCTGCGCGACTCGGCGTCGCCGCACCCTGGATCGTCCTCCTGCTGCTCGGTACGCGGCCCGAGGCGGCCGCGGCCTACAACACCGCGGGGGGCGCGGCGCTGGTTCTCGTCGGGCTCGCCGTCACGCTCGTCGCCTACCGCCTCATGATCGCCCTGGGGCGTCTGCCCGAGGAAGGACGGTGGTTTCGATGACGCCGACCATAGCCCTCGCACTGCTCGCCGGAGCCGCGCTCGGCACGGGGCTCTGGCTGCTCGTCTCCCTCGCCCCGCGCGTCGGCCGACCACGACTGGCGACCCGTCTCGCTCCGTACCTCGTCGATCTGTCGGAAGAGGCGCGACAGATGACGCGACCGCGCAGCTCTGATCCGCTGCCGATCGTCGGGGCGGTGCTCTCTCCGCTCGTCGACGGACTCGTGCGGTCGCTCGAGGGGGTCCTTGGCGGCGCGCGCGTGATCGCCACGCGGCTGCGTCAGGCCGGATCGACGTCGACGGTCGCCGCGCACCGCGCTCGACAGCTGCTCGGCGCGGCCCTGGGAGCCGCCCTGGGTGCGACTGCCGGCATTGTCGCGGGGCGCGACGGCCTCGGGCTGGTTCCGGTCGGTCTGGCGGGTCTCGTCGCGGGGGCGGTCGCCGGTATCGGGGCGACGGATGCTCTGCTCGCGCGCGCCGCCCGACGACGCGTGGCGCGCATGAGCGAGGAGTTCCCGACGGTGGTCGAGTTCCTCGCCCTCAGCGTCTCGGCGGGCGAGCCGATCCTCGACGCGCTCCGTCGCATCGCGCACACGGGCTCGGGCGAGCTCGCCGGAGAGTTCGCGCGCGTCGTCAGCCGCACCGCCGCCGGTCAGCCGCTGGCGCGAGCGCTCGCCGAACTTCGCGACGACCTGGCGATGCCCGCCGTCGCGCGCCTCATCGACCAGGTGCTCGCGGCTCTCGAGCGCGGCACTCCGCTCGCGGAGGTGCTGCGGGCACACGCCCTCGACGCCCGAGAGGAGTCGAAGCGTCGCGTGCTCGAGGCGGCCGGCAAGCGCGAGGTCGCGATGCTCGTGCCGCTCGTCTTCCTCATCCTCCCGGTGACCGTCCTCTTCGCCGTGTGGCCCGGCCTCATGGTGCTGCAGCTCGGGCTGTGAGCGACCTGCACCGCACCGCTGTGGAGAGTCGCCGCATCCCGCCCCCGCGCCCGCGCATCCTGTCGGCGCTCACCCCTGATGAAAGGATCCGTCATGTCCTGGTTGACGACTCTCCGCGACCGATTTCGCGACGACGACCGCGGAGACGTGCCCGGCTGGGTGCTCATCACGCTCATGACCGCGGGCCTCGTGATCGTCATCTGGGCGCTCGCGGGCCCCGCGCTGAGCGGCGTGTTCCAGCAGGCGATCGATCGCGTCACCGGATTCTGATGGGGCGGTGGCGTCGCGATGACGGCTCCGCGACGGTCGAGTTCGTGCTCGTCGGCACGCTCCTGACCCTCGTGGTGCTCTCGGTCATGCAGGTAGCGCTCGCCGCCCACATCCGCTCGACGCTCATCGACGCGGCCGCAGAGGGCGCCCGGCACGCGGCCCTCGCCGACAGCTCGCTCGAGGCCGGGGTCGAGCGCAGTCGCGACCTCATCACCACCGCGCTCGGCCCCGGGTACGCCGGCGCGATCGCCGCGACGCGCCGCGACGAGGGCGGCGTGCCGATGGTCGTCGTCACGGTGCGCGCGCCGCTGCCGCTGCTCGGCATGGCCGGTCTCGACGACGGGCTGGAGGTGACGGGCCGTGCCGCGATCGAACCGCGCGGCTGAGCGCGGGCGCGGGCACGCTGGCGACGAGGGCTCGGCGTCGATCGAGTTCCTCACCGCGGGGCTGCTGCTGCTCGTGCCGATCATCTACCTCGTGATCCTCGTCGCCGTCGTGCAATCGGCGGCGCTCGCGACCGAGGGAGCGGCGCGGCAGGCGGCGCGTGTGTTCGTGCAGGCTCCGAGCATCGACGCGGGCGAAGCGGCGGCGGCCCGAGCCCTCGAGCTCGCGCTCGACGACCACGGCGTGAACGCCGAGACCCGCATCTCGATCACCTGCTCGCCCGACCCGAACGACTGCCTCGCTCGCCGCAGCTGGGTCACCGTGACGATCGACGCACGAGTGCCGCTGCCGCTCGTGCCGTCGATCCTCGATGTGCGGGCGCCCGGGGCCGTGCCGATCGAGGCGAGCGCGACGCAGCGGGTATCCCGATTCCGGGAGGGTCCGTGAGGCAGGCTCGCCGCGGCCCTGCACGCCCCGGGTCGGTCTCGCGGCGCGCCCTCGCCGACGACCGCGGGTCGATCCTGCCGCTCATCGCGGGCTTCGTCGCGCTCGCGCTCGTGCTCGTGCTGCTCGTGACGGCCGCGACCTCGCTCTACCTCGAGCGCAAGCGACTCTTCACTCTCGCCGACGGCGCCGCGCTCGTCGGCGCCGAGTCGTTCGACCTTGACGACGTCGCGATCGTCGACGGCGAGCTGCGTCCGGCCCTGGCGAGCGCCGACGTCGCCCGAGACGTCGCCGCCTATCTGCGTGAGGCACCTCTTGGCGGGCTCGACGAGGTCGTGCTCGAACGCGCGGCGAGCGACGACGGCGTCACGGCGGTCGTGAGCCTCTCGTCGTACTGGCGCCCTCCGGTCGTGACGCTCTTCGTGCCTGAGGGCGTGCGCATCGACGTCACGGCCGAAGCGCGAAGCGTGCTTCAGCGATGAGCCTCCGTCAACCCCGTGAGGCCGCTTTATCGCACTCGCAGACGGTGTGGTTAGGTTGCTTCCATGGCTGAACTGGCTGGCTCTTCGATCCTCATCCTCGGCGCGACCGGGGGTTTGGGTCGGCATCTCGCGCGGCAGCTGTCTGAGGCCGGCGCGAATCTCGTGCTCACGGGCCGCTCCCAGTCGGCCCTCGACGCCCTCGAGGTCGGCGGCATCTCGATCGCCGGCGACCTGCGCGACCCCGAGCTGCCCCGCACCCTCGTCGCGACCTCCGTCATGGCCTACGGCCGCCTCGACGGCGTCATCAACGCAACGGGCGTCGTCGCCTTCGGCCCGATCGCCGAGACGAGCGACGAGGTGCTCGACGAGCTCTGGCAGGTCAACGCCCTAGCCCCGATGCGCATCGTGCGCGCCGCGACCCCGGCGCTCGCCGAAGCGAAGGCCGAAGGCTCCACTCCGTTCATCGTGAACTTCAGCGGACTCGTCAGCGAAGCGCCCACCTCGGGCCTCGGCGCCTACTCGGCGGTCAAGTCGGCGCTCGCCGTCTACCAGCAGGTCGCCGCCCGCGAGCTGCGCCGGCAGGGCATCCGTGTGCTGGATGCTCGCCCCGGGCACACCGAGACCGAGCTCTCGCGGCACCCCATCGCGGGCGAGGCGCCCAAGCTTCCGACCGGCTACGAGCCCGAGGGCGTCGCGCGCCGCGTCATCGAGGCGATCGTCGCCGACGAGAAGGACCTGCCCTCGAGCGCCTTCACCGAGGTGCCGGCGGCCGAGTCCGAGATGGTTCCCGTCGAGCCCGCCGACGTCAACACCGACGCGCACCCCGCCGTGAAGATGGCCGCCAACATGCCCCTCGAGGCGTCGGCGCCCGTCAGCAGCAGCTCCGAGCCGACGAGCAGCAGCGAGCCCGCGAGCAGCGCCGAGCCCGAAGCCGACGCCGGTGCTGAGCCCGAGGCGAGCGCCGAGCCGGTCGACGCACCCGACGTCGAGCACGCCGACGGTCAGACCGCCGACGTCGCCGTGCCGTCGAGCGCGGCCTCCGTCGACAGCCCTGCCTCGCTCGACAGCCCCGCGTCGGTCGACAGCCCCGCGTCGGCCGACAGCCCCGCCTCGGTCGACAGCCCCGCGTCGGCCGACAGCGCGCCCTCCGTTCCGAGCGCGCCGACCGAGACCGAGACGCCCGCCGAGACGCCGAGCGACCAGACGAGCGACGCCGAGGTCGACGACGATGACGTCGACGACGGCGAGCCGATCCACGCCGAGGCCGTCGAGTACGTCGCACCCGAGCCGCTCATCGAGCCCGGGCACACGCCCGTCGAGCTCTCCGAGCCCGGCGAGGGCGACGCCGGCGAGCCCGAGCACGCCGAGTCGCGCCAGTCCTGACCCGGGCGGCGAGCCCTCAGTCGTCGTCGCGCGGCAGCTGGCGCGGGATGTACCGCGCGAGCAGCACGGCTCCGACGAGCCCCACGACGCCGAGCGTCGCCGAGGCCGCGGCGAGTCCCGCAGCGGCGGTGATCGCCGACAGCAGCAGCGGGGCCGACGCGCCCCCGGCATCCATCGTGAATCGCCACGCCGACAGGAACGGCGCCGGATTCTCGCGCCCCGCGAGGTCTGACCCCATCGTCATGAGCACGCCCGCGCCGATGCCGTTCGCGAGCGCGAGCCACACGGCGACCGCCACGAACCACGGCACGGGGTCGTCGACTCCCGCCGTGAGTGCGAGGCAGATGAGGCCCAGGCCGAGACCGATCATCGACGGCACGGCCGTGTAGAGGCGGCCGAAGCGATCCATGAGCCAGCCGCCGAACCAGAACAGGGCGAAGTCGATGCCGCCCGCGACGCCGATGATGAGCGCCGTCTGCGCCTCGCCGAGCCCGATGCTCACGGCCCACAGGGGCAGGATCACGCCGCGCACCGAGCGCAGGGCCGCGACGGTGAGCGCTCCGACGCCGAGGCGGGCGAGCACGTGGCGGCGCGCGGCGATCGTGCCGAAGACCGCGGTGACCCCGAGCGCCGAGCCCGCGGGGGTCGAGCGATGGTGCAGCATCCGCTCGGGGTCGGGAAGGGCGAGGATGCTCACCGCGACCAGCGCGCACATCGCGAGCGCGAACCACAGCACCGAGACCACGTCGCCCGTGACCGTGACGAGCGCGGCGGCGAGGAAGGGGCCGATGAGCAGCCCGAGGCGGAACGTGCCGCCGAGCGTCGACAGGGCGCGCGCGCGGTAGGGGGCGGGCACGACGTTCGTGAGCAGCGCGTGCCGAGCGAGCCCGAACACGGCCGCGGCGAACCCGAGCACGAGCATGCCCGCGCCGAGCATCCCCGCCGAGGTCGCGAGAACCGAGAGCAGGATGCCCGCCGCCGCGAGCCCGGAGGCGCCGAGCATCGTCGACCACTCGCCGAGGCGCCCCACGATCCAGCCCGCGGGAATGTCACCCAGCAGCACGCCCACGACGATCATCGACGCGACGAGCCCCGAGGTCGCGAGGTCGGCGCCGAGGCGGGCCGCGAGAGCCGGGATGAGCGGCATGATGGCGCCCTCGCCGATCGTGAACAGCAGCGTCGGCACGAAGGCGGGTGCGGCGATCGCTCCGAAGCGGAAGGCGGGCTCGGGCGACGACATGACCAGGCGATGCTACGCCCGGCTCGGCCCGCCAGCCCGCGGGTAGGCTGGGGGCGACATGATCGAACTCGACATCGCCGAGCGCATCGCCGCCGCCCGCTCCACCTTCCGCGACATCAAGTCGGTCGTCGACGTCGAGGGCCTCGCCGCCGCCGTCGCCGAGCTGAGCGAGCAGGCGAGCGCCCCCGACCTCTGGGACGACACCGAGAAGGCGCAGAAGATCACGAGCGCCCTCAGCCACCGGCAGACCGAGCTGCGCCGCATCACCGAGCTCGAGCAGCGCCTCGACGACCTCGACGTGCTGCTCGAGATGGCGAAGGAGGCCGACGACGACGACGCCGCGGCCGAGGTCGTGAGCGAGCTCGACGCGATCGAGAAGACGCTCGGCGACATGGAGGTGCAGACGCTGCTCGACGGCGAGTATGACGACCGCCCGGCCGTCATCACCATTCGCGCGGGCGCGGGCGGCGTCGATGCGGCCGACTTCGCCGACATGCTGCTGCGCATGTATCTGCGGTGGGCCGAGAAGCACGGCTACTCGGCGACCGTCATGGACACCTCGTACGCCGAAGAGGCGGGCATCAAGAGCGCGACCTTCCAGATCGACGCGCCCTACGCCTTCGGCACGCTGAGCGTCGAGGCCGGCACGCACCGCCTCGTGCGCATGAGCCCCTTCGGAGCGGCGGGCAAGCGCCAGACGAGCTTCGCGGCCGTCGAGGTCATCCCGCTCATGGAGGAGACCGCCGAGATCGAGATCCCCGAGTCCGACATCCGCGTCGACGTCTTCCGCTCGTCGGGCCCCGGCGGGCAGAGCGTCAACACGACCGACTCGGCCGTGCGCATCACGCACCTCCCGACCGGCACGGTCGTGTCGATGCAGAACGAGAAGAGCCAGATCCAGAACCGCGCCGCCGCGATGCGCGTGCTGCAGTCGCGCCTGCTGCTGATCCAGAAGGAGCAGGAGGCGGCGACCAAGAAGGAGCTCGCCGGCACGATCACCGCCAGCTGGGGCGATCAGATGCGCTCGTACGTTCTCGCGCCGTACCAGATGGTGAAAGATCTGCGCACCGAGTACGAAGAGGGCAACCCGTCGAAGGTGTTCGACGGCGACCTCGACGCGTTTCTCGCCGCGGGCATCAAGTGGCGCAAGCGCAAGATCGAAGACTAGGCCTCAGGCCGGTGCGCCCGCCGCGTGCACGCTCGCGCTGATCAGCGCACGATCTCGAGGCCCGTCGCGTCGGCCGCCTGCTGCAGGCTGCCGCCGTTGACGAGCGAGGTGAACCCGACCTGCTCCATGCGGCCGATCGCCGTGGCCGAGCGGTTGCCCGAGCGGCAGTACACGACGTAGTCGCCGTCGGTCGGCAGCTCGGCGATGAGGGCGTCGAACTCGGCCGACTGCACGTCGATGTTGAGGGCGCCGTCGAGGTGGCCCTCGGCGAACTCGGCGGGCGTGCGCACGTCGATGATGACCGTGTCGTCGGTGAGCTCGAGCGGCTCGGCGGCGGGTGCGCACGCCGAGAGCAGCGCGCCGAGCGAGAGAGCGACGAGGGCTGAGCCGAGCAGGCGACGGAGAGAGCGCATGGGATTCCTTCGAGCGAGTGAGCGACGGGACGGGGCGACCGTGGCCGCCCCGATGCGATCATAATACCCCCGGGGGTATATTCTGAACGTCTCGACCGAAAGGATGCGCCCATGTGCTCACCCGCCACCTGCCGTCGCTGCGGCAAGACCACCTGGACCGGCTGCGGCCAGCACGTCGACCAGGTCATGCGGGGCGTGCCGCGCGACCAGCGCTGCCCCGGCCACGAGAACGAGCCGCGCACGGGCTTCATCGCGCGCCTGCTCGGGCGCTGAGCGGCGTCGGCGGAGCATCCGCGCATCGGTCGGTTGTGAGCCGGTCGGGTGTCGCTCCTGACGGCCCCCGAACCCCGGCTTAGGCTGACCCGCGATGATTCGATTCGACGAGGTCACCAAGGTCTACCGCGGTACCGCGAAGCCGGCGCTCAACAGCGTCAGCCTCGAGGTGCTCAGCGGCGAGTTCGTGTTCATGGTCGGCGCCTCCGGCTCGGGCAAGTCGAGCATGCTGCGGCTCGTGCTCAAAGAGGACCGCCCCTCGACGGGCTCGATCCACGTGCTCGGGCAGGACCTCAACCGCATCTCAAGCCGCAAGGTGCCGTACTTCCGGCGCAACCTCGGCGTCGTCTTCCAAGACTTCCGTCTGCTGCCGAACAAAACCGTCTTCGACAACGTCGCGTTCACGCTGCAGGTGATCGGCAAGAGCAAGGGATTCATCCACGAGGCCGTGCCCGACGTGCTCGCCATGGTGGGGCTCGACGGCAAGGCCGAGCGCTTCCCGCACGAGCTCTCGGGTGGTGAGCAGCAGCGCGTCGCGATCGCGCGTGCGGTGGTCAACAAGCCGTCGATCCTGCTCGCCGACGAGCCGACCGGAAACCTCGACCCCACCACGAGCATGGGCATCATGACGCTGCTCGAGCGCATCAACGCCAACGGTACGACCGTGCTCATGGCCACGCACGACGCGGGCATCGTCGACCGGCTGCAGCGCCGCGTCGTCGAGCTCGTCGGCGGTCGCGTCGTGCGCGACGAGCGCGGCGGCGGGTACGTCACGCAGGCCGTGCCGGTCATGCCGACCGACATCGTCATCCCGCAGAGCGGCCCCGGCGTGGGCCCGGCGGCGACCTCGACGGAGGGCTGGCGATGAGGCTCGCGCTCGTTCTCGGCGAGGTCGGCCAGGGGCTGCGCCGCAACCTCTCGATGGTCGTCTCGGTCGTGCTCGTGACGTTCATCTCGCTGACCTTCGTCGGCACCGCGATCCTGCTGCAGGCCCAGATCAACCAGATGAAGTCGTACTGGTACGACCGCGCCCAGGTCGCCGTGTACTTCTGCACCGACTTCTCGACCGTGGGCACGTGCGGCCAGACCGCGGCGACGCCCGAGCAGATCGCCCAGGTCGAGGCGCAACTCGAGTCGCCGACCCTCGCGCCGTTCATCGAGGCCTACTACTTCGAAGACCGCGAGCAGGCGTTCGCGAACTTCCAGGAGCAGTTCGAGGGCAACGCGATCGCCTCGCTCGTCACGCCCGAGCTCATGACCGAGGCGTACTGGGTCAACCTCGTCGACCCGACGCAGAGCCAGATTCTGGCGGATGCCCTGCGCGGGCTCGCGGGCGTCGAGAGCGTCGTCGACCAGCGCTCCTACCTCGACCAGATCTTCGACATCCTCAACGCCTCCAGCTTCACCGCGATCGGCATCGCAGCGCTCATGCTCGTCGCGGCCGCCCTGCTCATCGCCACCACCATCCGGCTCTCGGCCTTCTCGCGAAGGCGCGAGCTCGGCATCATGCGGCTCGTCGGCGCCTCGAACCGGTTCATCCAGACGCCGTTCGTCATCGAGGGCGTCGTCGCGGCGCTCATCGGCTCGGTGCTCGCCGCCGGTGCGGTCGTCGCGATCGTGCACTTCTTCGTGCAGGGCTACCTCTCGCAGACGCTGCCGCAAACGTCGTTCGTCGGGCTGGAGGACGCGCTGCTCGTGGTTCCGGTACTCCTGGGGGCCGGGGCGCTGCTCGCAGCCGTGTCGGCGAACGTCGCCATCTCGCGCTACCTGCGCGTGTAGCGGGGCGCTGCCGCGGGTATGCTGGAGGGCTCCCCGCGCTCGCGGGCGAGCATCCGACTGCCGAACCGGAGGTGATGGCACATGCCCAAGGAGCAGGGTCGCAAGGTCGTCGCCACCAACCGCAAGGCGCGTCACGACTACACGATCGAAGACACCTTCGAGGCGGGCCTCGTGCTGAGCGGCACCGAGGTGAAGTCGCTGCGCATGGGCCGCGCGAGCCTCGTCGACGGCTACGGCTTCATCGACGGGGGCGAGGCGTGGCTCGACGCCGTGCACATTCCCGAGTACTCGCAGGGCACGTGGACCAACCACCCGCCCCGCCGCAAGCGCAAGATGCTGCTGCACAAGGCGCAGATCATCAAGATCAGCCAGAAGACCAAAGAGGGCGGCTACACCCTCGTGCCGCTGAGCATCTACTTCAGCGACGGCCGCGCCAAGGTCGAGCTCGCGGTCGCGAAGGGCAAGCGCGAGTACGACAAGCGCCACGCGCTGCGCGAGCGGCAGGACAAGCGCGAGGCCGATCGCGCGATGTCGAGCCGCAAGAATCTCGGCGACTGAGCGCTGGCTCATAGCCTGAGCGCTGGCTCATCGTCTGAGCGCGGACTCATCGCCTGAACGCTCGGCCCAGGCGCCGCGCGTAGGCTCGTCGTTCGTGACCGCACGATCGAACCCTCCCGCCTCGCGACCCTCCGAGGCCCGGGACGCGGGGGCGGGAGCGGCGAGGCCGATCGGCGTCGGCGACGACGGCGTGAGCGAGCGCACGCGCTGGCAGGCCTTCGCGGTCGCGGTGGCCGTCGCCTCGCTCACGATCCTCGACCTGTCGAAGGTCAACGTCGCCATCCCCGCGATCGAGGGCGCGTTCTCGGCGAGCCCGACCGAGATCCAGCTCATCGTCGCCGGCTACGTTCTCGCGTTCGGCATCGTGCTCGTCCCCTCGGGGCGCTTCGGCGACCTGCACTCGCGGCGTCGCATGTTCCTCATCGGCCTCGTGGTGTTCCTCGTCGCGAGCCTGCTGTGCGCGATCGCGCCGACGGTCGAGCTCCTCGCCGCCTCGCGCATTCTGCAGGGCGTCTCGGCGGGTCTGCTCATGCCGCAGGTGCTCGGGCTCACGCAGCAGCTCTTCACGGGCGCAGCGCGCGGTCGGGCGTTCGGCATCTTCGGCGCGGTCATCGGCCTCTCGACCGCGTTCGGTCCGACGCTCGGCGGGCTGCTCATCGGCGTCGGCGGGCCCGACCTCGGCTGGCGCCTCATCTTCTGGATGAACGTGCCGCTCGTGATCGCGCTGTTCCCGTTCGCGTACAAGCTCCTGCCCCGCACGCAGCCGGATGCGCACGGCCCGCGCGATCTCGACCTGTTCGGCACGGCCCTCCTCGGCGGCACGGTGCTGAGCCTCATGCTCCCGTTCGTACTGACGACGGGCTCGCCGAGCGACGACCCCGCGCGCTGGTGGTGGCTCGCCGTCTTCGCGGGCCTCGCGACGGTCTTCGTGCTCTGGGAGCGCGGCTACACCGCTCGCGGCCGGGCGGCGATCGTCGACTTCGCGCTCTTCCGCATCGGCGGCTACCGCAACGGCACACTCATCGCGACGGCCTACTTCGCCGCCATGCCGGCGACCTTCCTCACGCTGTCGCTCTTCCTGCAGTTCGGTCTCGGTCTCGAGCCCGTCTACGCCGGCATGGTGACGATCCCGTTCGCTCTCGCCTCGGCCGTGACCTCCTGGTACAGCGGCCGCGTCGCGACGACGATCGGCCGACCGGTGGTCGTGTGGGGTCTCGTGGGTGTCATCGGCGGCTTCGGGGGAGTCCTCGCCTCGGCGTTCCTGCTCCCCGCCGATCTCTCGCCGTGGGCGATCGCGGGCTTCATGACCCTCGCGGGGGCGGGCGGCGGCGCGGTCATCGCCCCCAATCAGACGCTGACGCTGGCGGATGTTCCCCTCACGTCGGCCGGAGTCGCGGGCTCGATCGGCCAGGTCGGGCAGCGCGCCGGCACCGCGGTCGGCATCGCCGCAGCCACCGCCGCGTTCTACGCGACGATCTACGCCGAGGAGGGCACGGCGGGCCGGGTCACGGTCTACCAGGATGCGTTCCTGCACGCAGCCCTCGTGATCATCTCCTTCGTCAGCGTCGCTCTCGTGCTCGCGCTGCTCGACCTCCGCGCGCGGCGCACGGGAGCGCTCGAGAACTCGCCGAGCGCGCGCGGCGAGCGCGTCTCGACCGACTGAGCGTCAGCGCGCGATCGCTCGCAGCTCGACCGTCGCGTGGATGACGACGGGCTCCGGCCGCAGCTCGAACGCGCCGTCACCCGGCGCGCCGGCCATGAGCGCCATGGCGCGCTCCATGCGCGGCTGGGGGGCATCGCCGCCCGCGCCGAGCATCCCCGGATCGGCGAGGGCGACCACGTCGATCTGCCCGCGTCCGATGCTGCGGGCGTAGGCGGTCGCCTTCGCGACCGCGTCCTGCACGGCGTCGTCGCGCACGGCGGCGATCGCGTCGGCGTAGCGGTCGTCGGTGAGCGACCAGGTGATGCCGTCGACGCGCGCGAGCGGGTCGGCGCCGATGAGGTCGAGCAGCTCGGGAAGCACGACGCGAATGCTCTCGCCGAGCACTGTGACGGTGCCCGAGACCGAGGCGCGGTGCTTCACGACGGGCGGGCGGCCCTCACCGACCCACTCGCGGTCGGAGTGCACGCGCACGTCGTCCGCCGACCAGTCGTGCACGGCGCCCGAGGCGCGGTGCGCTTCGAGAGCATCGGCGATGCGCTCGAGGGCCTCGCGCGTGCTCGTGAGCGCCGGAGAGCGCTCGGGGCTCGTCGCACCGATCGAGAACTCGACCACTGCGCGGTCGGGGGCGTGCTCGGCGCGAGCGGTGCCGCGCACGGTGATGGTCGTCTCGGCCATGGGTCTCCTTCGACGGATTGTCAGCGGTGACGTATACTGTAGGGCTGTGCTCGATGGAGCACTCGCAGGGCGATCAGTCGGTGCTCGGTCTTCTCGATCAGCGTCACGACCGTCCGTTCTCAACTCCACAGCGCGTGATGATGACCCACCTCTCAAGAGGCCGCCGATGCGTCGGCGGCTCGAGGTGCGCACGGGGATGATCGGTTTCGACATTGCCTGCGAAACGTTGAGAAGCGGGTCGAGGATGCAGGGTTATCTCGTTAACGATCTCTGCAAACAACAGGTGCCAATGCTAAGCGCACCGACTTCGCTCTCGCCGCCTAAGGCAGAGTAGATAGTCCGTCAGTCCGGGTTCGCCTCCGCCCCGGTCACTGGCGTCATCAAGGAGGCTCGCTGCGTGTTTGCGTCTCAGGTGCACGCGGGACTTGAACTGAGGCTGGGCCCGTCGACCTAGGGGTCTGCAACAAAGGTCGGGGCCGAGCAGAACGTCTCAGCAGACTACGCCCGTAGAAGGCAGCGGCTCACAGCAGTGGACGGGGGTTCGATTCCCCCCATCTCCACCACTGGTCATCATCACGCGCTGTGCGAGTCGACTCACCCTCCAGCCCCGATCGAGGTCGCCGTGCGCACGCTGCTCAACATCATCTGGCTCATCCTCTCGGGCTTCTGGCTCTTCGTGGGCTACGCGTTCGCCGCGCTGCTGATGGTCGTCCTCATCATCACGATTCCGTGGGGCATCGCCTCGTGGCGGCTCGGCGTGTACGCGCTGTGGCCGTTCGGCAAAGAGGTCGTCGACCGCCCGACCGCGGGCGTCGGCTCGGCGATCGGCAACGTCGTCTGGGTCGTGCTCGCCGGCTGGTGGCTCGCGCTCGGCCACATCGCCTCGGCCATCGCGCTCGCCATCACGATCATCGGTCTGCCCTTTGCGTGGGCCAACCTCAAGATGGTGCCCGTCGCGCTGCTGCCGCTCGGCAAGCAGATCGTCGACCAGCGCTAGCCGAGGTTCTTCGGCCGCACCCACTTCTCGCCGCGCACGTGCTGGTCGAGGAACGCGAAGACCGTCTCGTACCAGACGATCGCGTGCTGGGGCTTGAGCACCCAGTGGTTCTCGTCGGGGAAGTACAAGAACTTGTGCGGCATCGTTCCGTCGTCGGCGGCATGGTGCGAGGCGAGGTCTGACCAGAGGCGCAGGCTCTCGCCGATCGGCACGCGGTAGTCGCGATCGCCGTGGATGACGAGCAACGGCGTCACGATGTCGCCGATCGCGTGGTGCGGCGAGTTCGCGTCGAGCCCCGCCTCGTCGAAGATGCCGAGCCAGTAGGCCGAGTTGTCGGTCGTGCCGCCGAACTGGTCGAGCGCCCACAGACTCGCGTGCGTCACGATCGCGCGGAACCGGTCGGTGTGCCCGGCAACCCAGTTGGCCATGTAGCCGCCGAACGAGCCGCCCATCGCGGCCGTGCGGGTCTCGTCGATCTCGGGCCGCTGCTCGACGGCGTCGGTGATCGCCATGAGGTCGGTGAACGGAGCGGCGCCCCACGCGTTCCAGCCGCGGGCGATGAAGTCGAGGCCGTAGCCGGTCGAGAGCGCCGGGTCAGGCAGCAGCACCGCGTAGCCGCGCGCGACGGCGAGCTGCGGCGCCCAGCGCCAGCTCCACGCGTTCCAGCTGTTGAGCGGCCCGCCGTGAATCCACAGCAGCAGCGGCGCGGGGCTCTCGGCCGACGCCCCCTCGGGGGTGAGCAGCCAGCCGCGGACGCGCGCGCCGTCGGCCGCGGTCGTCTCGACCTCGACGAGCTCGCCGAGCGGGGTGGGCGGCGCGGCCGGCGTCGCGAGAGCCGTCGCCTCGCCCGTACGCGCATCGATGCGCACGGGATGCGCGGGCGCCTGCCACGAGGAGCGCAGGGCGACGACATCGCCGGTGCGAGCATCCACCCTCAGGTTCGCGTAGGCGAACCCGTCGCTCGTGAGGCGCTGCACGGCGCCGCCGTCGAGCGGCACCCGGAACACGGGCGCGCGGCCGTCGTCGTCGGCGATCACGAGCAGGCTCTCGCCGTCGGGCGCGAACTCGAGCTCGGCGACCCAGCGATCCCAGTCGGCGGCGAGACGGCGCGGGCTGCCGCCGTCGAGGTCGCTCACCCACAGCTCCTGGTCGCCCGGGCCGGCGGGCGTGCTGAACGGTGCGCGCACGTAGGCGAGCGTCTGCCCGTCACGGCTGAGGGTCGGGTACTCGTAGTGCACGGCCTCCTCGCCGAGTATCGTGCGGCGCTCGCCCGTCGCGACGTCGATCGCGACGAGCTCATAGCGCTCGAGGCCACGGCTCGGCACGCGCAGCGAGGCGATGAGCGTGCGGCCGTCGGGCGTGAGCGCCTGGCCGGCGGTGTCGGCCGAGCGGCCGGGGTGCGGGGTGAGATCGCGCGGGCGGGGGAGCGTCGACGGGTACGGAGTGCGGGCGGCGTCGGTCGCGGCGGCCGGGTTCGCCTCGCCAGGGGAGGGCGCGGCGACCGCTTCGGAGAGCGTCTCGGGCGCGGCATCGCCGGGTGCGGCTTCGGGCGAGCGATCGGGCACGACGTCGACGAGCTCGCCGAGCGCGAGGGCGAGCAGGTGCGGCTCGGCGGGGCCGAGGTCGTGATCCCAGTAGCGCACGGGGTAGGTCTCATGCAGGATCGCGGCGATCTTCTTCTCGGTGCGCGTCGCGAGCGACGCGGCGTCGTCCTCGACGGTCTCGCTGCTCGGCAGCAGGTCGGCTGCGATCACGATGGTGTCGGCCTCGAGCGCGGTCGCGGCGACTCCGCCGACACCGCCCGCGAGGCGCGTGATCGGTCGCGCTTCGCCGCCGCGCGCGGGCAGCAGCCACAGCTGGCCGGCCTCCTGATCCTTCTCGGCCTCGACATCCGGCCGGCCCGAGACGAACAGCACGTCGCCCTCGCGCGTGAACGCGACCCCCGTCTCGCCCTTCGCCGAGCGCGTCAGCCTCCGCGGGGCACCGTCGCCGTGCGCGGGCACCTCCCACAGTGCGCGCTCGTACCGCGTGCGGTCGGCCGACAGCGTCGCGACCGTGAGCACGACGCGCTCGCCGTCGGGCGAGAGAGCGAGGCCCTCGACGCGCGGCAGGGCGATGTAGGCGTCGAGGGAGTGGAACGGAGTGGCGGGAGCGGCGGCAGAGGTCGAGTCGGTCACCTCATCGACGCTAGCCCGACCGGCACGATCGTGACGGGGAGCGCTCGCACGAGCATCCGCCGCATCGAGTGTGTAAAAAATCATTGACAGGATGTCCGGTGCGCTTTACCTTGAGCGTGTCAGCAATTCTTGACATCCGCCTCGATCGCAAGGAGACCCCATGGCTCACGAAGAGAAAGTGGCGTGGCTCGGCCTCATCGTCGGCGTGCTCACCGCCGCCGTCTACGGCGTCGTGCTGCTCGGCCGCGCCGCCGGCGGCCCGCTCGAGGAGGCCCCCTACATCGACGCCATGCTCTGGAGCATCGGCGCGGGCATCGTCATCATGATCATCGCGACGATCTCGGTCTCGATCATGAGCGGTCGTGAGGGTCGCGCCACCGACGTGCGCGATCGCCAGATCGCGGCCCGCGCCGAGCACACCGCGCGCGCCGTGCTCGTCATCGGAGCCCTCGCCGCCCTCGTGCTCGCGATGCTCGAGGTCGACCACTTCTTCATCGCCCACGCGGTGTTCCTCGGCTTCTACGCCTCGGCTCTGCTCGAGGGCATCACGAAGGTCGCCCTCTACCGCGGGGGAGTGCCCGCGTGGTGAGGCCCACGCGCGTCGAGAACCGCATTCGCGCGCTGCGCTTCGCCCACGGCGAGATGACCCAGGCCGAGCTCGCCGCCGCGATCGGCGTCACGCGCCAGACGGTCATCGCCATCGAGCAGGGCAAGTACTCGCCCTCGCTCGAGGTCGCGTTCCAGATCGCCGGGGTCTTCGGGGTGCCGCTCGACGACGTCTTCCAGTACCCCGCCGGCGCGTGAGCGCCCCGGCCGGCACCGACACGACACCCATGTTCCGCGACGAGAGCGAGACCACCATGACCACGTCGACGACCCCCACGACGATGCGCGCCCTGGTGCAGAGCGGCTACGGCGGCACCGAGACCCTGCGCTGGGGCGAGCACCTTGCGCCCGTCGCGAGCGCCGGACAGGTGCTCGTGCGCGTCGAGGCCGTGAGCCCCGACTCGGGCACGATCCACCTCATGACGGGCCGCCCGACGATCGTGCGGCCGTTCCTCGGCCTGCGCACGCCGCGGCAGCCCGTGCCGGGTCTCGCCTTCGCGGGGCGCGTCGAGGCGCTCGGCCCGGGCGTCGAGGGCTTCGCCGTGGGTGATGCCGTGGCGGGCTCCGCTCCCGGCGCGTTCGCCGAGCTCGTCGCCGCGCGCGTGACGAAGATCGCGCGCATCCCCGCCGGGGTGTCGATGACGGATGCCGCGGCTCAGCCCATCTCGGCCGTGACGGCCCTGCAGGCCCTCCGTGACGTCGCTCGCGTGCAGGCAGGCCAGAGCGTGCTCGTGCTCGGCGCCGGGGGAGGCGTCGGCTCGGCCCTCGTGCAGCTCGCCGTCATCGCCGGAGCCCGCGTCACGGGTGTCGCGAGCGCCGCGAAGGCAGAGCTCGTGCGCTCGCTCGGCGCCGAGCGCGTGATCGACTACCGAGCCGAGCCCGGGCCCGACTCGTGGGGCCGCTTCGACGTCGTGATCGACACCGCCGACGGCCGCGGCCTCTCGGTGCTGCGCCGCGCGCTCGAGCCCCGCGGCACGCTCGCCATCGTGGGCGCCGACCACGTCGGCGGACCCGTGCTCGACGGCCTCGATCGTCAGTTCCGCGCGAGTCTGCTCAACCCGTGGGTGCGGCACCGCCTCGCGATGGTCATGCAGAAGGAGTCAGGCGACGACCTCGCGATCGTGCTCGATCACCTCGCGAGCGGGCGGATGCTCTCGGCCGTCGACGAGGTCGCGCCCCTCGAGCGCGCCCACGCCGCGATCGACCGCCTCGCGCGCCGCGAGGTGGCAGGCAAGATCGTCGTCGCGCTGCGCCCGCAGTGACGCGCGCGGAGCCGAGATCCGGCTACTCGACAGCCGAGCCCTCGAGGCTGCCGGTCACGGGCCCCTCGGGGTCGTAGATGACGCAGAGGATCTCGCGGTCGCCCTCGCCCCAGCTGCCCTCGGTCGGGAAGTAGTAGCTGAAGTCGTAGGGCGAGGTGTCCCACGCTCCGCCGACGAACACCTCGAACTCGGCGAGGCACTCCTCGTCGGCGAACGCGAGAATGGCCTCCTGACCCGGGTACTCGTCGTCCGGGTGGATGACCGAGGCGTAGACCTCGCTGTCGTGGGGCTCGTCGCACGGCGTCGTGGGAACGGTGTCGACCTGCTCGGTCGCCTCGGCGTCGTTGAGGCAGTCGCCGACCTGCAGCGTGAAGACGTCGGTCGAGTCCTCGCTGCCGACGATCTGCCCGTCGGAGTCGCGCTCGGGGCCGCCGCCGCCCGTGAACTGGTCCACGAGGGCGCAGCCGCTCAGTGCGATCGCGGCCGCAGCGACCGTGAGGGCGGCGAGGGCGCGGCGGGCACGGCGGGCGCGTCGAGTGGGCGCGCCGGTGTCGGGCTGGGTCATGGGTTCCTACTCCTCTTCGTCGAGCGAGTGCGCGTCGGGTGCGCGGGCGACGAGTGCGAGGGCCTCGTCGTGGACGAGGCCGTTGGTGGCGAGGGCGCTGCCGTGCCACGGGCCCGCCTCGCCGTCGACCGAGGTGAAGCGCCCCCCGGCCTCCTCGATGATGGGCTGCAGCGCCGCCATGTCGTAGGGCTGCAGGTCGAATTCGCCCGCGAGGTCGATGACGCCCTCGGCGACGAGCATGTACGACCACATGTCGCCGATCGCGCGCGATCGCCAGGCCGTCCGCGTCAGGTTCAGCAGGCTCTCGAGGCGGCCGGCGTCGTCCCACCCGGGCAGGCTGTTGTACGAGATCGAGGCGTCGGCGAGATCGCGCACGCCGCTCACCCGCAGCAGCCGGGCATCCGTCTCAGCAGCGGGGCCCGTGCGCAGCACGAAGGCGCCGAGACCGCGAGCGCCCCACCAGCGGCGCTCGAGAGCAGGCGAGCTCACGACGCCGACGACGGGCACGCCGTCGATCGCGAGCGCGATGAGCGTGCCCCAGATGGGCATGCCGCGCAGGAAGTTGGCGGTGCCGTCGATCGGGTCGACGATCCACTGGCGGTGGGCGCCCTCGCCCGTGCCGGCCGCGGTGCCGTACTCCTCGCC
>JAOASR010000126.1:30702-37286 GCA_030158585.1 Microcella sp.
GCGCCTCGGCGAGCCCTTCGCGGATGACGCGCTCGACGGCCTGGTCGGCGTCGGTCACGGGCGTGCGGTCGGGCTTCGTCGTCACCTCGAGATCGACGGCGCGGAACCGGTCGATCGAGACGGCGTCGGCGCGGCGCGCGAGCTCGAGGGCGAGCTGCAGATCGTCGGCGAGGTCGGTCACGACACTCACAGTAGCGGCGCCGGGCCGCGCCGGATAGCGAGCGCGAGTCGCGCTCACCTCTCGACCCGGGTCGTCGTCAGTACGCCGACTTCGTGAGCGTCGTCAGCAGCCGCTGCAGCGAATCGAGCCGCTGCGGGCCCAGCTCGCCGAGCTCGCCGCGCTCGGCCGCCTCGACGAGCTCGCAGTCGGGAGCGTCGGGCAGATGCGTGCAGCCCCGCGGGCAGCTGCGCGCGACCTCGGCGAGGTCTTCGAACGCGGTGAGGATGCTGTCGGGGTTCACGTGCCCGAGCCCGAACGAGCGCACGCCGGGGGTGTCGATGATCCAGCCGCCGTCGGGCAGTCGCAGCGAGACGGTCGAGCTCGAGGTGTGGCGGCCACGACCCGTGACGGCGTTGACGTGGCCGATCGCGCGCTGCGCCGACGGCACGAGCGCATTGACGAGCGTCGACTTGCCGACGCCCGAGTGCCCGACCGCGACGGTCGTGCGATCGCGCAGCAGCTCGTGCAGGGCATCGAGCGGCGGATGCTCGGCCGAGCTCGTCACGACCCTCACGCCGAGCCCCGCGAAGTGGGCGAGAAAGGCCGTGGGGTCGGCGAGGTCGGTCTTCGTCACGACGAGCAGCGGAGAGATGCCCGCGTCGAACGCCGCCACCAGGTAGCGATCCACGAGCCGGGGGCGCGGCTCGGGGTTCGCAGCGGCGACGACGATCATGAGCTGGTCGGCGTTCGCGACGACGATGCGCTCGATGGCGTCGGTGTCGTCGGCGCTGCGGCGCAGGAGGGTGCGGCGCTCGTGCACGCGCACGATGCGGCCGAGCGCGCCCTCCTCGCCGGTGACGTCTCCGACGATGTCGACGCGGTCGCCCGTGACGATCGCGGTCTTGCGCAGCTCGCGGGCCCGCGTGCAGAGCACCTCGCGCTCGGTCGGCTCGCCCTCGTCGACGAGCGCGAGGTAACGGCCGCGGTCGACCGTGACGATGCGGCCGACGACGGCGTCGTCGTGCGCGGGGCGCTGCTTCGAGCGCGGGCGGTTCGCCTTCGGGTTCGGGCGCGAGCGCACGGCCGACTCGTCGTACGCGCCGTAGGGCTCGTCCTCGTCGTCGTCGGGCGGCAGCCAGCTCATGGGCGGTCGATCACTCGGCGCGCGTCGAGGCGACGAGCGCGCGCCACAGCTCGGGGAACTGCGGCAGCGTCTTCGAGGTCGCGCCGATGTCGTCGATGTCGATGCCGTCGACCGCGAGGCCGATGACGGCGCCCGCGTGGGCCATGCGGTGATCCTCGAAGGCGCCCCAGTCGGCGCCGTGCAGCTCGCCGGGCTCGAGCGCGAGCCCGTCGGGCAGCTCGGTCGCCGTGAGCCCCACGCGCGTGAGGTCGTCGGCGAGAGCCGCGAGCCGGTCGGTCTCGTGGCCGCGCAGGTGCTCGATGCCCGTGATGCGGCTCGGCGAGTCGGCGAGGGCCGCGAGCGCGACGATCGCCGGAGCGAGCTCGCCGCCGCGCGAGAGGTCGAGCTCGATGCCGCTCATCGCCCGCCCTCCGAGCAGCCCCTCGCCACCGTCGACGACGAGCGCGTCGCCGTCGCGGCGCACGGTCGCGCCGAAGCGCGGCAGGATCTCGATGAGATCGGCGCCGACCTGGGTCGTGCGCTCGGGCCAGCCCTCGATCGCGACGGTGCCGCCCGCGACGACCGCCGCGATGAGGAACGGAGCGGCGTTCGACAGGTCGGGCTCGATGTCGACGTCGAGCGCCGCGATCGGTCCGGGAGCGACGACCCACACACCCTCGTCGGGGCTCGAGACCTCGACGCCGCGCGCCGCGAGGGCCGCGATCGTCATCTCGATGTGCGGCATCGAGGGCAGGCGCTCACCCGTGTGCCGCAGCGTGAGGCCCTCAGTGAAGCGCGGAGCCGCGAGCAGCAGGCCCGACACGAACTGGCTCGAGGCGCTCGCGTCGATCGCGACCTCGCCGCCGCGCACGGCGCCCGTGCCCCACAGGCTGAAGGGCAGCGCACCGCGGCCGTCGTCGTTGACGTCGACGCCGAGAGCGCGCAGCGAGTCGACGGTCGTGCGCATGGGCCGGCGCCGCGCCGCCTCGTCGCCGTCGAACGCGATCGGCCCGAGAGCGAGCGCCGCGACGGGCGGGAGGAAGCGCATGACCGTGCCGGCCAGGCCGCAGTCGATGCTCGCCGAGCCCGTGAGCTCGGCCGGGGGAGTCACGCGAAGGTCGGGGCCGTACGCACCGTCACCCGGCACCTCGTCGATCTGCACGCCGAGCGAGCGCAGCGCCTCGATCATGAGCGACGAATCGCGCGAGTGCAGCGGCCGGCGCAGCAGCGAGGGCCCGTCGGCCAGAGCGGCGAGCACGAGCTCGCGGTTGGTGAGGCTCTTCGATCCGGGCAGGGCGAGGCGGGCATCCAGCGCACCGGTCGCTCGCGGCGCGCGCCAGGGGCCCTCATCGCCCACCGGAGCCGCGTGGTCGGCGCGGTCGTCGTCGTAGGGGCTGAAGCGGGGCGAGGAATAGCCGAATACCTGCATCGGTTACAAGGGTATCGGCAGCACGAGCGAAGGGAGCCACCGCATGACGAGCGCCGTTCTCGACCGCGCGAGCACCGCATCCGCCGCACTCGTAGACTCGCAGACGATGACTGACGAGCTCGCCGAGCGACGCCGGCTGTTCCAGGAGCAGGCGCTCCCCTTCATGGACCAGCTCTACGGCGCCGCCATGCGCATGACCAAGAACCCCGCCGACGCCTCCGACCTCGTGCAGGAGACGTTCGTGAAGGCGTTCGCCGCGTTCGGCCAGTTCGAGCAGGGCACGAACCTCAAGGCGTGGCTGTACCGCATTCTGACGAACACGTTCATCAACGTGTATCGCAAGAAGCAGCGCGACCCGTACCAGGGCTCGACCGACGAGCTCGAGGAGTGGCAGCTCGGCAACGCCGAGTCGGCCACGTCGAGCTCGAGCCGATCGGCCGAGGCAGAGGCGATCGATCGGATGCCCGCGAGCGCCGTGAAGGACGCCCTGCAGTCGATCCCCGAAGACTTCCGTCTCGCCGTCTACTTCGCCGACGTCGAAGGCTTCTCGTACCAGGAGATCGCCGACATCATGAAGACGCCCGTCGGCACCGTGATGAGCCGCCTGCACCGCGGCCGTCGCCTGCTGCGCGACCTGCTCGCCGACTACGCCCGCGAGCGCGGGATGACGCTGAAAGAACCCACCACCCGATCGAGGAGCACGACATGACCGACTGCGGCTGCGACAAGGCCAAAGCCGAGCTCGAGGAGTTCCTGCACAACGAGCTCAGCGCCGAGCAGTGCCAGGACATCCGCGACCACATGGCCAACTGCGACGACTGCTCGACCGAGCACCTCGTCGGCCTCACCCTCACCACCAAGGTGAAGGAGGCCTGCCAGGAGAAGGCGCCCGACGAGCTGCGGGCGATGATTCTGGGGACCATCGAGAGACTGGATGCTCGCGCCTAGCGTGTGACCTACGCGAACGGGCCCGCCCCTCCTGACGGAGGTGGCGGGCCCATTCTGCGTTCCCTGCCGACTCAGTCCGCGAGGGCGGCATCCATGATGGCCGCGTGCTCCTGCGCGCTGCGCTTCGTCGACCCGGTCGCCGGCGAGGCGGATGCTGGGCGCGAGATCACGCGCACTCCGCGTCCGCCGCGCTTGGCGCTCTCGAGCGCGAAGAACGGCCAGGCGCCCTGGTTCTCGGGCTCGTCCTGCACGAACACCAGCTCGGCGTTCGGGTAGCGATCGACGACCGCCTGCAGCTCGGCCTCGGGAAGCGGGTAGAACTGCTCGAGGCGCACGAGCGCGACGCCCTGCGTGCCGCGCTTCTCGATCTCGCTCTTGAGGTCGTAGTGGATTTTGCCGGCGTGCACGAGCACTCGGCGCACCGACTGCGGATCAGTGACGTTCACGTCGTCGAGCACCGGCTCGAACCTGCCCTCGGTGAAGTCGGCGACCTCGCTCGTCGCGCCGCGCAGTCGCAGCATCGCCTTCGGCGTGAAGACGATGAGCGGGCGCCGCGGGCGCGAGTAGGCCTGCCGGCGAAGGAGGTGGAAGTACGACGCGGGCGTCGAGGGTCGCGCGACCGTCATGTTCTCTTCGGCCGCGAGCTGCAGGTAGCGCTCGATGCGGGCCGACGAGTGGTCGGGGCCCTGGCCCTCGTAGCCGTGCGGCAGCAGCAGCACGACGCTCGAGCGCTGGTTCCACTTCTGCTCGGCCGACGAGATGAACTCGTCGATGACGGTCTGCGCCCCGTTGGCGAAGTCGCCGAACTGCGCCTCCCACAGCACGAGGGCATCGGCCCGCTCGACCGAGTAGCCGTACTCGAACCCCATGGTCGCGTACTCGCTCAGCAGCGCGTCGTAGATCCAGAACCTGCCCTGGTTCTCGGCGAGGTTCGCGAGCGGCAGCCACTCCTGGCCGTTGCTGCGGTCGTGCAGCACCGCGTGGCGCTGCACGAAGGTGCCGCGGCGCGAGTCCTGACCCGACATGCGCACGGGCGTGCCCTCCATGAGCAGCGAGCCGAGCGCGAGCAGCTCGCCGAAGCCCCAGTCGATGCCGCCGTTGCGGCTCATCTCGACGCGCTTCTTGAGCATCGCCTGCAGCTTCGGGTGGATCGAGAAGCCCGCGGGCGGGTTGTCGTGCGCGTCGCCGATGTGCTGCACGACCTCGACGGGCACGCCCGTCGTCTCGGGCTCGGCCGCGAGGGTCTCCATGACGGGCCCACCGGTGGCGCCATCGCCGACGACGGGGATCGACCCCGTCTGCGCAGCGTGCGTCTCGGCGAACGCGACCTCGAGGCGCTCCTGGAAGTCGCGGTGCGCCGCCTCGAACTCGTCGGGCGTGATGTCGCCGCGGCCGACGAGCGACTCGGTGTAGAGCGTGCGCACGCTGCGCTTGGCCTCGATGAGGTTGTACATGAGCGGCTGCGTCATCGACGGGTCGTCGCCCTCGTTGTGACCGCGGCGGCGGTAGCAGACGAGGTCGATGACGACGTCGCGCTTGAACTCCTGGCGGTACGCGAACGCGAGCTCGGCCACGCGCACGACGGCCTCGGGGTCGTCGCCGTTCACGTGGAAGATCGGCGCCTGCACGGTCTTGGCGACGTCGGTCGAGTAGATCGACGAGCGCGCCTCGGTCGGCGGCGTCGTGAAGCCCACCTGGTTGTTGACGACGACGTGGATGGTGCCGCCCGTGCGGAAGCCACGCAGCTGCGAGAGCTGCAGCGTCTCGAGCACGACGCCCTGGCCGGCCATCGCCGCGTCGCCGTGCACGAGCACCGGCAGCACGCCGTACTGGCCGTCGGCCTTGCGGTCCTGCTTCGCGCGCACGATGCCCTCGAGCACGCCGTTGACGGCTTCGAGGTGCGAGGGGTTCGCCGCGAGGTACACGGGGATCTGCTTGCCGCTCATCGCCGTGAAGACGCCCTCGGTGCCGAGGTGGTACTTCACGTCGCCCGAGCCCTGCACGCTGCGAGGGTCCTGCGTGCCCTCGAACTCGCGGAAGATCTGGCCGTAGGTCTTGCCAGCGATGTTCGCGAGCACGTTGAGCCGGCCGCGGTGGGCCATGCCGATCGCGACCTCGTCCATCTCGGCCTCGGCGGCGCCCTGCAGCACCTCATCGAGAAGGGCGATGACCGACTCGCCGCCCTCGAGGCTGAAGCGCTTCTGGCCGACGTACTTGGTCTGCAGGAACGTCTCGAAGGCCTCGGCCTGATTGAGCTTGCCGAGGATGCGCATCTGCTCGTCGTGCGTGGGCTTCTGGTACGGCTTCTCGAGGCGATCCTGGAACCAGCGACGCTGAACCGGGTCCTGGATGTGCATGTACTCGATGCCGACCGTGCGGCAGTACGTGTCGCGCAGCACGCCGAGGATCTCGCGCAGCAGCATCGTGCGGCGCCCGCCGAAGCCGGCGGTGACGAACTCGCGATCGAGATCCCAGAAGGTCAGCCCGTGGCTCGCGATGTCGAGGTCGGGGTGCGAGCGCTGGCGGTACTCGAGCGGGTCGACGTCGGCCATGAGGTGGCCGCGCACGCGGTACGCGTTGATGAGCTCGTGCACGCGCGCCGTCTTGTTGATCTGATCGGCGAGGTCGACGTGGATGTCTTGCGCCCAGTGGATCGGGTCGTAAGGGATGCGCAGGTCGGCGAAGATGTCTTCGTAGAAGCGGCGCTCGCCGATAAGCAGCTCGTGCACCTTCTTGAGGAACTCGCCCGACCCGGCACCCTGGATGACGCGGTGGTCGTAGGTGCTCGTGAGCGTGATGGTCTTGCCGATGCCGAGGTCGGCGAGGGTCGCCTGCGACATGCCCTGGAACTCGGCCGGGTACTCGAGGGCGCCGGCGCCGATGATGGCACCCTGGCCCTTCATGAGGCGCGGCACCGAGTGCAC
>JAOASR010000127.1 GCA_030158585.1 Microcella sp.
CGCATTGGCGACCACGATGAGGGTCGAGCCCTCGTGGATGAGCACAACGGCGCCGATATTGAGCCCGGCGAAAGTGGCGATGATGAGGAACGCGACGACGGCGAGGCTCGCTATCAGGTTCTGGCGAATGATGCGGCTCGCGGCACGGCTGAGGCGGAGGGCGAACGGCATGCGCCCGAGGTCGTCGCTCATGAGGGCGATGTCGCAGGTCTCGAGGGCGACGGTCGAACCGGCGGCACCCATTGCGATGCCGATGTCGGCCCGGGCCATGGCCGGAGCGTCGTTTACGCCGTCGCCGATCATCGCGATCGGTCGCGAACGCTCGGACAGCAGGGTGATGTGGGTCACCTTGTCCTCTGGCATCAGTTCGCCGAGCGCGGTGTCGATGCCCACCTCGCGGGCGACAGCGTCGGCGACGCGCTGGTTGTCGCCGGAGATCATTACGAGCTGTTTCACTCCGGCAGCGCGCAATGCAACCAGCACCTGCGCGGACTCGGCGCGCGCGGCATCCATCACGCCGACGATGCCGAGGAAGCGGTCGCCGCGGCGCACGATCATGATGGTCTGCCCGGCGTCGAGCGCGCGTTCGTACTCGGCGCTGATCGGCTCCGGCAAGGTGAGACCTTGCTCGTCGAACATCCGGAGGTTGCCCACTTCGACGAGTTCGCCCTCGACCGTCGCGCGCACGCCGCGGCCGACGACTGAAGTGATCGCGGTAACGCTAAGACGAGCGCGATCGCTCAGTTCAGGAGCGAGGTCACGAAGGACGGCCGAGGCCAGCGGATGATCACTGAGCGCCTCGACCGCGACGAGGGTCGGCACCAGCATCTCGCCGGCCTCGCCCTCGGCACGGATCACCGAGGTGACGCGCGGCTCGCCCCAGGTGAGGGTTCCAGTCTTGTCGAAGGCCATGGTCGTCACGCGACCCAGCGTCTCGAGCGGCCCGCCGCCCTTGACGAGCACACCAGCCCGAGCGGCGCGCGCGACCCCCGCGAGCACCGCGCTCGGCGTGGCGATCGCGAGCGCACACGGGCTCGCGGCGACCAGCACGGTCATCGCAAGGTAGAACGCGTCAGAGAACTCCTGTCCGAACCCCCAGAACGATACCCCGAGCGTGACCGCTACGCCGACGATGACGACCGGCACGTACCAGCGCTGGAACCTGTCGATGAATTGCTGAGTCGGCGACTTCGCCTGGTCCGCGGCGCGCACCATCTCGACTACCTTGCTGAGCGTCGAGTCGGCCGCGGTGGCCGTGACCTCGACCTCAAGGGCTCCCGCCCCGTTCACAGTCCCAGCGAAAACACGGTTCGCCGCCGGCAGCGTGTTTGCATTGCGCAGCGCGCGTTCGGGGTCATCGACCGGCGACTTGTCGACCGGGATCGACTCTCCGGTGACCGCGGACTGGTCCACGGCCGAGACGCCCGAGACCACGAATCCGTCGGACGGGATACGCGAGTTCGGGCGCACCACTACGACGTCGCCGATGTTGATCTGCTCCACCGGCAGCTCGACGGGCTCACCGCCGTTGCGCCGCACAAGCGCCGTGCGCGGTGCGAGGTCGGCGAGCGCCTCAATCGACTTGCTCGCCCGGCTCAGTGCGTACTCCTCGAGCGCGTGACCGAGACTGAAGAGGAACAGCAACACAGCACCCTCGGCCCATCTTCCGATCAGGGCGGCGCCGATCGCGGCGACCAACATGAGGAAGTCGACCTCGAACTTACCTCGCAGGGTCGAGGAGATCGCGCCGCGGATCGTGAAGAACCCGCCGAAGAAGTAGGTGCCGAGGAAGAAGGCAAGCGGCAGACCGACCAGGGGCAGGCCGAACGCAAATTCGGAGATCATTCCAGCGCCGTAGGTCGCGCCTGCAGCGATCGCGAACCACAACTCGAGGCGGGATGAGCCGTGAGCGTGTTCTTCCCCCGGTTTCGCATAGGCGGGGGTTGTCGGGGGGGGACCGGGTGACGTCATGAGCGCCATCATACATCACAAGGTTCTGATATATCAGACGCGATTGCTCGCGTCGCTGGATCTTCGGGCACAATGGTGCGCGTGAGAGCCCCGGAGGCAGCACGCCACCCTGAGCTGCTGAGCACGTCCGACGCGGAACGGCTCGCCGAGCTTATGCATGCCCTCGCCTCGCCCGTGCGGCTACGGATCCTTAGCGCGCTGCGCGGAGGACCCATCACCGTCACTGATCTGACCGAACGGCTCGGCCTGGGGCAGACGACGATTTCGAACCACTTGCGGTTATTGCGGCACCTCAGCCTCGTGGGCGGCGACCGTCAGGGACGCCACATCTTCTATTCGCTGTTCGATGAGCACGTCGTCGACTTGGTCGATGACGCAGTCGGCCACATCGAGCACTTGCCGCGGATTGGCTAGCGAGGCTTCGGCAATCTATCCAGCCAGCCCGAGGGTACCGTGACCTGCTCCAACGGTGCGAGCGTCGGCGACTTGGCGCGGGCGGCGCGCAGGCCGTTCAGGATTACGATGACCTCCGCGATTTCGTGGACAAGGACGACCGCGGCCAGCCCGAGAACACCGAGCAGAGCGAGTGGGAGCAGTGTCGTGATGATCAAAAGCGACAGGATGAGGTTCTGGTTGATGATTCGTCCACCGCGGCGGGCATGATCGAACGCCCGCGGGATCAGCCGCAAGTCGTGACCCGTGAACGCGACGTCGGCGGACTCGATTGCCGCATCGGAGCCGGACGCTCCCATCGCGATACCGATGTCCGAGGACGCAAGGGCCGGGGCATCGTTGATGCCGTCGCCGATCATCGCGACCGATCCCGCCTTCGACAACTCGCCGATGGCCGCGGCCTTGTCCTCGGGACGCAACTCCGCGCGCACGTCCCTAATCCCGGCGTGGGCGGCGAGAGCACGCGCGGTGCGGGCGTTGTCTCCGGTGAGCATCGTCACGCCAATGCCCTGATCCGCGAGCGTGCGGACGAACTCGGGGACTTCGGGACGCAGTTCGTCGCGGACGCCGATCGCGGCGACTGGTGCCCCGTCGCGGTGGACGATCACGACGGTCATGCCCTGTCCTTCCAGGCCCGCGAGCCGGTCGCCGAGCTCGCCGGCGTCGAGCCATCGGGGACTGCCGACAGTGATACGAGCGCCGTCGACGGTGCCCTCGATGCCGTGCCCGGCCCGCTCGGCCACGTCCGCACCTGCGGGAATGCCCGGGGCCGCCGCAGTGATCGCTGCCGCGAGCGGATGCGTGCTGTGCTGCTCCAGTGCCGCAGCCCAGGCCAGCGCCTGCGTCTCTGTCACCCCATGGTTGGTGAGGACGGCGGTCACCACGGGCTCGTTGCGGGTCAGGGTGCCGGTCTTGTCGACGGCAACGTGCCGGACGGTGCCGAAGCGCTCGAAGACGGCACCGGACTTGATGATCACACCGAACTTGCTCGCCGCGCCGATCGCGGCGACGACGGTCAGCGGCACCGAGATCGCCAGCGCACAAGGCGAAGCGGCGACCAGCACGACGAGCGCGCGGGTGATCCATAGCTCCGGGTCTCCCAACAGCGACCCGATGATCGCCACCAGAGCAGCGAGGATCAGCACCCCCGGCACCAGTGGACGGGCGATTCTGTCCGCGAGACGCGCACGCTCGCCCTTTTCCGCCTGCGCCTGCTCGACCAGTTCGACGATGGTGGTGAGCGAGTTGTCGGTGCCCGCCGCCGTCGACTCGATCTCCATCGCGCCGGCTATGTTGACCGCACCGGCCGACACCTCATCGCCGGGCTCGACCTCGACCGGGATGGACTCCCCGGTGATCGCCGAGGTGTCCAGGCTGGAGCGGCCCGTGCGGATTATGCCGTCGGTCGCGATCCGCTCGCCCGGACGGACGAGCATGATCTGCCCAACCGTCAGCTCCTTCGAGGGGACCTCGACGGAGACGCCCGCCCTCAGCACGGTCGCCGTCTCCGGCACGAGCTTCAGCAGCGCCCGCAAGCCCGCGCGGGCGCGATCCATCGCCTTGTCCTCGAGCGCCTCAGCGATCGAGTACAGGAACGCCAGAGCCGCAGCCTCCTCGACATATCCGAGGATGACCGCGCCGATCGCGCTGATCGTCATCAGCAGCCCGATACCGAGCTTGCCCTTGAACAGCTTCCGGATCGCGCCCGGCGTGAACGTGGACGCACCCAGCAGAAGGCCGATCCAGAGCAGCACCAGCGCCGGGAACTCGAGGCCGGACCATTCGAGGATCAGACCGACGAGGAACGCAACTCCAGAGACGACCGGCACCATAACCCCGCGGTCTCTCCACCAGGGCTTCCCCGACTCTTCGTGCTCATCGCCCGCCGTGTCCACAGGCTCGTGCTCGCAGCCGCACGCCGCACTCACGCGTCGGCTCCCGTTCCGCAGCAGCCCGGCACCGTGCACGACGAGTCCACGCACGGCGCGTGCTCGTCGACAGCCAGCGTCACATCTACCAGCGCGACGAGCGCCGCTGCGAGGTGCGGATCTGCAATCCCGTACCGCGTCTGCCGGCCTTCCGGCTCCGCGACCACTATCCCGCAATCACGGAGGCATGTCAGATGGTTCGACACGTTCGAGCGCGTCAGCTCCAGGTCACGCGAGAGCAGAGCTGGGTAGCTAGGTCCTTCGAGCAGCGTCATCAGGATCCGGGAACGCGTCGGATCCGCCATGGCCCGGCCGAGTCGGTTCATGACGTCGAGGCGTGGAACAATGGTCAGCATGCACTGAACTATACAGCGTGCGCTGAATAATCAGCACTCCGCCGGCATGCGACAGAACTACGGTTTCTACTGGAGGCCTGACCCGGCAACCATCAGCGCTGCCGCCAGCGAAGCACGCGCGCCTCAGCTCACCGGAGAGGTGAACCGCGCCCGCATCGGAACCGTCCACGATCCTTCGCGGCGACGCCCGAGTGATGGGCAGGTGTTGTCGGCGATGTCCGCGTCCGGGGCCCATGACGGGTTGAGCACAAAATACGGAAGGCCTCTAGCGGTAGGGGTGAGGCTCCCGGTGACTGTCGGGTGACGTTCGTGAACCGGTAGACGCGATAGTGCGAGTCCAACTCAATGCGACATAATGTTGATTATCGGATGTTTTCCACGGTGTGGAGCGGGGCGAATCGCCCCGACCGCTCAGCCGCCGAACTCGTCCAGAATGATGACGGGCGTCTGGTTCGCATCGCACGCCGACGACGCCTGCTGCAGTGCCTGCTCGGCCGCAGGGTCTTTCATGAATCCCGGAGCGACAGCCGGATCTGTCGCGAGCGCCCGCAAGCCGCGGACAGCGTCGGTCAGCTCTGACGTCGAGCTCTCCAGAGCAACAAGCTCAGCGGCGGCCTGTGACACTCGCTCGCTCCACTCGGCCTCATCGATGGCCGCGTAGACCACAAGGCCGTTGTCGGCGTTGAGCAGTGCGCTCAGAGATTAAGAGAACTGCTCGCATTCCGCCGCGAGCGCGTCGTCGGCCGCGAATTCGTCCTCGGAGAAGGCGAACGCGGCGCTCCACTCGACGCCGTTGGCCACGGTGACGCTCAGCGTCGGTTGGGTGCGCTCGGTGACCGGCCACGCGAGCGTCGTCGAGCCCTCGCAGACGCCGGTCAGCGGTGACTGCCCGAGCATCATTGAATCCCCCAGCTCGACGCTAAACGGTTCTCCGCCCTCGCAGGTGAAGTCGATGGCCAGCGAGCGGGCGTAGCTCGGGATCGGGAAACCGATGCCCGGGAAACCGGTCGGGCCGACCACCGTCAGGGTCTCGGTCGGTGCAGGGTCGGCGGGCGACTCCTCGACGGAGGTGTCGGCGGCGATGGGTGCCGGCTCGACCTGTGCCGTGCATCCGCTCGCCAGCAGGGCGATCAGTGCCACGCAACCAGAGAGCGCCAGCCTGTTCGAGAGGATCCGTGCGCTCATCGGGTGATCTCCTGGTCCACAGCTGCGGAGGGTGGGGTGCTCGGGCGGCGCTGCGGCGCGGCAGCCCACTCGTAGCGCTCGCGCGCGAAGAGGAACCAGACCGCCGGACCGATCACCTGCGCGAAGACGACGAACGCGTACCAGCCGAGCTCTTCGACTCCTGTCATGGCCCCCGAGCGACGCCGGATCGACACGAGCGCTGCGACGAACAGGACGACGAACGGCACGACCAGGAGAAGAGGAAGGAGCGAGAAGGCGACGTCGAAGATTGCCGGGATCACCGGATCACGGAACTCATCATCGGGCATGGCCCGACCCTAGCGCCGCTCCCCCGACTTTGCGAGATTTCCTTCGTTCTTCCGGCGCGTCGCTCGAGTCCCCGCCGCGACGGCCCTCGACGTGCATGCCGATCTGCTGGGAGCGGGCACTGCGCTTGCCCAGAAAGGGTGAAGTGTGGTTCACTCTTTCTCGGAGGGGAGTATCCCCGACCCGCGTTGCGTCGTCATTACGGTCTGTCCGCACAGATCCGGCGCCACGGGCCGAATCTGACCGTTCTGGCCGGGAAAGACCTCCTGAATCGCCTCATCGACCTTTCAGGAGCTCTGTCATGGACGTACCCCTCTGGCTGTGGTTCGCCGTTCTCGGCGTCATCATCCTCATGCTCGCGATCGATCTGTTCGCGCATCGAAAAGCTCACGTCATCGGCGTGCGCGAGGCCGCGGCATGGTCGATCGTCTGGGTCACCCTCGGCGTCGCGTTCGGCGGCTACATCTGGATGGAGTACGGCGCCGAGTTCGGGCAGCAGTACTACGCCGGCTACCTCATCGAGAAGTCTCTCGCCGTCGACAACGTCTTCGTGTGGGCGATCATCTTCGCCTTCTTCGGGGTCCCGCGTGAGTTCCAGCACCGCGTGCTCTTCCTCGGTGTGCTCGGCGCGCTCGTCTTCCGCGGCATCTTCATCGCCCTCGGCGCCGTGCTCATCGACAACTTCTCGTGGATCCTGTACGTCTTCGCCGCCTTCCTGCTCTACACGGGCTACGTGATGATCCGGAAGCGCAACGAGCACATGGATGTCGCCAACTCGAAGATCCTCAAGGCCTTCAAGCGCGTCGTGCCCATGACCGACGCGTACCACGGCCAGAAGTTCCTCATCCGCAAGGCCGGCATCATCGTCGCGACGCCGCTGCTCGCGGTGCTCGTGCTCGTCGAGGTGACCGACATCATCTTCGCCGTCGACTCGATCCCCGCGATCTTCGGCGTGACGAGCGAGCCTTTCATCGTCTTCACCGCCAACGCCTTCGCGATCCTGGGCCTGCGCGCGATGTACTTCCTGCTCGCCGACCTCATGCACCGCTTCATCTACCTGAAGCTCGGCCTCGCGTTCGTGCTCATCTGGGTCGGCATCAAGATGCTGCTGCTCGACGTCTACAAGATCCCCACGAGCGTCTCGCTCGCGGTGGTCGCGCTCATCATCACCGTCTCGATCGTGGCGAGCCTGCGGGCGACGCGCGGTCAGAGCCGCCACGAGATAGTCGTCGAGAACGCTCCCCCGTTCCGCATCGCGAGCGAGGAGGAGATGGCCGAGGCGCAGCCTCTGTTCGGCAAGCGACCGATCGCGTCCGGTATCCGTGCGGATGCTCCGTCGAGGTTCAGCGACGGCGACACCCCGAGCGGCTCAGGCGATCAGTCGCCCGAGGGTGACGGGGCGAACGACCGCAGCAGTCTCGGCAGGTCGTAGGGCTCGAAGGGCTGGCCGGTGGCGAGCAGCTCGTCCGCGGTGAACCATTCGTTCGCCGTGACGTCGATGTGCTCGTCATCGGTCCAGTTCGTCGACACCGGCTCGAAGCGCTCGCAGCGCAC
>JAOASR010000128.1 GCA_030158585.1 Microcella sp.
GCTCAGCGCATAAAGCGAAGGATCAGCCGTTACACCACTTCCAGGGACTTGACCTGGAGGAGTGACGAAAACGGTTTACGTCACTCCTCCACATCGTGAGCGCGACGGCGCGAATCAGCTTTCGCTACCGGCACAGCACCCAGCTCGTCTTCGGCAGGCGATGGTGTCGGCATGCACTTCCAGGATGAGCCGACGCCGCCCGGCGTTCGAGAGATCACCGCAGCCTGGTTCGAGCCAGTCACAGAGTTCGACGAGGACGAGCTGCTCGACGAGCCGCCCACGAGGGGTTTGCACCGCGAGCCGGAGACGCGCCGACCCCACGAACGAGCCCTGAAGCGCTTCGGCGGCGTCATCGCCACGCACGAGCTCGCGGCGGCGGGAGTCGACGCCATGAGCCTTCGCTACCTCGTCGCGCGACGAGAGCTCGTCCGGCTGCGCAAGGGCTGGTTCTCCGGACCGAGCCTGACGAGCGACGTGGCCCTCGCCTGGAGGATCGGCGGGCCGCTTGCCTGCGTGAGCGCACTGATGCACCACGGGCTTGTCACGGCAGCAGACGGGCCGCTCGGGCACGAGCTGCACGTCGCTCTGCGCACCAACACGTCGCGCATGCCTGGGCGTCTCACTGTCGCCGAGTACCCAGAATCGGCGCAGGGCCAACTGATCGTGCGCCACTGGAGCACCGCCGCCTACTTCAGCGGCGACCGCCTCGCCGTGAGCCCGGACGTCGCGCTCGAGCAGGCGCGGCACTGCCGTCCCCTGCTCGCCCGACGCGCGAGAGCACGCGAGCGCGCGAACGGAGACGCGGCAGATCCTTAGCGGCTGAGCGCCTCCGTCAGCATCGCGATGAGCGCCTGCAGCTGCACCGTGCCCTCCTGACCCAGCACCTCCTCCGACCCGTCGAGAGCGCGTGCCGCGAGGCCGGCCTTCGAGTCGATGAGGTCGGCGATGCGCGCGTCGATCGTCTGCGCGGCGAGGATGCGCCACGCGGTGACCGGCAGCTCCTGACCGATGCGGTGCACGCGGTCGATCGCCTGCGTCTGCTCCGCCGACGTCCACGACAGCTCAGCGAGCACGACGTTCGACGCCGCCTGCAGGTTGAGTCCGACACCAGCCGCCGACAGCGAGCAGACGATGACCGCGACATCCTCGTCGTTCGTGAACGCGTCGATCGCCTCCTGGCGCGCCTTCGTCGACTGATCGCCACGAACGCTCACCGAGCGCAGACCCGCAGCGGCGAAATGCGCCTCGGCAGCATCCATCACATCGATGTGCTTCGCGAAGAAGACGACCTTGCCGACGTTGCGGGCGAGCTGCGCCGTGTAGTCGGCCGCGAGCACCGCCTTCGCCGTGCCGATGCGGCGCACGAGCGTGAAGACGTTGTCGCCGTTCGTCGAGCCCTTCGACTCCTCGAGCTCCGACTGCGCCACGAGGCGCACGAGCTCGGCGTCGACACCCACCGGCGGCGTCTCGCGCGCAGCCGCCACACGGCGGTAGCGCTCGACGAGACGCCCGATGAGGGCGCGCTCCGAGGCCTGGATCGACCGGCCGTACTCGTCGTCGAGCTCGACCGGGATGTCGGCGATGCGACGCGCGGGAATATCGGCCGCGACATCGACCTTCTTGCGGCGCACGATGCCCATGTCGATGACGCAGCGACGCGCCTCGGCGAAGAACCCCGGGTCGACCGGCGTGAGCCCCGTCTCCTCGAGCTTCACCATGAGCTCGCCGAGCGGCTTCTTGTCGTCGATCCAGCCCAAGAACTTCCAGATCATCCGGAAGTCCTCGATCTGGTTGATGAGGGGCGTGCCCGTGAGCGCCATCATGAGCGCGCGCGGCGACAGCGTGCGAATGGTCGACGCGAGCGACTGCACGTGGCGCGAGCGCTGCGACGTCGCGTTCTTGATGAAGTGCGCCTCGTCGACGACCATGCCCTTGAAGCCGAAGCGACCGAGCCAGCCGACGTGCCGGTCGAGGATCTCGTAGTTCACGATGATGACGTCGGCGAACGCGTCGAGGTCATCGCCGTCGCCGTGCACGACCGTGGAGACGCGCTGCGGAATCCACCGCTGAACCTCGCGCGCCCAGTTCGTCTTCACGACGTTCGGCACCACGACGAGCAGCGGGAACGCCTGCGCGACGTTCGCCGCCATGAGCGCCTGCGCCGTCTTGCCCAGACCCGGCTCATCGGCGAGCAGGAAGCTGCGGTGACCCGCGCGCACGGCCTCGATGAGGCGCGCCTGGTGCCGCATGAGCTCCATGCCGCCCGGGGTCACGAGCGAGCCGGCCTCGGGCAGGTCCATCGACGCCGCCTGGCCGCCTGCGCCGTACTCGAACGACCGGAACAGCGGCTCGATGAGCTCCCAGTTCGACAGGCGCGCCGTCTGCGGCTTCGGCAACGTCGAGAGCGCCGAGAAATCGGGGGCGAGGAAGGGGTTCGCGAGCTGCGCGCGCTTCACCGACACCGGCAGCACCTGCTTCGCGACCTCGGGCTTCACCGGGTCGGGCTCGGTCACGATGATGAGGTCGTCGGGCTCGAGCTCGGCGCCCGAGGCGAGCAGCATGTCGCGGCGCATGAGCTTCGCCGCATCCGAGACCTTCGCCTCAGGGGCGAGCAGCTGGATGAGCGTCGTGTCGCGCGCGGCGGTCTTCGCCATGATGCCGGCGAGGCCATCGAGGCGCTTGAGCACCTCGGCGCGCTCGCCCTCGGGAACCTCGCGGTCGTCCTTGACTCGCGCCCGCTCCTCGCGCACGAGCAGAGCGGCGACCTGGAACTTCGTGCGGTTCGAGCCGCTCACCTTGCCGCCGCGCTCGGCGGCGCTCTCGACCTCGCGCACCGCGCGGGCGAGGATCGGGATGATGCCCTGCTCGTCGAGCGGGCGCCGACGACGCGACTGCGCGCCGCCGTTCTTGCGCTGCGACGACTTCGACCGCTGGCCAGTCTGGGCCAATGCTTCTCCTCGATGACACCGCGGCCGAGACCGCGTCGGATGCTGCGGTGCCTCAGCCGGGCATCCGCACGAATCAAGAAGCGTTCGTCTGATGCACCGCCATCGGCACCCGTGGTGACACACTGCGCACGCGCCCTGCGGGGCTCGAGCACTGGCCCCGCGATCGTCGCCGGGGCCGACGCCTCCGTGCTCTGACCCGGTCGAGAACGACGCGGTGAGCGCGGGAGGCTGCGCCCAGTCTACGCCTTCGAGGAGTCGTCGGGGGTGCGAATCGCGAAGCCGGCGAAGAGCGTCGCGATCGCCGCCGCCCAGTGCAGCCCGAACAGCGCCTCCTGGCCGAGCTCGAGCGGCCAGAGCGGGTTCCACAGCACGGCGATCGCCGCCATCACCGGAAGCCACCACCACGCCCGTGCCTGCCACGCGAACACGCCGATGATGATCGCGAGCACGCTGATGCCGTAGCGGAAGAGCTGATACGTGTCGGTGTCGATGAGCGCCGCCGCGATCATGAGCAGCACGATGAGCAGCAGCGCAGGAGCGAGTGCGAGTCGACGCATCGCCGGCCCGGGAGTCGAGCGCGACGAGCGCGAGGCGGGCCGAGAGCTCATGCCCCCCACGCTAGCGCCGCGACAGAGCCACTCCGACGCCGCCCCGCGGCGAGGGCCTACGTGCCGGGCGCCGTCTGCGCGAGCCAGCCGTCGAGCGCGCTCGGCTCGTCGGTGATGATGCCGTCGACGCCGTACGAGAGGGCCTCGCCCCACCGCTCCTCCGAGTTGAGCGTGTAGAGCATGATGCCGAGTCCGGCCCGGTGCATGAGCTCGACGACGTCGGGTCGCTCGCGCACCTCGGCGAGACGCGTCATGACCGCCGCGGCGCCGTAGTAGTGAGCGAGGCGCACCGGGTCGTCGGGCAGCTCGCGGCGCAGCACCACGCGCGGCAGGTTCGGCGCGGCCTCGATGAGGTGATGCAGCGTGCCGACCTCGAAGCTCGCGAAGACGATGCGGTCCTGCACCCCCGCGGCGTAGATCTCGGCGACGACGGGCTCGAGCTCGTCGACGCTCCAGATGCCCTTGAGCTCGACGAGCGCCTTCTTGCGCGAGATCTGGAACACGTCGACGAAGTCATCGAAGTGCGGGATGCGCGTGCCGGCGAACTCCGTGGAGTACCAGGCGCCCGCGTCGAGGGTCTGCAGCTCGGCCCACGTGCGCTCGGCGACGAGCCCCTCGCCATTCGTGGTGCGCTCGAGCGTCTCGTCGTGGATGACCACGGCCTCGCCATCGAGCGTCTTCTGCAGGTCGAGCTCGACGAACTCCATGCTCGAGTCGAGAGCCGCCTGAATGGCAGGGAGAGTGTTCTCGGGGGCGCTCGCGCGGTCTCCGCGGTGCCCGGCGATGAAGGCGGGCTGCCCCGGCTCGCGCAGAGTGCCCCACATGTTCGCCGCGTGCACCGTGGCGGCGTCGTGGTCGACGACCATGACGAGGACGAGCGCGATCGTCGCGGTGGCCGAGGCGAGCATCCGCCGCGCCGAATGCGGCCTCGGGATGCGTCGCTCGAACGCGTGCGCTGTCGTCATCGACTCGCTCCGGGTGGGTCGTTCTCCTGCCTCGTTGCAGGGGGTGCGGCAACACTACATGACCCCGTTACCGTTCTGTGACCTGAATGCAGGTCGTTTCGCGGTGGTGGTCGACGGGCGCAGGAGGGAGGCCCCCGTTCCTGGTCGGGGGCCTCCGGTCACTGCCGCGGACGCGCGCTAGATGCGGTCGCGGCGGTCGCGGTCGCGCGTCGCGGCGTAGGCGATCGCGACGATGAGCGCGATGCCGAGCACGATGAGCAGGATCGTGGCCCAGAGCGGGAAGCCCTCGTCATCGTCGACGACGACGTCGGTGTCGTCGGGCTCAGCGGGCTCGTCGGGCGCCTCTTCGGTGGGCTCCTCCGTGGGCTCCTCGGTCTGCTCCTCGGTGGGCTCGGCGCTCGGCGAGGCCGAGGTCGCAGAGACGTCACCGAAGCTCGCGGCCGTGGCGCTCGTCGCGGCGATGCCCCCCGCGAGGGCGAGCATGACGCCGAGGACGAACGCGAGAAGCATCGCCCTCACGCCGGTGGACAGGGGTCGGTTCGAAGCGGTGCGCAGCATGTCGTCCTCCTCGGACGTCGTCGACTTTCGAGGCGGCGCCGGGGGCGGCGTCAGCAGGAACGACGCTCGCACGCGCTCACGCGGGCGGCGACGGCGTTGACACGCCGCCCGCCGAGGAGTAGACGCACCCGTGCGTCAGGAGGAGGCGCTGCCGCCGCGGCGTCGACGCACGAGCGGCAGGAAGCCCAGGGCTGCGACGAGCAGCAGGGCGACGACCCATAACCAGGTCCACGCCGGCACCCCGGCCTGGTCGCGATCGCCCGTGGGCGCGGCGGAGTCGATCGGCCCGGGGCTCGGGGGCGACGAGGCAGGGCTGGGCGATGCGCTCGCGGAAGCGCTCGGCGTGGGTACGAGACTCGGCTCGGCGGAGGGCAGAGGTTCGATGACCGAGGGCTGGGGGTCGGGAGTGGCGGCGGCGGCCGGGGTGGGTGCCGCGGGAGCGACCGGCGCAGCCGCGGGCGGTGCAGGAGCGGGAGCGGGAGCAGCCGGGGCGGGCGCCGGCGCCGGCGCGGCGACCGAGGCGCCGTACTTCGCGAACACCTGCACGCCCCAGGTCGTGCCGCCCGCGGCGACGAACGCGATGCCGACGTGGGTGAAGTCACCGAGCATGTTGGCCCTGTGGCCGTCAGAGTTCCACCAGCCGTCGTGCATCGCCGCGCCGGTCGGGTATCCCCTGGCCACGTTCTCGCCCAGACGGCTCCAGCCGCCGGGCACCTGGGCACTGAGCGAGGGGTTGTGCGACATCGTCGCAGCGGCCGCCATGCTGTTCGCCCAGGTCAGCGCGACGGAGTCGAGTTCGGGCATCCGCTGCAGCGGGCCGAGGCTCTGACCCGCGCGGGTCTGGTTGAGCAGCGAGGCGATCGTGCCGCTCTCGTCGGCGCGGGCGGGCTGCGCGGGCGCGAGCACCGCGCCGAGCAGCCCGAGCACGAGGGCGAGAGCGACGGCGAGCGCCGTGGGCGTGCGCCGAGCATCCGTCGCCGGATGCGACCGGTGCGCGATCGTCGTCATCGTCCGCCGAGCCCCCCTCGTCGTGATCGAGCCGCCGTCAGCGTCGAGGCGCGCGCCCCGTGACAGCGGTCTTCGCCATCGAGGATGCCATGCCGGAGAAGATCACGCCGTGAAACGGCAGGATCGCGAACCAGTAGAGTCGCCCGCCGAGCCCCGAGGGGAAGAAGATCGCGCGCTGCCGCAGCGTCGAGCCGCCGCCCGGCCTCGGCACGACCGTGAACTCGAGCCACGCGCGGCCCGGCACCTTCATCTCGGCGCGCAGGCGCAGGAACCGCCCGCGATCGAGCTCCTCGACGCGCCAGAAGTCGAGCGCGTCGCCGGGCGCGAGACGCACAGGGTCGCGCCGACCGCGGCGCAGGCCCACTCCCCCGACGAGCTTGTCGACCCAGCCGCGCGCCGCCCACGCGACCGGCAGCGAGTACCAGCCGTTGTCGCCGCCGATGCCCTCGACGACCGACCACAGCGCCTCGGGCGGAGCCGCGCACTCGACCTCGCGCACGTCGGTGAAGACGGTCGCGCCGCTCCAGTTCGGGTCGCTCGGCAGCAGATCGCTCGGGGCGCCCTGCACGGCGGCGTTGCGCCAGCTCGTCTCGACCTCGCCCTCGCGCATCTTCGCGAGCGCGTAGCGCACGGCACGTCGGTAGCCGGTGAGCCCGCCCGACGGCGGCGGGATGACCCCGTCGATGTCGTGCTCGCGCATGACGGCGTCGTACTGCAGGCTCGAGATGATCGGCACAGCGAGAGCGCGCGGAATGGGCGTCACGAGGTTCACCCACTGGCTCGCGAGGTACGGCGTGAGCACGGGCAGGCTCGCGATCGGGCGCTGCTTGAGCCCCGCCTCGACCGCGTAGCCGTTCATCATCTGCCCGTAGCGCAGCACGTCGGGCCCGCCGATGTCGAAGGCGCGGTTGACGCTCGCCGGGAGCGTCGCCGACTCGATCAGGTAGTGCAGCACGTCGCGCACGGCGATCGGCTGGATGAAGTTGCGCACCCACTTCGGCGCCGGCATGTACGGCAGCACCTCGGTGAGGTGGCGGATCATCTCGAAGCTCGCCGACCCCGAGCCGATGACGACCCCGGCCTGCAGGGCGACGGTCGGCACGCCGCTGGCGAGCAGGATGTCGCCGACCTCCTTGCGGCTGCGCAGGTGGCGCGACAGCGGCCCGTCAGGGTGCAGCCCGCCGAGATACACGATGCGCGAGATGCCCGCTGCCTTCGCCTCGGTCGCGACGGTGCGGGCGATGGTCTTCTCGGTCTCCTCGAAGTCGCCCGAGCTCGCCATCGAATGCACGAGGTAGTAGAGAACGTCGACGCCCGCGACGGCGGCGCGCACGTCGGCGGCCCGCTGCAGGTCGCCCGACGCCACCTCGACCTGGTCGCCCCACGGCACATCGCGCAGCCGCTCGGGGTCGCGCACGAAGACGCGCACCTCGTGCCCGGCCTCCAGTAGTCGCGGCACGAGCCGCCCTCCGATGTAGCCGGTCGCACCGGTGACGAGAACGCGCATGGCGTGAACGCTAGGGCGCGTGGCTGGGAAGCCGACCGCCGTCGCGCTCAGCAGAAGTCGTCGAAGACCTGTCGTGGATGCTCGGCGTCGGAGTTGTCGACGATGACCGTCGCCGCCCGCCGAGGCTTCGCCTCGGTCAGGTAC
>JAOASR010000129.1 GCA_030158585.1 Microcella sp.
CGATGAACTGCTGCACCATCGTCCAGATGTTCGAGACGAACCAGTAGAACATCACACCGAGCGGGAAGGCGAAGCCCGAGAAGGCGAAGACGAGCGGCAGCAGGTAGAGAAGAATGCGCTGCTGCTTGTACATCGGCGACGCCTTCATCTCAGGCGACTGGTTCTTCGACATGATCTGCAGCTGCGTGATGAACTGCGACGCCGTCATCAGCACGACGAGGATCGATGCGATCACGATGACCCAGACCTCACCGTCTGAGGTCACCATCGAGGAGCCCAGGGGAGCGACGCCGAAGAGGGTCGCCTCACCGAACTGCTCAGACAGCTGGGGGTTGAGCAGGCCGACTCCCGCCTTGCCGGCGTACGCATCGCTCAGCACGTAGAAGAGGCTGAGGAAGATCGGCATCTGCAGCAGCAGAGGCAGGCACGACGAGAGCGGGTTGGTGCCCGTGCGCTTGTAGAGCTCCATCGTCTCGCGAGACATGGCCTCACGCGAGAACTGGTCGCGCTTGCCCTTGTACTTGTCCTGGATCTTCTTGAGCTGCGGCGCGATCTCCATCATGCGGCGCTGGCTCTTGATCTGCCGCACGAAGATCGGGATGAGCGCGGCGCGCACGACGACGACGAGGCCGGCGATCGACAGAACCCAGGTGATGCCGGAGGCGGCGTCCATGCCCGCGAGCATCAGCAGCGAGTGCCAGCCCACGAGGATCGCCTCGATGACCCACTTGATGGGCCACAGGATGAGGCTGAAGAAGTCCATGTCGGGGGTTATGCCTTTCTGTCGAGCGTCACGAGGCCGAACCGCGTGCGGCGATAGGGGGAGTGCTCGTGAACGGGTACGTCATCGATGCCGCCCTCGGCCCAGGGGTGACACCGGGCGAGGCGGCGAGCGGTGAGCCAGCCTCCGCGGAGCACGCCGTGCTCCTGCACAGCGCCCAGCCCGTAGGCGGAGCAGCTGGGGTAGTACCGGCAGACGTCGCCGTAGAGCGGCGAGATCACGGCGCGATACGCGCGGAGAAGGACGATGACGATATTGCGGGGCACGAGGAGGAGCGTGCGCACGATGCTCATGCCGCCACCACCCGTCGCAAACCGCCGTCGATCTCCGTCCGCAGGGTATCCCAGTCGATCTCGCCCGCTCCTGGGAGGGCGCGGATCACGATCAGGTCGGTCGCCGGGATCGGGATCTCGCGCATCGCGACCGCGCACACCGCCTGAATACGACGACGAACCCGGTTGCGAACGACAGCGCTCCCGACCTGCTTCGAGACGATGACCCCGAATCGGGGACCGTCAGCAGATGGGGAGCGCAATCGGTGGAGCACCGCGTGCTCGGCTGAGGCGCGACGACCTTTTCGCACTGCGGCGCGAAAATCGTCCGGGTGCGTGACCCGATGGGCCCGGCCGAGCACCGGGGGGTCTTAGGCCGAGAGCTCGGTGCGACCCTTGCGACGGCGGGCAGCCAGAATGGCGCGGCCGGCGCGGGTGCGCATGCGAAGACGGAAGCCGTGCACCTTGGCGCGGCGACGGTTGTTCGGCTGGAAAGTGCGCTTGCTCATGAGATTTCTCCTCGGCCCCCACTCGGGCGGCGACGACGGGCGGTGCCCGGACATCGCAAGATCGACCCGGACAGAAGTCAACCGGTTAACAGTACGGTCGCTGGGGCCTGCGGTCAAACCGCGCAGGAGCAGGATTCGCATTATCACCACTGTGTGCGATGACCATTGGTAACGACGCGCCGCTCCCGTCTACAGTGGTGGCTCTAATGGCGCGCCGCGGTGAACCGTGCAGCCGCCGCTGCATGAGTCGAGCACCCGAGGAGCCCAGCGATGACGGACGAGCCTGATTCGACCCTCGAGCTGTGGACCTCGGTGAAGAGCGTGCTCACCTCTGATGAGCGCATCACTCCTCAGCTTCACGGGTTCATCAACCTGGTCGAGCCGCGCGGCGTCATGGCGGGCACCCTGTACCTCGAGGTGCCGAACGAGCTGACACGCGGCATGCTCGAGCAGCGCATCCGCCTGCCTCTTCTCAATGCCCTCTCGAACACCGCCGGCGATACGGTCACGAGCTTCGCGATCGTCGTGAACCCCGAGATCCAGAACGACGGCTTCGATGCGCCGGTCGAGAAGATCGAACCGACCCCGTACATCGAGCAGCCGCAGACCTCGCAGCCGGTCAACGCGAACGATCGCCGCAGCGACAGCCGGCTGAATCCGAAGTACAGCTTCGACAACTTCGTCATCGGCGGCTCGAACCGCTTCGCCCACGCCGCGGCCGTCGCCGTCGCCGAAGCCCCCGCGAAGGCCTACAACCCGCTGTTCGTCTACGGTGAGTCGGGCCTCGGCAAGACGCACCTGCTGCACGCGATCGGGCACTACGCCGAGAGCCTGTACCCGGGCATCCGCGTGCGCTACGTGAGCTCTGAAGAGTTCACGAACGACTTCATCAACTCGATCGCCAACAATCGCGCGAGCCTGTTCCAGTCGCGCTATCGCGAGATCGACATCCTGCTGATCGACGACATCCAGTTCCTGCAGGGCAAGGACTCCACCCAGGAGGCCTTCTTCCACACCTTCAACACCCTGCATGACCACAACAAGCAGGTGGTCATCACGAGCGACCTGCCGCCCAAGCACCTCACGGGGTTCGAAGACCGCATGCGCAGCCGCTTCGAGTGGGGCCTGATCACCGACGTGCAGGCACCCGACCTCGAGACGCGCATCGCGATCCTGCGCAAGAAGGCGCAGAACGACAAGCTGCAGGTGCGCGACGATGTGCTCGAGTACATCGCCTCGAAGGTGTCGAGCAACATCCGCGAGCTCGAGGGCACGCTCATCCGCGTCACGGCGTTCGCGAACCTCAACCGCACGCCCGTCGACATGCAGCTCGTGCAGACGGTGCTGAAAGACCTCATCACGCTCGATGAGGACAACGTCATTGCACCGGTCGACATCATCAATCACACGGCGGCCTACTTCAAGCTCACGGTCGACGACCTCTACGGCTCCTCCCGCTCGCAGGCAGTGGCCACCGCTCGTCAGATCGCCATGTACCTGTGCCGCGAGCTGACGAACCTCTCGCTGCCGAAGATCGGGCAGCTGTTCGGCAACCGCGACCACACGACGGTCATGTACGCGAACAAGAAGATCAGCGAGCTCATGAAAGAGCGCCGGTCGATCTACAACCAGGTCACCGAGCTCACCAGCCGCATCAAGCAGAACCACCGCTACGGCTGATCACGCTCTTCGCGCGCGCCTCAGACGGCGTGAACGGATGCGGCCCGGGCATGCGCCCGGGCCGTTCTTGTACCTCCCCACAGGTGGTTGCCAGGTTCAGAGGCGGTTTCGCACACTGGGGACAGCTTGTGGATAACTCTGCTGACACGCGGGCACGGATTGTGGAGACCGCGGCAGAACGTGTGAGCAGTGGGGGCCGACCGCCCCGATCTCTCCCTGACTGTTCACGACGGTTGAGCGCGCTCATCCACAAATCACACACATGTGGTTCAGCCTGTTTCCGCGTTTCCCACCGAGTTATCCACACTGTGCACAGCGGTTAACGCTGTTAATCCTTCTCTTCAATGAAAGAACGAGGGGATAACCCTGAGGAGGCCGAACGACAGGAATCCGCGCTGTTCGCGCCGCCGAGAGGCTGTGCCAGTATTGAAGCCCCCGGCACCGGGGCAGCTGCACCGCATCACTCCAGCCCGAGAGGGAGCCCGTGAAGTTCCAGGTCAATCGCGACGTCTTCGCCGATGCTGTGTCGTTCGCCGTGAAACTGCTTCCGCAGCGCACCACGCTCCCGATCCTCAGCGGAGTGCTTCTGCGCGCCGACGGCGACACCCTCACTCTCTCGTCGTTCGACTACGAGGTCTCGGCGCAGACCTCCGTCTCGGCCGACATCGAGGAGGACGGCACCGTTCTCGTCTCGGGCCGCCTGCTCGCTGACATCGCCTCGCGCCTGCCGAACGCGCCTGTTCAGTTCACGACGGAGGACGGCAAGATCGCCGTGCGCTGCGGCTCGGCGCGCTTCACCCTCTCGAGCATGCCGGTCGAGGAGTACCCGAGCCTTCCCGTCGTCGATGGCCCCTCGGGCGTGCTGCCCGGTGACTCGTTCTCGGCCGCCGTCGGTCAGGTGTCGGTCGCCGCATCGCGCGATGACGTGACCCCGGTGATCACGGGCGTGCAGCTCGAGATCGCCGACAACCGCCTCTCGCTCGTCGCGACCGACCGCTACCGCGTCGCCGTGCGCGAGATCGACTGGGAGTCGTCGTCGGTCGCCGAGGGCGTCACCGCGCTCGTGCCGGCGCGCACGCTCTCCGAGCTCGGCAAGATCTTCGGCCACTCCGCGCAGATCGAGGTCACGATCGTCACGGGTGGCGACCGCGAGCTCATCGCCTTCTCGGCCGACCAGAAGACGGTCACCTCGCTGCTGATCAAGGGCAACTTCCCGCCCGTCAAGCGACTCTTCCCCGAGACGGTCGACAACTACGCCGTCATGAACACCGCCGAGCTCATCGAGGCGACGCGACGCGTGGCCCTCGTGCTCGAGCGCGATGCCGCGCTGCGCTACAGCTTCTCGGTCGACGGACTCACCCTCGAGGCGATCGGCAGCGAGAACGCCCAGGCCTCCGAGACGATCGACGCGCACCTCGTCGGCGGCGACACGGTCGTCTCTCTCAAGCCGCAGTTCCTCATCGATGGTCTCGCGGCGGTGCACAGCGAGTTCGTGCGCATCTCGTTCACGAAGACCGACAACCCCAACAAGCCGGGCCCGGTGCTCATCACGAGCCAGTCGTCGAAGGACCAGCCCGGCACCGACAACTACCGCTACCTGCTGCAGCCCAACCTGCTGCTGCGCTAGCCGCCGCGTCGTGCACGTCACGCACCTCTCGCTCGCCGACTTCCGCAACTACGCGCGCGCCGAGGTCGAGCTCGCTCCCGGCCCGGTGCTCTTCGTCGGGCGCAACGGCCAGGGAAAGACCAACCTCGTCGAGGCGATCGGCTACGCGAGCACCGTCTCGAGCCACCGCGTCTCGACCGATCAGGCGCTCATCCGCTTCGGCTTCGACGCCGCGATCGTGCGCATGCGCGTGCAGCACGACGATCGCGCGATCGTCATCGAGATCCAGCTGAACCGCACTGGAGCGAACAAGGCGCAGGTCAATCGCGGCGCGATTCGCGTGCGCGAGCTGCCGCGCTACTTCTCGAGCGTGCTGTTCGCGCCCGAAGACCTGGCGCTCGTCCGCGGCGAGCCCGGCGGCCGCCGCACCTTCCTCGACACTCTCGTCGTGCAGCGCAATCCGCGCTTCGCGGGCATCATCGCCGACTACGAACGCGTCCTCCGTCAGCGCAACACGCTCCTGAAGTCGGCGCGCGCCTCGCGCATCCCCGCCGACGCGCTCACGACCCTCGACGTGTGGGATGACCGCCTCGTCGAGCTCGGCACCGACATCATGGTCGCCCGCTGGCAGCTCGTCGCGGCCCTGCGACCGCACGTCGCTGAGGCGTATCGCGCCGTCGCGGGCGATGACCACCAGACGAGACTCGGCCTGCAGCTGTCGATCGACGGCGACAGTGCCGCACCGCACCTCGACGACGATGCGGCGGATGCTCCACTCGACCCCGAGACCACGCGCGAGCGTTTCCGCGCCATCCTCGCCGAGCGGCGCCGCGCCGAACTCGATCGTGCGGTGACGCTCGTCGGCCCGCACCGCGACGATCTGCATCTCGAGCTCAACGGCCTTCCGGCCCGCGGCTACGCGAGCCACGGCGAGAGCTGGTCGTACGCGCTCGCGCTGAAGCTCGCCTCGGCGCACGTGCTGCGCACCGATGCTGTCGCGGGCGACCCCGTTCTCGTGCTCGACGACGTGTTCGCCGAGCTTGACGAGGGCCGACGCGAGCGTCTCGCCGATGCGGTGCAGGGGTTCGAGCAGGTGCTCATCACCGCGGCGGTCGGGGGAGACGTGCCCGATCGGCTCCGAGCGACGACCGTGCGCATCAACGCCGGCGAAGTGGTCGACGACGAGGGCGCACCGGAGCCTGCGGGCGACGGCGAGACCGCGGCGGTCGACGACCCCGACGAGGCCGGGGCCTGATGCCGCAGCGCGAGAAGCCCGAGCGGCCTGAGTCCGAGGCGGCTGCGGTCTACCTGCGCCTGCGCGCCCTCATGGGCGACCCGGCCAAGAGGTCGGCCGATGCGCGCAAGCGGTCGACGGTCTCGCCGGGAGCATCCGTGCCCTTCGGCAAGGGGCGCGACCCCTCGGGTCTCGGCGACGTCATCGACTCGATGAGTTCTCGCATGGGCTGGACGTCGCCTCTCGCGAAGGGCGAGCTGCTGCTGTCATGGCCCGATCTCGTCGGCGCTGACACTGCCGCGCACTCGACGCCCGTCGGTATCGAGGAGGAGGTGCTGACGGTGCAGTGCGACTCGACCGCGTGGGCGACGCAGCTGCGGCTCATGCGGGCCGATATCCTGACCTCGATCCTGAAGCGCTACCCCGAGGCCGGCGTCACCTCGATCCGCTTCGAGGGGCCGGGAGCGCCGAGCTGGAAGCGAGGCCCCCGCTCGATCCCGGGGCGCGGCCCACGCGATACCTACGGGTAGAAAAGCGAATCACTCCGCCGAGAGCCAGAAATCGTCCCACAGGGCCGTTGCAGGCCGTCTGAGGGCCCGATTTTTGCTAGGATTGATACGTCGCTGCAAGGCCCGTTCTTCGGGCTGTGGCAGCCACGATCGGTCTACTCGGCAGGAGCGCACTTCCCTATGGCCACCACCCCCTCCAACGCTGCCTCCGACGAGGCGTACGGCGCCAGCCACATCCAGGTTCTCGAGGGGCTCGAGGCGGTGCGCAAGCGCCCCGGCATGTACATCGGCTCGACCGGCCCGCGCGGTCTGCACCACCTCGTCTACGAGATCGTCGACAACTCGGTCGATGAGGCGCTCGCGGGGTTCTGCGACGCGATCGACATCACGATCCTCCGCAACGGCGGCGTGCGCGTCGTCGACAACGGCCGCGGCATCCCCGTCGACATCCACCCGGTCGAGAAGAAGTCGACCGTCGAGGTCGTGCTGACGATCCTCCACGCGGGCGGCAAGTTCGGCGGCGGCGGGTACGCGGTCTCGGGCGGCCTGCACGGCGTCGGCAGCTCGGTCGTCAACGCGCTGTCGACGAAGCTCGAGGTCGAGGTTCGCCGTCAAGGCAACGTCTACCGGCAGAGCTACCAGAACGGTGTGCCGGATGCTCCCCTCGAGAAGGGCGAGCCCGACTCGGGCAACGGCACGACGATCACGTTCTGGCCGAACGCCGACATCTTCGAGACTGTCGAGTTCGACTACGACACCCTGCGCACGCGGTTCCAGCAGATGGCCTTCCTCAACAAGGGCCTGACGATCGCGATCACCGACGAGCGCCAGCCCGACCACACCGCCGACACGGGCGAGGGCGTCAGCACGGCGCCGCGCCACGAGGTCTTCCTCTACGAGAAGGGCCTCGTCGACTACGTCGAGTTCTTGAACTCGGCGAAGAAGACCGAGGTCGTGCACCCCGAGATCATCAGCTTCGAGTCGGAGGACACCGAGCGCCGC
>JAOASR010000130.1 GCA_030158585.1 Microcella sp.
GGCAGCGTCATCTGACTATCCCCTGCGAGATGTGTATAAGAGACAGCTCGGTGCCCTCGCGCATGACGGTCGCGTCGATCGCCGTGCGCACGCGGTCGAGCAGGTCGTCGGGCACGCGCGAGTCGACGGTCAGCACGCTCAGTGCCTGACCGCCGGCCGTGTGCCGGGCGATCTGCATGCCCGCGATGTTGATCGAGGCCTCGCCGAACTCTTTGCCGTAGATCGCCACGATGCCGGGGCGATCGGTGTAGAGCATGACGATGAAGTGCTGCGCCATCGGCACCTCGACGTCGTAGCCGTTGATCTCGACAATCTTCTCGACCTGCTTCGCGCCGACGAGCGTGCCCGAGACCGACAGCTGCGTGCCGTCGGCGAGCGAGCCGCGGATGGTGAGCAGGTTGCGGTACTCCTCGCTCGACGCGTCGGTGATGAGGCGCACGGCGACGCCGAGCTGGTCGGCCAGCAGCGGAGCGTTGACGTAGCTCACCTGCTCGCTCGAGATGCGGCTGAAGATGCCCTTGAGGGCGGCGAGCTTGAGCACGTTGACGTCGTGGGCGACGATCTCGCCGCGCACCTCGACATCGATGCTCGCGAAGGCGTGGTCGGCGAGGCTCGCGAAGACCTGGCCGAGCTTCTCCATGAGCGGGATGCCCGGACGCACGCTCGGGTCGATGATGCCGCCCGCCACGTTGACGGCATCCGGCACGAGCTCGCCGTCGAGCGCGAGGCGCACCGACTTCGCGACCGAGACGCCGGCCTTCTCCTGCGCCTCGTCGGTCGACGCGCCGAGGTGCGGGGTGAGCTGGATCGTGGGGAGGTCGAGCAGGGGCGAGCCGACGGGCGGCTCGGAGACGAACACGTCGAGACCGGCGCCCGCGATGCGGCCGGTGGCGAGCGCCTCGCGCAGGGCATCCTCGTCGATGATGCCGCCGCGGCTGGCGTTGACGATGCGCAGCTCGGGCTTCGCCTTCGCGAACTGCGCCGTGCTGATGAGGTTCGTCGTCTCGGGCGTCTTCGGGATGTGGATCGTGATGAAGTCGCTGCGCTCCATGAGCTCGTCGAGGCTCAGCAGGGTGACGCCGAGCTGCTGCGCGCGGGCCGGCGGCACGAAGGGGTCGTAGCCGACGAGCTCGACGCCGAAGCCCGCGAGGCGCTGGGCGACGAGCGTGCCGATGCGGCCGAGGCCGACGATGCCGACCGTCTTCTCGTAGAGCTCGACGCCGGTGAACTTCGAGCGCTTCCACTCGCCGCGCTTCATCGAGGCGTTCGCGTCGGGGATGTGCCGCGCGAGGGCGAGCAGGTGGCCGACGGCGAGCTCGGCGGCGGAGATGACGTTCGAGGTGGGCGCGTTGACGACCATGACGCCCGCGGCCGTGGCGCTCTTGACGTCGACATTGTCGAGGCCGACGCCCGCGCGAGCGATGACCTTGAGGCCGCGGCCGGCGGCGATCGCCTCGGAATCCATCTGCGTTGCCGAGCGAATCAGCACGGCCTGCGCGTCGGCGAGCGCCGCGAGCAGAGCCGGCCGGTCGGTGCCGTCGACCTGTCGGATCTCGAAGTCGGGCCCGAGGGCGTCGACCGTGGCGGGAGAGAGTTCTTCGGCGATGAGCACAACCGGCTTGGTCACGAGGGCGTCCTTAGGCAGGGGTGTACGCGAAACGAGAGGTGGTGGTGGTGTGCGATCGCCACGCACCGTTGGGGGCGACCGGTGCTCTCAGGGTATCGCAGGCAGAATGGCGGCCATGACGCCCGTCGAGCTCGCCCGCATCATCACGGCGGTCGTCTTCGTCGCGATGGGCGCCCTGCACTTCGCGCCGACCGTGGTGCGCACGATGGCAGCGATGGTGCCGCCCGCGCTGCGCGACCGCCCGCTCTCGGCGCGCGCTCTCGTGTGGCTCACCGGTGTGTGCGAGATCGCCGGCGGGCTCGGCCTGCTGTGGGAGCCGACGCGCGTCGCGGCCGGCATCGCGCTCGCGGTGTTCCTCGTGTGCGTGTTTCCGGCGAACGCCTACGCCGCGCGGTTCCCGGAGAAGTTCGGGCGCATCGCCGTGCCGTTCTGGCCGCGGCTCATCGCGCAGGTCGTGCTCATCGGCGTCGTGCTGTGGGTGGCGCTGGGCTGAGCTCTCTGTCGCGGGTCAGGCGAGGCTGACCGACGCGCCCGCCGCCGCGATGAGGCTCAGCCGCGTCGTCGCCATGATGCACAGCGCGACGATGAGCACGAGCGTGTACCGCGTGACCGGCTGACGACGGCCGACGAGCACCGCGAGAGCGAAGATCACCGGGGGCAGGATGACGCTGACCCAGAGGATCACCCACGGTGTGCGCTCGGCGACGCCGAACGCCTCAAGCTGCTGCGGGAAGGCGAGCAGATTCGAGACCGCGTCGAAGAGGAACCACGCACCCAGCAGCCCGAGCACGATCGTCACGGCGATGCGGGCGGCGCCGAAGCGCGCGCGGGGCGCGTCAGCAGTGCCGGCGGCCGGCGTCGTGTCGGGGGCGGCGTCTGTCATGACAGCACTCCGATGATGAGGGGCCAGGGCACCAGCACGAGCGCGCCGAGCGCGAGCCAGCCGAGCCGCACGGCCGGGCGAGCGCCGCGCGTGAGCGCCATGACAGCGCCGAACCACAGCGCGCTCGCGATGATCGCGAGGAACTCGCCGAACTGGTACAGCACCTCGATGAGCAGCGTCGCGCCCGTGAGCTGCAGGGTGCCGATCGAGAGGATCCAGCCGACCGAGTAGACGAGGTAGACGCCGGCCAGCAGGCCGGTCGCGGCCGTGATGGCCGTACGACGACGATCGTCGGCCGTGCGAACGGGCGCGGATGCGGCGGTCGCGACGGGCGCGCTCGACGCGCTGCGGGCATCCGCCGCCGCATCGCCCGTGGCGAGGTCGTCGTCGGTGCCGAGCGCGGCGTCGCCCCGCTCGGCGGCCGGCTCGTCAGCACCCGGATCAACCCAGCTCGGGTCGTCGGGGTCACCCCAGTCCAGGGCCTCCTCGCGGCGGTCGGCGTTCATGCCGCCACCCTATCGAGCCTCGGGATGCCGCCCGCTGAGCGTCGGAGGCAGACGCTACCGTCGAGGCCGGGAGGGGGACCCATGCCGTTCATCACGCTCGACGGGCGACCGCTCACCGGGGTGCCGCTGCTCTACCGCATGGGCCGCGAGTTCCAGGTGACGGCGCCGTTCGCGTACCGCGACCCGCGCGACGGCTCGGTCGTCACGGTGCCCGCGCACGACGTCTCGCGGCCGCCGACCGAGGGCAACTCGACCGACTTCGCGTCGGTGCCGCCCTTTCTCTGGGGGCTCATCGCGAACTACGGCCCGCAGACGCTTCCGGCGATCCTGCACGACGCGATGGTCGAGGATGCTCGGCGCGCGCCCATCGCCGAACGGCTGGCTCGACGGCGCGCGGCCGATGACCTGTTCAGGGTCGCGCTCGTCGACAACGGGATCCACCTGCTGCGGGCGCGCGTGATGTGGGCCGCGGTCGGTCTCGAGAGCCGGCTGCGCCACGGCGGCGGGGCCGGGCGGCTGCTCGTCGCGCAGGTCGCCGTCGGCGCGCTCTGGCTCATCGCGGCGACCGTGCTCGCGATCGTCGGCGACGGCGGGCTCGGCGGGTGGTGGCTCGTGACGCTCGCAGCGCCCGCGCTGCTCGCCTCGGTGTGGGGCAGCTCGTCGGGACTCGTGATCGCCGCGAGCTACCTCGCCGCGTTGTACGCGTCGCTCGTGCTCGGTGCCTTCGTCGCCTCGCACACCGAGGGGCTCATCGCGCTCGTCGTGTGGGTCGTCGCCGGTCGGCGCGGCCCCCGACCGCAGGCCGAGCCGACGCTCATCTGGAAGGACGAGTACGGGCCCGAGGCCGCGCGCGACCGCGTAGCTCCCCCGCGCTGAGCGCGCGGCTGCGCCGCACGCTGAACCGCCACATCTCACCGCGCCGCATTACGCCCTGCCGCGCGCCTCCCCACCCGAGGATGCATGCCGCGCTGTTTCGGGCCGGCCGCGCGCCCCCGGGCGTCCTGGTTGCCCGAAACAGCGCGGTGTGCGCCTCGACGACCCGCAGCCTCGTCGACAGTTCGTCCTGTTCGGGGCGCGTCGTACGCCCCGGGGCGGACGAGTTGCCCCGAACAGGACGATCAGCCGATCGGATGCCCGCCACGCGTCTGATCGCCGGCGCGTGGCGGTCGCACCGTACTTCGAGTCGTTTCGGGCGCCTCACGTGCCCGATTCCACGTGAGGTGCCCGAAACGGCGTGAATAGTTGCGGATGCGCGCGGTCAAGCGCCGGGAACGACGAAGGCCGGCCGCCCCGAAGGGCGACCGGCCTTGACGTGAGACGAAGAACTAGCGCGCGGCCGAGCCGTCGACGTAGTCCGCATCCTGCTGCTTCCACGCGAAGAGGGCGCGCAGCTTGCGGCCGGTCTCCTCGATGGGGTGCTGCTCGCCCTTGGCGCGCAGCTCCTTGAACTCCGGCGCGCCGGCGTCCTGGTCGGCGATGAAGCGCGTCGCGAAGGCGCCCGACTGGATGTCGGCGAGCACGGCCTTCATGTTCTCCTTCACCGAGGGGTCGATGACGCGCGGGCCCGAGACGTAGTCGCCGTACTCGGCGGTGTCGGAGACGCTCCAGCGCTGCTTGGCGATGCCGCCCTCCCACATGAGATCGACGATGAGCTTGAGCTCGTGCAGCACCTCGAAGTAGGCGATCTCGGGCTGGTAGCCGGCCTCGGTGAGAACCTCGAAACCGTACTGGACGAGCTGCGAGGTGCCGCCGCAGAGCACGGCCTGCTCGCCGAACAGGTCGGTCTCGGTCTCTTCGGTGAAGGTCGTCTTGATGACGCCGGCGCGGGTGCCGCCGATGGCCTTCGCGTACGAGAGGGCGAGATCCCAGGCGTGGCCGGTCGCGTCGTTCTCGACGGCGACGATGTCGGGGATGCCGCGGCCGGCGACGAACTCGCGACGCACCGTGTGGCCGGGGGCCTTCGGGGCGACGAGGATGACGTCGACGCCCTCGGGGGCGTCGATGTAGCCGAAGCGGATGTTGAAGCCGTGCGCGAAGGCGAGCGTCTTGCCCGGCTTGAGGGCGCCCTGGATGCTCTCGGTGTAGATCGAGCGCTGGTGCTGGTCGGGCGCCAGAATCATGATGACGTCGGCCCACTCGGCGGCGTCGGCGACCGTCTTGACGGTGAAGCCCTCCTCGTGCGCCTTGGCGACCGACTTCGAGCCCTCCTTGAGCGCGATGACGACCTCGACGCCGGAGTCGCGCAGGTTCTGCGCGTGGGCGTGGCCCTGCGAGCCGTAGCCGACGATCGCGACCTTCTTGCTCTGGATGAGAGCGAGGTCAGCGTCTTTGTCGTAGTAGATCTCGGTCACGAGCGGTGTCTCCTTGTGGTGTGGGTTCAGTGGGATGTACGTGCGACGCCTGGTGCGGACGTCACGAGTTCTTGAGGACGCGCTCGCTGATGCTCTTCGAGCCGCGCCCCATGGCGAGCAGGCCCGACTGGGCGATCTCTTTGATGCCGTAGGGCTCGAGCACGCGCAGCAGCGCCTCGACCTTGGCGGTATCGCCCGTGACCTCGATCACGAGCGCGTCGGTCGCGACGTCGACGACGCGCGCGCGGAACAGGTTCGTCGCCTCGAGGATCTGCGACCGCGTCGTGTTGTCGACGCGCACCTTGATGAGCATGTGCTCGCGCTGCACCGACTGCGTCGCGTCGAGCTCGACGATCTTGAGCACGTTGACGAGCTTGTTGAGCTGCTTGGTGACCTGCTCGAGGGGCAGTCCCTCGACGTCGACCACGACGGTGATGCGCGAGAGTCCCGGCACCTCGGTCGTGCCGACGGCGAGCGAGATGATGTTGAACCCGCGGCGGGCGAAGAGCCCGGCGACGCGCGTGAGCAGACCGGGCTTGTCCTCGACGAGGAGCGAGAGCACGTGGTGCGACATGGGTTACTCCCTCTCCCACTCGGGCGCATGGTCGCGCGCGTACTGCACTTGCGAGTTTCCGACGCCCTGCGGCACCATCGGCCACACCATGGCGTCGCGGCTGACGATGAAGTCGATGACGACGGGGCGGTCGTTGGTCTCCATGGCCAGCTTGATGGCCGGCTCGACCTCTTCGGGCTTCGTGACGCGGATGCCCAGCGCACCGTAGGCGTCGGCCATCTTGAGGAAGTCGGGGATCATCGCCGTGTCGTGCCCGGTGTTGAGGTCGGTGAACGAGTGGCGGCCGTCGTAGAAGAGGGTCTGCCACTGGCGCACCATGCCGAGGGACGAGTTGTTGATGATCGCGACCTTGATCGGGATCTCGTTGATCGTGCAGGTCGCGAGCTCCTGATTGGTCATCTGGAAGCAGCCGTCGCCATCGATCGCCCACACGAGGCGCTCGGGCTGGGCGACCTTCGCGCCCATCGCGGCGGGCACCGCGTAGCCCATCGTGCCGGCGCCGCCGGAGTTGAGCCATGAGCCCGGACGCTCGTACTTGATGAACTGCGCAGCCCACATCTGGTGCTGTCCGACGCCCGCGGCGTAGACAGCCTCGGGGCCTGAGAGCTCGCCGATCTTCTCGATGACCCACTGCGGCGATAGCAGGCCGTCGTCGGGCAGGGTGTAGCCGAGCGGGTACTGGCCGCGCAGGCTCTCGAGCCGCTTCCACCAGTCGCTGTAGTCGGGCTTCTGGGCCTTCGCCGCCTCGCGGTAGGCCGGCAGGAGGTCGAGCAGCACCTCGCGGGCATCCCCCACGATCGGAACATCGGCGGCGCGGATCTTGCCGATCTCGGCCGGGTCGATGTCGACGTGGATGACCTTGGCGTGCGGCGCGAACTCGCTCACCTTGCCGGTCACGCGGTCGTCGAAGCGCGCGCCCAGGGCGATGAGCAGGTCGCTCTCCTGCAGGGCGAGCACCGACGGCACGGTGCCGTGCATGCCCGGCATGCCGAGGTTCTGCGAGTGCGAGTCGGGGAACGCGCCGCGGGCCATGAGCGTCGTGACGACGGGGGCGCCCGTCTCCTCCGCGAAGCGCAGCAGCTCGGCGCTCGCGCCGGCGCGCACGACTCCGCCGCCGACGTAGAGCACGGGGCGACGCGATTCGGCGATGAGCTGGGCGGCGGCGTTGATCTGCTTGCCGTGCGCCTTCGTCACCGGGCGGTAGCCGGGCAGGTCGATCTTCGGCGGCCAGATGAACGGCGCCGACTTCTGCTGCGCGTCTTTCGTGATGTCGACGAGCACGGGGCCGGGGCGACCGGTCGTGGCGATGTGCACGGCCGCGGCGATGACGCCGGGAACGTCCTCCGGCTTCGTGACGAGGAAGGAGTGCTTCGTGATGGGCATCGTGATGCCCGTGATGTCGACCTCCTGGAACGCGTCGGTTCCCATCGAGGTCGAGAACACCTGGCCGGTGATCGCGAGCAGCGGCACCGAGTCCATATAGGCATCCGCGATGGCCGTGACGAGGTTCGTCGCGCCGGGGCCGGAGGTGGCGATGCAGACGCCGAGGCGACCGCTCGCCGCCGCGTAGCCCTCGGCCGCGTG
>JAOASR010000131.1 GCA_030158585.1 Microcella sp.
TCTCGTGCGCCCGGGGGCGCGCGGTGTGCCCGAAACTGCGCGGTGTGCCTCTTCGCGCCTCACCCGCCGTGCAGGTGTTGCCCGTGCCGCACGCGTTCGCTCGCCCCGCACGGATGAACCCATGCGGGGCGGGTGGCAACGTGCGGGCAGGGGCGTTCCGGCGCTGGCAGAGTCGGCCGCGCCATGCAGGAGTGCGCGGCGAGCGAGCGACCGAGCTGGCTGGCGGTGAGCGGGCGGCTCAGTCGGCGTCGATGGCCGCACGCCACAGTGCGCGCAGCTCGGCCTCGTCGGGAAGTCGCTCGGGGCGCAGCACCTCGTCGTCGGCGACGAAGTAGAACGCCGCCTCGACACTCTCGAGCGGCAGCCCTCGCCAGCGCGCGTAGGCGAGCCGGTAGACGGCGAGCTGCAGCTCTTTCGCGGCGCGGTCGGCGGCGTCGCGCGGCGCGCGGCCGGTCTTCCAGTCGACGATCTCGACGCGTTCGTGGCCGTCGGAGCCGGGCGGCAGCGCGTAGACGGCGTCGATCTTGCAGACGAGGATGCGCCCCTCGAGCGGCACGTGCAGCTCGCGCTCGACGTCGAGCGGCTGGCGGGCCGCCCACGGCGAGCTCTCGAAGGTGCGCTGCAGCTCGGCGAGCCGCTCGCGCTCGACGGCCTCTCCCCCGGCCTCGTCGTCGTAACCGAGGTCGAGGGCGATGCCGTCGACGGCGTCGTCGATCGTGGCGAGCCCGTAGCGCTGCTCGACCCAGCGGTGAAAGACGGTGCCGAGCCGCGTCGCCCGGTACGGCCGCTGCGGCATGGGCCGTCGCAGTCGCTCGACGATGGCCTCGCGGTCGGTGACGAACTCTTTGAGGGTCGACGCGGCGACGCGCAGGGGCACGGATGCTCGGCGCGCGCCGGCGAGACGCTCAGCCCGCTCGGCGAGCAGCAGCGTGATGTCGTCGTGCCACGCGCTGCAGGCCTCGGGGTTCGCGGCCCTCACGCGCGCGGCGGCGCGTTCGAGCGCCGGACGGCGACCGCCGAGCGGGTCGCCCGGCCACCACGGCAGCTGCTCGTCGTCGGTCACGAGCGGGTTCTCGTCATGCTCGGTCGCGTCTGGCACGGGCGGAAGGATGCCGCGCTCGATGAGCGGCACGAGGAAGGGGCTCACGGCGCGCGGCCGGGCCTGCCCCGCCCAGAACGACCCCGTGAGCAGCAGCCGGTGGCGGGCGCGCGTGACGGCGACGTAGGCGAGGCGGCGCTCCTCGCGCTCGAGGTGGGCGGCGACCTCGGCGGAGTAGGCGTCGCGCCGCTCGAGCAGGTCTTTGCGGCTCTCGGCCCCGCGCCAGGCGAAGACCGGCAGCTCGGCGGCGTCGCCGCGCAGGTCGTAGGGCAGCACGCCGAGGCTCAGCCAGCCGATCGTGCCCTCGCGAGGCTTGGCGGGCAGCTCGTCGGCGACGAGGCGCGGCACGACGACGTGGTCCCACTCCAGGCCTTTGGAGCCGTGGATGGTGAGCACCTGCACGGTGCCCGGCTCGGGGTCTTCGCTACGGGGCGAGAGGTTGTCGCGCCATTCGGCCTCGCGCAGCCACGACAGGAACCCGCCGAGCGTGGCGTGGTCGGCGAGCGCAAGGTAGCCGTCGAGCGCGTCGAGGAACGCCTCGCGGGGCGCGTCGCGCAGCACGCGCGCGGGGTTGGCGGCGACCTCGATGTCGAGCTGCAGCTCGTGCTCGACGGCGGCCACGAGGTCGGGCAGGTCGAGGGCGGTGCGCGAGCGCAGGCGGCCGAAGAGGCGACCGGCCTCGCGCAGCCGCTCGCGACCGGGGTCGCTCAGCCGCGCGAGCTGACCGTGGTCGTCGGGCGCCGTGGCGACGAAGTCGAGGGCGTCGACGAGCGATACGCCGTCGGTCGCCGCGACGCTGGCACGCATGCGCTCGATGACCTCGGGTGAGAAGGCGCGTTGGGCGAGGTCGCGCTCGCGCAGCCACGACGCGATGCCGCGCAGTGCTTCGAGGTCGGCGAGGCCGACGCGCCAGCGAGGCCCGGCCAGCAGGCGCACGAGCTCGGTGCCCGCGGCGGGGTCGTCGACGACGGCGAGCGCGCTGACGAGGTCGGCGATCTCGGGCTCGGCGAGCAGCCCGCCGATGCCGAGCACGTGAAACGGCACGGAGTGCTCGCGCAGCGCCGCGAGGAACACCGGCTGCAGCGTGCGATTGCGCATGAGCAGGGCGGCGCTCGGGCGCAGCGGGCGGCCCTCGTCGTCGAGTGCGCCCGCGGGCTTGCCGTGCGGAGGCGCGGCGAGGCGGGCGGCGAGCCAGCGCGCCACGGCGTCCGCCTCCTCCTGCACGGTCTCGAGGTGGACGAGCTCGACGGGCTCGTCGCTCGCCGCGGGACCCGGGTCGAGCCGCTCGACGGGCACGCCGCCGCGCGCCGTGAGGGGCTCGACGAGCGCGTTGGCGACGTCGAGGATGCGGTGGCCGTTGCGCCACGAGGTGCTGAGCGAGTACCGCGCGACGGCCGCCGCGACGGTGGCCTCGGCGCCGGCGGCGGTCGCGGCGGCGGTCTCCTCAGCATCCGCGGCAGCGCCGCCCGCAGCGCCCCCGGCCGCACCGTTCAGCGCGAAGCGCCGGGCGAAGTCGTCGAGGTTCGAGGCGCTCGCGCCGCGCCAGCCGTAGATCGACTGGTGCGGGTCGCCGACAGCCATCACGGGCATGCCGGCGAAGAGCGCGGCGAGCAGGCGCGACTGGGCGACATTCGTGTCTTGGTACTCGTCGAGCAGCACGACGCGATACCGATCGCGGATGCCCGCCGCGACGTCGGCGTGACGCCCTACGATGCGCAGCGCGAGGCTCACCTGGTCGCTGAACTCGACGAGCCCGTCACGCGCCTTCAGCTCGTGGAAGCGCTCGACGAGGTCCACGAGCGGCAGCGTCGCCCCGAGCCTCATGAGCTGCTGCATCGGGGCGGTGCGCTCGTGCCGGTCGCCGAGCGGCAGCTCGGCGACGCCCAGGAACTCGTCGATGTAGCGCCGCACGTCGCCGATCTCGGCGTCGTGCTCGGCGACGGAGTGGGCGAGCTGCAGCACCGCGGCGGTGATGCGGTCGACGGGCAGGTCGAGGTCGGCGAGCCGCGAGTCGTGCGAGCTCGTGACGAGCTGCCGGGCGAGCTGCCACGCGCTCGCCTCGCCGAGCACGGCGCCCTCCGGGTCGCGGCCGATGAGCACCGCGTGGTCGCGGTACAGCGTCGAGGCGAACGCGTTGTAGGTCGAGACGCTCGGCTGGGTGAATGCGTCGACGAGAGGCGGAGCATCCGGCTCTCGATTCATCATGGGCGTGCGCCCGAGCGCGGTGAGCCGCTCGCGGATGCGGTGTGAGAGCTCGCCGGCGGCCTTGCGTGTGAAGGTGAGGCCGAGCACCTGCTCGGGCTGTACGAAGCCGTTCGCGACGAGCCACAGAACGCGCGCCGACATCGTCTCGGTCTTGCCCGAACCGGCTCCTGCGACGACCAGGGCGGGGGCGAGGGGCGATTCGATGACCAAGCGCTGCTCGGCAGTGGGCCGGTGCTGCCCGATGGCGTCGGCGATGTCGTCGGCGCTCACGCGAGCGCCCGGCACGGTGGCGATCCAGCTCATCAGTCGTCCCCCGTCACAGGCGGCACGCGGTGCAGGCGATGCCGCAGCGAGCCGTAGTCGAAGCGGCCGACGGTGCGAGCGCCGGTGAGCTCAGCGACGGCGATCGCCGCGACCGCCTGGCGCAGCCGCTCGCGGAACGCCTCGAGCCCCGCATCGTCGAGCACAGGCTGGCTCGCCTCGCGGTACGGCTTGCCGCGCACGCCCTCGCGCACGAAGAGCAGTCTCGCGCCCTCGGCGTGGTGCGGGCCGAGGGCGTCGAGCGCCTCGTCGAACGCGCCGTCGGCGTAGGCGAGCTGGTAAGCGCCGAGCTGCGCGTTCTCGGCCGCCTTCTGGTCGGTCACCGGTCGCCCGGTCTTCAGGTCGATGATGCGCACGGCGCCGTCGTCGGCGCGCTCGATGCGATCGACGGTGCCGCGCAGGCGCGCGCGATCGACCTCGACCTCGAACGAGCGCTCGGCGGCGACGAGAGCGCGGCCCGCGGCGGCCGCATCCTGCAGATAGGTGGCGACACCCACGGCGTAGCGGCGAGCGAGACGGCGCTGCTGGTCGGCGAGCCACGGCGACTCGAACACGAGCTCGCTCCAGCGAGCCTCGATCGCCGCCCAGACGGCGTCGACGCTCGGGTCGGTCGCGGTCTCCATCGCCCCGTGCACGATCGTGCCGATGCCCATCGCCGGGCTCGACTCCTCAGGGGCGATGCGGTCGAGGAACCAGTCGAGCGGCGAGGCTTCGATCGCCTCGAGCTTCGAGGGCGAGAGCGAGACGCGCTCGGCGTCGGCGAAGAGCGACGCGGTCGTCGACGCATCGAGCAGCCCCCACCAGTCATCGGGGCTCGCTCCAGCCACCTCGGCCTCGGCAAGCCGACTCAGAGCGACGGCGGCGTCGGCCCTCGCGGTCTCGCCCGAGGCGGGGTCGGCGAGGATGCGCCGCAGATGCCCCACGAGCCGACGCAGCGAGCGCGGCCGACCTCGGCGCCGCTCGGCGGCCGCGGCGCCGCCCGCACCGTCGAGCTCGGCGGCGGCATCGGCGACGAACTGCCACAGGGCGCTCGGCTGCTCGTCGTCGCCCGAGGTCGCGGTGACGATGAGCTGCTGCCGCGCGCGCGAGAACGCGAGCACGGCCATGCGCAGCTCGTCGTCGAGCACGAGGCGCCTCTCGTCGAGGTCGTCGACGGGCAGACCGCGGGCGAGGCGGCTCACCGCGGGCGCGTGCAGCAGCGTGCCGCGGATGCGCAGGTTCGGCCACACGCCCTCGGTGAGGCCGGCGACGATGACGACGTCGACCTCGAGACCCGTCGCCGAGGCGGGCGTCGTGACGAGCACCGACTCGGCGACCCGCACGGGGGCGAGCAGGTCGTCGGCGACGTCGCTGTCGAGCACGCGCGCGAGGAACGCCTCGACGGTCGCCTCGGGCACGGTGTCGACGATCGTCGTCGCGGCCGTGAACACGGCGACGACGGCATCGAGCGCGCGGTCGGCCTCGGCGGCGACGACGCCGCTGCCGGCCGATTGCCTGGCCCAGTCGTCGGCGACGCGCGCGTCGCTCCAGGCCGTCCAGAGCAGCTCGTCGACCGTCGCCCCTGCCTCGTGCTGACCGCGGATGCACGCGAGGGTGCGCGCGACGCGTGCGGCACGACGGGCCACGCGATGGTCGATCGTCTCGAGCCGGTCGGGGGCGGCGAGCGCCTCGACGAGCAGCTCGTCGGCGGAGCGGTCGCCCTCGCCCGCGAGCTCCTCCGCCCGCAGCGCGCGACGCAGCCGCCGCAGGCCGATGCGGTCGAGCCCGCCGAGCGGGCCGAGCAGCAGCTCGGTCGCCGCGGAGGCGTCGAGGGGGCTGCGGCCGACCCCGACATCGACGAAGCGGATGAGGGCACGCGCCGCGGGGTGCTCGCGCAGCGGCCGCCCGGCCGCGGTCGTGCGCACCGGAACCTCGGCGACGGCGAGCGCCCGAGCGATGAGCGGCACCTGGGCGCCGCTGCGCACGACGACGGCCATGCGCGACCACGGCACGCGATCGAGCACGTGGCGCTCGCGCAGCAGATCGGCGATGAGCGAGCGCTCGCGGGCCCCGCTCGGTGCCGAGAGGGCGAGCAGGGCGGGCTCGAGAAGAGCGGGCGCAACCAGGGCGGGCTCGAGAAGAGCGGGCGCGGCCGGCGCCGGCTCGACGAGGCCGTCGCCGCCCTCCGATGACTGCTCGGCATCGCACTCGCGCCCAGCAGCCGCTCGGCGCTGCAGCCCCGCGGCCGCCGTGCCGACGCGCGACGCGAGCGAGGCGACGAGCGAGCGGATGACCGGCCCGTGCCGGTGCGCGGTGCCGAGCACGAGCGTCGGCAGCACCGCACCCTCGACGAGCGCCGCGAAGCGCGCGACGGCGTCGGGCTCGGCGCCGCGGAAGGTGTTGGTCGCGACGTCGGGATCGCCGAGCACGACGACCGTCGATCCACGCGCCGCGAGCGCCGCGAGCAGGTCGAAGCCGCTCGGTGTCGCGTCGTGCGCGTCGTCAAGCACGAAGAGCCGCGGCACCGGCGGTGCGCTCGCGCGGGGCGCCCGCACGAGCCCGATCGCCGCGCGCACGAGCTCGGCCGGGTCGACCTGATCGGCGCGCGACCCCCCGAGCACGGCGCGGTACTCCTCGACGAAGTCGGCGATCGCCGCCCACTCGGGTCGCGACCGCCGCGCCGCCGCGGCCCGCAGGTCGTCAGGCGACCAGTCGTGCTCTGAGAGCCGCGCGATGAGGTCGCGGAGCTCGGTGCGGAACGCGCCGAGCGCGCGCACGTCGGGGCCGAGATGCTCAGGCCAGGCAGGGCCGAGGCGACTCGACCCGCCACCACTCGACCAACCCCCCAGCCCGAGCTCGTCGAGCCCCGCCCCCTCGAGCAGCTCGGCGATGTCGGCATCCTGATCAGCGCCGGAGAGCAGGCGCGGGTCGGGCCGACCGTCGAGCCGGGCATCCGCCGTGACGATCGCGTGGGCGTACGAGGCGATCGAGCGGGCGAGCGGGCCAGGCAGCACGGGAGCCGCCGCCTCGTCGGGCTCGGCGAGCCGGAGCGCCAGGCGGTCGCGCAGAGCGGTCGCCGTGCGGCGCGAGGGCGTGAGCACGAGCACCTCGTCAGGTGCGAGCCCGTCGTCGAGCACGGCCGCCGCCACGAGCTCGATCGCGACCGTGGTCTTCCCCGTTCCGGGAGCCCCGAGCACGACCGCGCCTGCCCCGTTCCGCGCCGAGAGCGCGGCGAGCTGCGACGGGTCGAGCGAGGGCATGCCCACACGCTAGCGGGGGCCTCCGACACCCGCCCCGCGCCCGGCCGACGCCTCCGCCGACGCCCGACCGCGCGTTCGGATCCGCTCTCGGTGAACGCCGCAGAACCGGCTCGCGCGCCGGGGTACAGTGACGTTCGTGGACATTCGCATCGGCATCCTCAACAGCCCCCGTGAGCTCGCGTTCGAGACCTCGCAGACCGCCGCAGAGATTCAGAAGGCCGTCGGCGACGCCCTCGCGGGCGGTACGGTTCTCACCCTCTCCGACGACAAGGGCAAGCACTACGTGGTGCCCGCCGCCGCCATCGGCTACGTCGAGATCGGCACCGAGTCGACCCGCCGCATCGGGTTCGTCGGCTAGTCATGGAACTGCTCTTCGTGACGGTCATCGGCGCCGCCCTCGCCCTCGGGGTGCGCTACGCCGTGCCCGGTCGTGAGACGCACGGCCTGCTGCTGATCCCCGCGATCGGCGCGGCCGCGACGGCCGTCACGTGGGTGCTCCTGCTGTGGCTGGGCTTCACCTTCGACGGCGGGTGGATCTGGGTCTTCAGCCTCGTGATCGGCCCGGGCGTCGCGCTCGCCTTCGCGCTGCTGCTGCCCCCGCGCCGACGTGCCGCCGATGACGAGCTCCTCGCGCGCCTGATGACTCCGGGTGGGATGCCCGCCGCGACCGCCGCCGCCTGACGAGCTCGCCGCTCACGCCCGACCCCGACGTCGCCGACCCGGAGGTGGGTGCGCGCTACGCCGTGAGGCCGAGGCGGTCGAGCCGCCGCGTGTGCTCGGCGATGAGCTCGGTGAAGACCGGTTCGATCTGCTCCTCGTCGCGCGCGCGATCGGTGTGCACGACGAGCGCCGAGCGCGCCTGCAGCATCGTGTCGCCCACGAGGCGTCGGCACCACAGCGCGAGGCGCGACGACAGCCGCGGGTTCGCGGCGATGGCCTTCTCGACGATGCCGTGCAGCGGCTGCTCGAGGTCGCCCACGCGCAGCGCCGTCTCGACGTTCTCGCGCGTCTCGCGCGGCAGACCGGCGCCCAGGCGCACCCAGAAGTCGGTGAGGAACCCGATCGTGACGTGCGCGCTCGCGACCTGCTCATGCCAGTCGGCGCCCATCGTGCGGCGCTCGAACTCCTGCACGCTCGCGAGGTGCGGCTCCATGACGGCGGTCGTGTCGAGCTTGAGTCGCTCCATCTCGGCGACGAGGCCCCGGTACCGGGCGAGGGCGGTGGCCGCGGCCTGAGCGAGAGCATCCTTCTCAGCGACCCGCGGGGCGTTCGCGACCGCGTGGCTCAACTGCTCGAAGAAGGTGAGGTGCAGCGCGGCGCAGTGGCCGAGGAAGACGTCGGTCGCGGGCGTCAGCTCGTGGAGGTCGACGCGCGTCGCGGCGGTCGCCGTGTCGCGCGACGGGAGCGTGGGCGCGGGCGTGCGCAGACGCGAGCGACGGAACCACGAGACCACGCCGACAGCCTAGGCGATGGGGTGCGCGGAGCGGGCGCGATGCGCGAGGCACCCCGGCGGCTAAACTGAGGCCACCAAATACCAGACAGGGCGAACCTTCACGTGACTTTCACCGATCTGGGCATCGAGACCGACCTGGTCGATGCCCTCGCAAGCCAGGGCATCATCGAGCCCTTCCCCATTCAGCAGCAGACCATCCCCCTCGCCCTCACGGGGCAGGACATCATCGGCCAGGCCAAGACCGGCACCGGCAAGACCTTCGGCTTCGGCCTCCCGCTCATCCAGCGTCTCGGCCTGCACCCCGAGCCCGGCGTCAAGGCGCTCATCGTCGTGCCGACCCGCGAGCTGTGCGTGCAGGTCACCGAAGACCTCGACCTCGCCGCGAAGAACCGCGACGTCAAGATCGTGTCGATCTACGGCGGCAAGGCCTACGAGGGTCAGATCGAGCAGCTCAAGGCCGGCGCGCAGATCGTCGTCGGCACCCCGGGCCGCCTGCTCGACCTCGCGAGCCAGCGCCTGCTGAGCCTCGCGAACGTCGAGGTCATGGTGCTCGACGAGGCCGACAAGATGCTCGACCTCGGCTTCCTCTCCGACATCGAGAAGCTCTTCTCGCAGACCAAGCCGACGCGCCACACGATGCTCTTCTCGGCGACGATGCCGGGCCCGATCGTCGCTCTCGCGCGCCGCTTCATGACGCGCCCCATCCACATCCGCGCGACCGACCCCGACGAGGGCCTCACGCAGGCCAACATCGAGCACATCGTCTACCGCGCGCACTCGCTCGACAAAGACGAGGTCATCGGCCGCATCCTGCAGGCCGAGGGTCGCGGCAAGACCGTCATCTTCACGCGCACCAAGCGCGCGGCGGCCAAGCTCGTCGAAGAGCTCAACGACCGCGGCTACAACGCCGGCGCCGTGCACGGCGACATGAGCCAGGAGGCCCGCGAGCGCTCGATGGCCGCCTTCAAGGCCGGCAAGCGCGACATCCTCATCGCGACCGACGTGGCTGCGCGAGGCATCGACGTCAACGACGTCACGCACGTCATCAACCACACGGTGCCCGACGACCACGACACCTACCTGCACCGCGCGGGCCGCACGGGTCGCGCGGGCAAGACCGGCATCGCGGTGACGTTCGTCGACTGGGCCGACATGCACAAGTGGGCGCTCATCAACCGCGCGCTCGAGATGAACATCCCCGAGCCGGTCGAGACGTACTCGTCGTCGCCGCACCTGTTCAGCGACCTCAACATCCCCGAGGGCTCGAAGGGCCGCCTCAAGGCGACGCCCATCCCTAAGGTCGAGAAGGATGCGTCGCACCCGCCGCGCGAGCGCTCGCGCTCCCGCTCCGGCGGCTCGAGCGAATCGCGTGACTCGTCGCGGCCTCCTCGCGAGCGTCGACGCAGCGAGCCCACCGAGACCCCGTCGACGGATGCTCCCGCCGAGTCGACGAGCGCCGACGGCACCTCCCCCGCGGCCAAACGCCGCCGCCGCCGTCGTCGCTCGGGCGGCTCGGGCCAGGGCGGCGCGCCCGCCGAGGGATCGGCCGCCGCGCAGTCCTGATCTCTCGCTGATCCGCCGTGAGGCGTCTGCGCGATCGCGTGGATTCCTCGCGTCGGGAATGTCTGAGGCGTACCGTACGTTGAGCAGTCGCGGCCATCGCCGCCGTTCCCCCTGCTCTGGAGTCTCGTGACCGCTTCCGTTCCTGCCACCGCACCGTCCACGCCGGAGCTGCCGGCCGATCACGCGCGCAACATGCTCGTGATCCGCCTGCTGCTCGTCTCGGCGTTCGTCGTGATCCTCAACGAGACGCTCATGGGCGTCGCGATTCCCGAGCTCATCAGAGATCTCGGCATCACGGCGACCGCGGCCCAGTGGCTCACGACCGCCTTCATGCTCACGCTCGCCGTCGTGATCCCCATCACCGGCTTCCTCATGCTGAGATTCTCGACGCGCACGATGTTCCTGTCGGCGATGTCGCTCTTCACGATCGGCACGCTCATCGCCTCCATGGCGCCGGGCTTCGAGGTTCTGCTCGCGGCGCGCGTCGTGCAGGCGAGCGGCACGGCGATCATGATGCCGCTGCTGTTCACCACCGTGTTCGCGCTCGTGCCTCCGCACATGCGCGGCCGCGTCGTCGGCAACATCTCGATCGTCATCTCGGTCGCACCCGCCCTCGGCCCGACCGTTTCGGGGCTCATCCTCGCCGTCGCCGACTGGCGCTGGCTCTTCATCACGATGCTCCCGTTCGCGATCGGCGGCCTCACCCTCGGCGCCGCGCGCATCGTCAACGTCGGCGAGCTGCGCCCGGTGAAGCTCGACCTGCTCTCGGTCGCGCTGTCGATCCCCGGCTTCGGCGGTCTCGTCTACGGACTCAGCCTGCTCGGCGAGCGCGGCGGCGAGCAGCTCGTTCCCGGTCTCATCTCTCTGGTGACGGGCATCGTGGCGCTCTCCCTCTTCGCGTGGCGTCAGACGGTGCTGCAGCGCACTGACGGCGCCCTGCTCGACCTGCGCACCTTCGCCTCGCGCGAGTTCGCGCTCGCGATGGCGACCATCACGATCGCCTCGATGGCGCTCTTCGGGGCGATCATCCTCATTCCGCTCTATGTGCAAGACGTGCTCGGCGCCGAGGCCGTCATCTCGGGCCTGCTGATCCTGCCGGGCGGCCTGCTCATGGCGTTCGCGGCGCCCTACATCGGTCGCCGCTACGATGCCGTCGGCCCTCGCTCGCTCGTGATCCCGGGCGCGATCCTGCTCTCGGCCTCGCTCTGGGGCATGACGCTCTTCACCGCGACGACGCCACTGTGGCTCGTCACGGTCGCGAACCTCGGGACGAGCCTCGGTCTTGCGCTGCTGTTCACTCCGCTCATCACGAACGGCATGTCGTCACTGACGCCGCAGCTCAGCTCGTACGGCAGCGCGATCGTCGGCACCGTGCAGCAGGTCGCGGGTGCCGCGGGCATCGCTCTGTTCATCTCGGTCTCGGCGGCCTTCGCCGGCCCGGGCGGCGCCGACACCGACTCGGTGACGGCCGAGGGCGTCCGCGCGGCGTTCATGGTGGGCGCGATCATCGCGCTCGTCACGATCCCGCTCGTGCTCATGGTGCGCCGCTCCGCTCCCGCGGGCCCGCCGCACGGGGCGCCGGTCGAGCACGACGCGTCCTCGGTGGACGACGATCAGACCCGGGCGGTCGAGACCGATCACTCGGCCGAGATCACCGCGACGAACTCGTCGGGCAGCACGACGTTGTCGGGCGCCTCGACGAAGAGCGGCGCGACCTCCTCCGGCTCGTAGCCGGCGATCCCGGTGCCGATCGGGGTGACGATGAACCGCAGCTCCGGGTGGTCGGCCGCGTAGTCGAGAAACGCGACCACCTCGTCCTCGAGCACCGCGAAGCCGCTCATCGTGTCGATCGCGTATGAGCGGCCGCGGTGACCGTGGCCGACGCCCCAGACTGCCCCGAAGCGATCGAGAGCAGTCTTCGCGGCGCCGCCGGCGTGCCAGCCGTCGGCATTGGAGCCGAAGACGAACACTTCGCCGGGTCCCAGGTCGGTGATCACGCGTCGACGCTACGCAGATGGAGCGTCGCGCGCTCGCGGTGCCCTCAGGCGCGCACGGGCTCGACGCCGCGCGTGCGGGCGAGCAGAGCATCCAGCGCGTCGGGGTCGGTCGTGTTCTCGGCCAGCCGATTGGGCTTGCCCTCGCCGTGGTAGTCGCTCGAGCCCGTCATGACGAGCCCGAAGCGCTTAGCCCAGGCCGTGAGCGTCTCGCGCCCCTCCCGCGTGTTCTCGCGGTGGTCGACCTCGAGGCCGACAAGCCCCGCGTCGACGAGCTGCTCGAGCATCGGCTCGTCGATGACGGCCTCGCGACCGCGCGTCGCGGGGTGCGCGATGACGGGAGCCCCGCCGGCCGCCGCGATGATGCGCACGCCGTCGAGCACCGTCGGCGCCGCGTGCGGCAGGTAGTAGCCGGCGCTGAAGTGCAGGATCGTCTCGAACGCCTCGCTGCGGGTGCGCACGATACCGCGCGCGACGAGCGCATCGGCGATGTGCGGGCGACCGATCGAGACGCCGCCCGACTGGGCGAGCACGTCGTCCCACGTGACCTCGTAGTCCTCGGCGATGCGCGAGACCATGCGCTCGGCGCGCGACAGGCGGTCGTCGCGGATGCGCCCCGTCTCAGCGACGAGGTCGGCGTCGTTCGGGTCGAAGAGGTAGCCGAGCACATGCACGCTGCGCCACTCGAAGCGCGTCGAGAGCTCCATGCCGCGAATGATCTGCAGCCCGCTGCCCGCAGCCGCGGCGATGGCCTCGTCCCACCCCGCGGTCGAGTCGTGGTCGGTGATCGCGAGCGTGTCGAGCCCGGCGGCGAGCGCCGCGCGCACGAGCTGAGTGGGGGTCTCCGTGCCGTCCGAGACGCTGCTGTGGCTGTGCAGGTCGATGAGCGGGCGGGCCATGGTGCTCATGCTACGCAGGTAGGCTCGCCGAGCCATGATCCGCCGTTCCGCTGCCGCCGTCGTTCTGCTCGGCGTCGCAGCGGCCGCCCTCGTCGTGGCCTGGCCGAGCCTCTTCGGCCTCGCGGGCGCGCCCGTCATCGCCCAGCTCGTCTCGCTGCGCGCCGCGAGCGCGCTCATCGCGGTCGTCGCCGCGGTCGCGCTGCTCATCGTGGCGGCAAGCTGGCCGGGCGCCCGGCGCTTCCTCTCGGGGCTTGCGGTCATCGCGCTCGCGTTCGCCGCGATCAACGTCGCCGTGCTCTCGAGCCGCGGCTTCGCGACGGATGCCCTGCCGGCGCCCGCCGAGAACGAGATCGTCGTCGTCGCCTGGAACACCCTCGGCGACGCCACCGGCCCGGGCGCCATCGCCGACCTCGCCGCCGCCGAGCAGGCCGACGTGGTCGTGCTGCCCGAGACGACGGAGGAGACGGCGATCGTCGCCGCCGAGATCCTGCGCGAGGCCGGCCGTCCGATGTGGGTGCACACGCTCGAGTTCGACCCCGAGCTCGAGCTCAAGGCGCGCTCGACGAGCGTACTCATCTCGGTCGAGCTGGGCGAGTACGCGCGCGACGACGCGGTTGGCTCGACGACAGTTCTGCCGAGCATCGTGCTCCGACCGATCAGCGGCGAGGGGCCGACGATCATCGGGGTGCACCCCATCGCGCCTGTGCCCGGCGAGCTCGCCAACTGGCGCGCCGATCTCGCCTGGCTCGACGAGGTGTGCGACGGCGAGCGCGTCATCATGGCGGGCGACCTCAACGCGACTGCCGACCACTTCACGGCGACCGACGACGGACCGGGCCTCGGCTCATGCGTCGACGCGGGTGTCGACTCGGGCGCGGGCTCGGTCGGAACGTGGCCGACCCGACTGCCCGCCCTCCTGGGCGCCCCGATCGACCGTGTGCTCGCGACGCCCGACCTCGACATCACGGGGTTCCGGGTGATCACGACGTACGACGACGCGGGGAGCGACCACCGGCCCGTGGTGGCGCGGCTCGTTCCGTAGCGCGACGCGCGGCGAGCATCCGCCGCAGAGTGCTCGCGCAGGAGGGCATCCTGTGACCCCTCGCGGCCCCGGGTGCGAGGATGGGCGCATGGCTGAGACCGATCAGAAGGATGCCCCGCGCGCGACCGCGAACCGCTCGACGACTCCCGGCAGCGACGCCTTCAAGGAGTACATCTCGCAGGGCTGGGCCGAGCGCCCGAGCGCGACGACGGGGCCGCGCAAGCAGGCCGCCTTCGCTGCCGACCGCCGCGCCCGCCTCTCGGCGCTGCACCCGACCGCGCGCCTCGTGATTCCGGCGGGGCCGGCGAAGCAGCGCTCGAACGACACCGACTACCCGTACCGCGCGCACTCGGCGTTCGCGCACCTCACCGGCTGGGGCGCCGACACCGTGCCCGGCAGCGTGCTCGTGCTCGAGCCGCGCACGACCGACGCGGGCGAGGCCGACGGCCACGACGCCGTGCTGTACTTCCGCGAGGCGGCCGGCCGCGACTCGGACGAGTTCTACGCCAACCCCGAGATCGGCGAGTTCTGGACGGGCCCGCGCCCCACCGCCGCCGACGTCGCCCTCGACCTGGGGCTCGCGACGCGCGGGCTCGGCGAGCTCGAGGCCGTGCTCGAAGCCCTCGATGCCAACACGCTCGTGGTGCGCGAGGCCGACCGCGCCATTACCGACCGGGTGGATGCTCTGCGCCTGCTGCTCGGCGCCGACGACGCGAGCGACGCCTCGGCCGACGCCGAGGCCCTCGCGACCGAGCTCGAGGAGCGCGACAGCGACCTCGCGCGCGACCTCAGCGAGCTGCGCCTCGTGAAGGACGCGTTCGAGATCGCCGAGATGCGACGCGCGGTCGACGCCACGCGGCTCGGCTTCGACGATGTCATCGCCGACCTCGCCGAGATCGTCGCGCACCCCCGCGGCGAGCGCCTCGTCGAGGGCACGTTCGACCGTCGCGCGCGCGCCGAGGGCAACACGGTCGGCTACGACACGATCGCCGCGAGCGGCCCGCACGCGTGCATCCTGCACTGGACGCGCAACGACGGGCCCGTGGTTCCCGGCGACCTCATCCTCATCGACGCGGGCGTCGAGCTCGAGAGCTACTACACCGCCGACATCACGCGCACGCTGCCCGTGAGCGGCACCTTCACCGAGGTGCAGCGCCGCGTGTACGAGGCCGTGCGCGAGGCGGCCGACGCGGCCTTCGCGATCGTGCGGCCGGGCATCCGGTTCCGCGAGATCCACGCCGCGGCGATGGAGGTCATCGCGCGGAAGACCGCCGAGTGGGGCCTGCTGCCGGTGACCGCCGAGGAGGCGCTGCAGCCCGAGGGCGGGCAGCACCGCCGCTACATGGTGCACGGCACCTCGCACCACCTCGGCCTCGACGTGCACGACTGCGCGCAGGCGCGGCGCGACCTCTACCTCGACGGTGTGCTCGAGCCGGGCATGGTGTTCACGATCGAGCCTGGCCTGTACTTCCAGCCCGACGACCTCACCGTGCCCGAGGAGTACCGCGGCATCGGCGTGCGCATCGAGGACGACGTGCTCGTGACGGCCGACGGCTGCGAGAGCCTCTCGGCGGGCATCCCTCGCACGGCCGACGAGGTCGAGGCGTGGATGGCGGGCTCGCGCGGCTGACGGCGACTCAGTCGTCGTCGCGAGAGTCGCGGAAGTAGCGCACCGCCTGCCACACGAGCACGCCGACCGTCGCGAGCCCCATGGCGATGAAGAGCGGCCCCGCCGCGGCCGCCGTCGCGGGGTCAGTCGGGATGGGGAAGGCGAGCGGGGGCATCAGGCGTCTCGATCAGGCCCGGTTGCGGGGTCATCGTCCCCGGTCTCGTCACCTGCGTCGTTAGCGTCGTCGACGTCGTCCGCGTCGTCCGCGTCGTCCGCGTCGTCCGCGTCGTCCCCGTCGTCCCCGTCGTCCGCGTCGTCCGCGTCGTCCGCGTCGTCCGCGTCGCGGAAATCGTCGGCCGTCGGGAAGTCGTCGGTGTCGACCCAGGTCACGGCGAGCATCTCGACCGCATCGTTCGCCGTCTCGACGAGCTGCCGCAGCAGCGATTCGGCGTCGGCCGAACCGAGCAGCTTGACCTGGTCGAGCGGGCCGACGGGCGCGATGCCCGCGAGCTGCCACATCGCCTCGACGCGGTCGGCGCTCAACTCGACGTCGGCGCCCCACTGCTGCTCGACGAACTCGCTCGCCTGCGCGAGCGCGCGGCGCACCGTCGACTCGGCCTCGTCGAAGAGCGGGCCGAGCGCATCGTGCCACTCGAGCTCGGGCAGGTCGCGCACCTTGGCGCGCGGGTACGGGTCGTCGTCGAGCCACTCCTCGACCTCGATGCGCCGTGTGCCCTGCGCGACGAGGCCGATGAAGCCCTCGCTCGCCTGCACCTGGGCGATCTGCGCGATCGTGCCGACGGGGAATCGCTGCTCGCCGCCGCCGACCTCCGACCCGCGCTCGATGAGCACGATGCCGAACTCGGAGGGCTCATCCTGCAGCACGCTCGAGAGCATGACGATGTAGCGCTCCTCGAAGATGCGCAGCGCCGTCGGCATCGCCGGGAACAGCACCGAGCCGAGGGGGAACATCGGCATGACCGTCATGCCTCCAGGGTCGCACCGGAACCTGGACGAACCGAGACCCTTGCGCACGACACGCAGAACGATCCGGTGACCTTGGTCCCTGCCTGAGAGCGGATGCTCGGCGCTAGCCTCGGCCTGGGCGCACCCGGCGCCCCAGAAGGAGCATCATGCAGATCAGCGGCAAAGTGTTCGCCATCACCGGAGCAGGCAACGGCATGGGCCGCGAGGTCGCCCTGCAGCTCGTCGCGAAGGGCGCTCGCGTCGCGGCCCTCGACGTGAGCGAAGCAGGGCTCGCCGAGACCGTCTCGCTCGCGGGTGCGAAGGGCGGCTCGATCTCGACGCACGTCGTCGACATCACCGACCGCGCGCAGGTCGAGGCCCTTCCGGCGGCGATCATCGCCGCGCACGGGCAGGTCGACGGTCTGCTCAATGTCGCGGGGATCATCCAGAAGTTCGTGCCGGTCGCCGACCTCGGGTTCGACCAGATCGAGCGCGTCATCAACGTGAACCTTTACGGCACGATCAACACCATCAAGGTCTTCCTCCCCGAGCTCGTGACGCGCCCCGAGGCGGCGCTCGTCAACGTCGCCAGCATGGGCGCCTACGCCCCCGTGCCCGGTCAGTCGATCTACGGAGCGACGAAGGCCGCGGTGGCGCAGCTCAGTCGCAGCCTGCACTCCGAGCTCATGTCGACCAACGTCGCCGTCACCGGCGTGTTCCCGGGAGCGATCGGCACGAACATCGCCGCGAACTCGGGCGTCATGACGGCGGCCGAGCTGGAGGCGCTGGCGGCCAAGGCGGGCGAGGGCAAGGCTCGCAAGACCACGTCGCCGCAGGAGGCCGGTCGCCAGATCGTCGAGGCGATCGAGAAGGGCAGCTACGAGATCTTCATCGGGCAGGATGCCGCGTTCATGTCACGCTTGAGCCGCCTGTCTCCGAAGCGCGCCGCTGCGCTCATCTACTCGCAGATGAAAGACCTGCTGGGCTGAGCCGCTCTACTCGCCGCTGACGGTGAAGGTCTTCGAGTCGGTCGCCGCGACCGCGCCGTCCTTCATCGAGTACTCGGTGATGACGAGCGTGTACTCGCCTGCTGGGCGCGGCCCGAGGTCGATGCTCCAGGGCGCGCGAGCGGGGCACGACTCCGCGCTCATCGCGAACCCCTCCTCGATCACGGTGCCGCCCTGCAGCAGCTCCCATCCGAACGTCGCCTCGAAGACGCACGCGACACCAGTGGCGCTCAGCGGGCTCGAGGTGCTCGCGCCCTCAGCCGGGGTGTCGATCTGCACCGGGGTGATGGTGCTCTCGGGCAGGCCGCGCACGAACTCGCCCCGCGCATCCACGTGGCCGCCGATCGTCTCGGGGGTCGCGCCGTCGATCGTGAACGTCAGGGCGCGGATGCTCGGCTCGATGCTCGTCGCCGTCCAGACCAGCTGCTCGATCGCCACGCCCTCGGCCTCGGCGCCGACGTTCGTGAGGGGGCCGCTCAGGTCGACGCGCAGCACGTCGCCGTCGCGCTCGATGCCCTCGAGCTGCGCGCCCGACCACAGCGTGCGGTAGTCGGGGTCGAGCGGGGCGAGCGAGCCATCGATGAGGCCGGCGAGCGCCGTCTCGAGGGGGTCGTCGTCGTAGGTGATCTCGTGCTGCTCGCCCACGAGGTCGAGCTCGGTCGGCTGGGAGACGGCGTAGAAGAGCTGGACCTCGGCGAGGGCGCTCGGCGAAGGGCTCGGCGAGGCGGTCGCGCTCGGCGACGACTCCGTCGGCGAGGGAGAGCCTCCCGGTGCGGGCGAGTCGGCGCAGGCGCTGAGCGCGGCGATGCTCGCGACGATCGCACTGACGGCGAGCGCTCGGCGTGCGGGGTGGAGTCGGTGCGTGTTCACGGTGACCTCCGAAAGCGGCCGCGGTGCCGCGTGCGATCACGGTAGTGCTCCGATTCGCCTGGCGTCAGGGCCGAAAGTCCCCCAGGACATGCCGCGAGGCGGGGCCGTGTGGGCGGCCCCGCCTCGCGGGGTGCGACGCTGCGGGGCAGCGCCGTCGATCAGATGCTCACCGAGCGCAGGGCGCGGTGAGCCGGGTCATGCGAAGAGGCTGACGCCTCCAGGGCCGACGAGCAGACCGAGCACGATCAGCACGATGCCCCAGAGAACCTGACCGCGAACGAGCGTGACGATTCCCGCGATCACGAGGATGGCCGCGATGATCCAGAGAAGTGTTGCCATGATGGTGCCTCCTTCCGGTCGCGGATCGCGCCACGGCTCGTGCCGGTGACCTCCGACGACCTGTCGGTATGGCCCGACGCTAACGGTTGCCGAGAGTGGGGGCGTAGGGGGTTGACGGAGGGCGAATTCCCTGACACGGGCTCGCCTCCGCAGGCGGCGGGGAGCCGACTCAGCGGCGCTGCAGGCTGAGCCAGCGCTCGGTCACGCGGAACCCGACGGTGCGCACGAGGTCGAGGCTGCGGGTGTTCTCGGTGGCCCCTCCTGCAGTGAGAGCGCGCTCACCCGCCTCGATCGCGGCGAGCATCCACGCCGCCGTCACGGCCCGGCCGACGCCGCGACCGCGGTGGGTCGGGGCGACCACGATGTAGCCGTTGTCGCCGCCGGAACCCACGCACAGACCGACGAGAGCGCCGCGGTCGAACGCGCCGAAGCCGCGGTGACCTCGCGCGGTCCAGTCGCGCGCCTCGGTCTCGCTCGTCGGCGCGTGCACGGTCGCGGGAGTGCTCGGCACGTCGGCCCAGCTCGCGGCGTCGAGGGCGGCGATCGCAGGCGCATCGGCCGGAGTGAGCTCTCGCACCTCGAGGCCCGCAGCCGCGACGGCGTCGACGTGCGCCCGCAGTGCCGCGATCGCTCGCCGTGCGGCGGCGTCATCAGCGAGGAGGAGCTCGGCGCCCCACGACTCACCGACGATGTCGAAGCCGCCGGCGATGAGGGCCGGCAGATCGGGGTCGGTGTCTTGCAGCACGTGGGTCTCGAGAAGCACGAAGTCGAGAGTACGTCGAGGGTCCGACATCGTGCAGGGGCTTGACCTCGAGTCCGTCACGGAGCGTCATGGGCGGTCGCGCTGCCGGGCTCAGCGCTCGCTCTCGACCGGGGCGGGCAGGTTCTCGCTGAGCCACTGATTCCACTCGCGCACGACGCGCCAGCCCGCGCGCACGCGGTCGACGACGTCGGGGCCGGTCATCCACTCGGCGGGGGCGTGCTCGGCGGCGATGGCCAGGCGCTTGAGCCTGAGCAGGGCGATCTTGGGGTGGTCGGCTGTGAAGCCGCGCGGGGCGGTGGCGAGAGCATCCGTCGTCATGATCTCGAACCCGTGCTCGGCGGCCTCCTCGAGCGTCGCCTCGAGGTCGCCGACCAGGCGGTTGTCGTCGCAGATCTCGCGGAACCGGGCGAGCTGCTCGCGGCTCGGCTGGTACTGGCCTCCGGCGAGCATGAGGCCGTGGTGCGAGAGCTGCAGGTAGTACGTGCCGCCGGAGTGGTCGGCGCTCACGAGCCCCAGGTGGTCTTTGTAGGGGCGCTTGTCGGCGCTGAAGCGCACGTCTTTGTAGGGGCGGAAGATCTTCAGCGGCCCGAACTCGCCGCCGAGGGCGTCGACGAGGCGCTCGACGGGAGCCTTCACGCGCTCGTCGTAGCGCTTCTTGTTCGCGAGCCACCACTCGCGCGTCTGGTGCTGCTCGAGCTCGGCGTAGAAGGCGAACGCGTCGGGGTCGAGGCCGGTGGGCGCTTGTTCTGCCGCGGGTGCTTCTGTCACGGATGCTCGCTCTCGGTTCGGGCGGCGGCCAGGGCTCCGCGCGCGAGGTCGACGCGCTCGGCGAGGTAGGCCGCGAGGGGGCGCAGGGCCGCGTCGGGGGCGGTGGGGATCCAGCGGACGAGGAGTTCGGCGCCGGCCTCGGACTCGCGCAGCACGAGCGGGCCGCGCTCGGCGCGCATCGCCTCGAGGTCGTCGAGTGGTATCAGCCGCGAGTCGAGAACGAGCGTCTCGCCCTCGCCGAAGCCCGAGTCGAGGGCGAGCTCGCGGAGGGCGCGGCGCTCCTGGGCGCTCGCCGACTGGTGGCCCGGCAGCACCTGCCTGGTTGCGCGCACGATGCGGCCGGGCTCGAACACGTCTCCGGTCGCGGAGACGAGCAGGGCGCCGAGGAGGTATCCCTCGCCGGTGCGGCGGAGCTTCTCGCGCACCGGGATGAACCCGAGTGCGCGGCGCGCGGCGACCGTCGAGGCGAGCTGCTCGGGGCGCGCACCCGCGGCGGCGAGCTCGGCGGCGGCCGCGGCGAGGGCGACTCGGGCGTCGGCGAGCGCGCGGGGAGCATCCACCCGCTCATCGTGCCCGATGCGGCTGGGCGTGCGCACCTCGCGCAGCTGCCGATCGCGATGGCGGCCGGCCCCTCGTGGCGCCATCAGCCCTGTTTCGGGCACACCGCGCGCCCGGGGGCGCACTGGTTGCCCGAAGCAGCGCGGTGTGCGGCGCAGGAGCTCACCGCTCGCCGAGGTCGCCGCTGTTGTCCAACAGTGCAACAGCGGCTTATCGTTCTCGTACCGGCATCGCCGCCGGACCGCCGATGCTCGATCTGAACGGGGCCGCCGTGCACAGACTCGCCGACCGCAGCCTGGGCGCCGCGCTCATCACCGACGACGCCCGGGCCCCACTGCCGTCGCGCGTCGACACCCTCATCGTCGGCGGCGGCATCATCGGCGCGAGCATCGCCCACCACCTCGCCGCCGCGGGTGCCGACGACGTTCTGCTCATCGAGCGGTCGCGCCTCACGAGCGGCACGAGCTGGCACGCCGCGGGCCTCGTGGCGAGCGGGCGCGGGTCGACGGCGATGACCGCGCTGTCGTCGTATGGCATCGAGACCTACGCGACTCTGCAGCAGCGCTCGGGCATCGAGGTGTCGTTCGACCGCGTCGGCTCGCTCAGCATCGCGCGCACCGAGGGTCGCGTCGACGAGCTGCTCTACGCCCGCGACGTCGCGCGGCAGAGCGGCATCGAGGCGCGCATGGTCGAGCCCGACGAGATCGCGCGACTGTGGCCGCTCGCCTCGACCGAGGGGATGCTCGCCGGGCTCCATTACGCCGCCGACGGCCATGTGAACCCCGGCTTCGCCGCGCTCGCCTTCGCCGCGCTCGCGCGACAGTCGGGCGTGGCCCTGCGGGAGGGCGTGACGGCGCTGGAGATCCTGCAGGACGGCGGGGTCGTGCGCGGCGTGCGCACCGACCGCGGCGACGTGCTCGCCGAGCGCGTCGTGATCGCCGGCGGGCTCTGGAGCCGCGAGCTCGCGGCTACCGCGGGCGTGAGCCTGCCGCTCTACCCGGCCGAGCACGTGCACGTGCGCTCGGCGCCGATCGCGGGGGCGGGCGGGCCGGAGGGCGCCGGGCTGCCGGTGCTGCGCGATCTCGACTACAGCTACTACGTGCGCTCGGAGGGAGACCGCCTTCTGGTCGGCGCGTTCGAGCCTCGAGGGATCCCGCGGGCCGTGGCGAGCATCCCGACCGAAGGGTTCGCGGAGTTCCCGCCTGACTGGGAGCATTTCGCGGCCGTGCGCGCGCACGCCGAGAGCTCGGTTCCGGCGTTAACGGCGGCCCCGTACGACCGGTTTCTTAACGCGCCCGAGAGCTTCACGCCCGACACGGCATTCCTGCTGGGCGAGACGGCCGAGGTCGAGCAGCTCTATGTCGCTGCAGGCATGAACTCGCAGGGCATCATCTACGCGCCCGGCGTGGGCCGTGAGCTCGCGACCTGGATGATGACGGGCGCCCCCGCCTTCGACTCGGCTTCGGTGGATGTGCGGCGCTTCTCGCCGCACCAGGCCAACCGGCGCTACCTGCACGCGCGCACGACCGAGAGCCTCGGCAGGCTGTACGCGATGCACTGGCCGCAGTACCAGTCGGAGACGGCGCGGAACGTGCGCCGCACGCCCCTGCACGGCCGCCTCGCCGAGCTCGGCGCGCGGTTCGGCGAGCTCAACGGCGGCGAGCGCGCGCTCTATTACGGCGGCCCGCCGCCCGCCGAGGCCTACAGCTACGCGCGTCCCGGCTGGTTCGACCAGGTCGCCGCCGAGCACCGCGCGGCACGTGAGGGCGTCGCCCTGTTCGACCTCAGCCCCTTCGCGAAGTTCGAGGTCGCCGGGCCCGAGGCGCTCGCGCTGTGCCAGTGGGTTGCGACGAACGACGTCGATGTCGAGGTGGGAGCCGCCGTCTACACCCTGTTCCTCCACGCGCGCGGCGGCATCGAGCTCGACGGCACGATCACGCGCCTCGCCGACGACCGCTTCCTCGTCGTCACGCCCTCGGCGAGCCGGCACGCGACTCACTGGCTGCTGCGGCGCGCGGCCCGCGGACGCGCCGCGGCCGTCGTCGACGTCACCACCGGGCTCGCGACGATCGGCGTCATGGGGCCGCGCAGCCGCGAGCTGATGGCCCGAGTGTCGCCCGACGACTGGTCGGACGCGGCGCAGCCCTACACGCGCGGTCGACGCGTCGAGGTCGCCGACGGCGTCGCCTACTGTCTGCGCATCAGCTTCGTGGGCGAGCTCGGCTTCGAGCTCTACCCCGACGCCGACCTCGCCGTGAACGTGCTCGACGCGCTGCTCTCGGCCGGTGAGGACCTCGGTGTTCGCGTGGCCGGCTACCACGCCCTCGACTCGCTGCGCAGCGAGAAGGGCTACCGGCACCTCGGGCACGACATCGGCGCGAGCGACGACCCGTACTCGGCGGGCCTCGGCTTCACGGTCGCCCTCGACAAGCCGGGCGGGTTCTGCGGGCGCGACGCCGTCGCCGCTCTCGACCCGACGCATCCTTGCCACCGCACGGTCTACGTCGCCCTCGACGACCCCGAGCCGCTGCTGGTGCACGACGAGACCGTGCTGCGCGACGGCGTGCCCGTCGGCCGCATGACGAGCGGCGCCTACGGCCACACTCTCGGGCGGGCGGTCGGCATCGCGGCGATCGACCCCGAGGCCCCGCTCGACGGAGCCTTCACCGTCGAGTGCAAGGGCGTGCCGCACGCGGCGACGGTGTCGCGCCGGCCCTTCTACGACCCGCGCGGCGAGCGCCTGCGCGGCTGAGCGAGCGGAGAGCAGCATGACCAGGCACGACGTGATCGTGGTGGGCGCTGGGCTCGCCGGGCTGAGCGCGGCGCGCGACCTCGCCGCGGGCGGGGCCGACGTGATCGTGCTCGAGGCGCGCGGCCGCGCGGGCGGTCGCGTCGAGCAGACGGAGACCCCCGACGGCCGGCCCATCCAGCTCGGGGGCGAGGTCATCGGCGACTCGCACACCTCGTATCGGCAGCTCGTCGCCGAGCTCGGCCTGACCATCGTGCCGAGCTTCACCGACATCCCCGGCGAATCGACGTGGCTCGTCTCCGAGGGGCGCGTCCTCGGCGATGAGATGCCGTGGATGCTCGACGCAGACCGCGCGATCTACGACCGACTCGAGCAGAGGTTCGCGGCCCTCGCCGCCACCGTCGACCCCGATGACCCCTGGGCGCATCCCGATGCCGTCGCGCTCGACCGCCTCAGCGTCGGAGCGTGGCTGCGGTCGGAGGGCGCCACCCCCGCCGTGCTGCGCGCGATGGAGCTGCGCACGCTCGCCCTCGCCGACCCCTCGATCGAGCGCCGGTCGCTGCTCGCCGACCTGCGCAAGGAAGCGACGGCGGGAGCCCTCGGCTTCTACGACTACGACGCGTGGGAGAGCGCGAAGGTGCTCGAGGGGTCGGCGACCGTCGCGCTGCGCATGGCCGAAGGGCTCGGGCATCGGATCCGGTACGGGAGTGCGGTCGCGTCGATCGCCGTCGACTCGGGCGGAGTCGTCGTGACGCTCGCGACGGGCGAGCGCCTGACCGCCTCGGATGTGGTGTGCGCGCTGCCCGCCGGGCCGCTTCGCGACCTGAGCATCACGGGCGTCGATGCGCGGTATCTTGCGGCGGCCACCCGGCGGCAGCACGCCCCCACGGCGAAGCTCGTCACCGTCTACGCGTCGTCGTTCTGGGAGGCGAACGGGCAGAACGGCACGGGCTACTTCGAGCACACGCTGCTCGGCGGCACGTGGGTGCAGACGCGCGGGGCGCTCTCGGCCCTCGTGCCCGTCGACCGGTTGGGGCCGTACCAGGCGCTGCCGGCGGCGCAGCGCGAGGACGTGCTGCTCAGCGAGCTCGTCGCGGCGTACGGGCCGGAGGCGGCCGAGGTCGAGTCGGTGTTCGTGCGCGACTGGTTCGCCGACCCGTGGACGCAGGGCTACATCACCGCGTGGCGACCCGGCGACCTCACCGCGGTCGGGCCGTTGCACGGCACGCACGCTCCGCCGTTCTGGCTCGTCGGCTCGGACCAGTGGGTGTGCGGCTACATGGAGGGCGCGGTGCGCACCGGGCGCGCGGCGGCGCGGGAGCTGCTCGCGCGCTGAATTCCGCGCTCGCAGTTCGAGTTGTTCCGGGCGCTTCGCGTGCCCGCGGGCACGCCGGTCGCCCGAAACCGCTAGAAGCGCGGGAGCCTCAGCTGACCAGGCCGACGACCAGGCCCGCGAGCGTCAGCCCGACGACGTCGCCGCCGACCTCGATGAGCCAGACCCTGAAGCCGTCGCCGCCGAAGAGCCGGTGCGAGAGCGAGCTCGCCGCGACGAGTCCGATGCCGAAGAGGAGGCCGCCGAGCGCTCCCCCGAGCGGGCCGACCGGGTCGCCGGTCGCCTGCGCGACGAAGCCAAGGATGAGCGCGAGCGTGAACACCTGCACGAGCGCGCCGACCGCGGTCGAGCCGAACACGACCGCCATGCCGTGGCTGCCCTGCGGCTCGGCGGGGTCTTTACCGCGGGCACGCATCCAGGCTGGGTAGAAGGTCTTCGGGCCGAACCAGATCGCGCCGGTGACGAAGTAGACGACGAAGCCGGCGAGGATGGCCAGCCAGCTGAGCTCGGGGAAGGTCATGGGGCGACGCTAGCGGCGGGGCGAGGCGGCGAGGCGGGGGCGGGCGTTCCGCGTGTCGGGCGCCCCGTGGGTAGCGCGCAGGTTGCCGAACAGCGGTTCGCGCGATCAGGCCTCGTCGCGAGCATCCGATCGCCTGACGGCCGCCTACTGTTGACGGATGCTCCTTCGTCGTCTCATCGCCCGCACGTTCTGGGCCTTCAGCCGCTGGCGCCTGGTCACCGAGTCCGCGCCGACCCGCCCGACGCTGCTGATCGGTGCCCCGCACACGTCGAACTGGGACTTCGTCTTCATGCTCGCCATCACGTGGCGGCTCGACATGCACATCCGCTGGCTGGGCAAGAAGAGTCTCTTCACGAGCTGGCGGGGGCCGATCATGCTGCGTCTCGGCGGCATCCCCGTCGATCGGGATGCGCCCAGCCGGGTGGTCACCGAGGTCGTCGAGCGGGTGCGGTCGGGCGACGTGTTCGGCCTCGTGGTCACCCCAGACGGCACGCGCAAGGGGCACACGCACTGGAAGTCGGGCTTCTACCGCATCGCGCGGGAGGCGAACATGCCGGTGACGCTCGGGTACGTCGACCGCACGACGATGACGACCGGGCTCGGCCCGACGATCAAGCTCACGGGCGACGTGGCGCATGACATGGAGCGCATCCGCGCCTTCTACGCCGACAAGTCGGGCGTGCGTCCCGAGCACCGGGTGGAGCCGCGGCTGCGCGAAGAGCTCGCGGGCGGCTGAGCCGACCGACCGAGCGCACGGCCGGGGTGACCGCCCTCTCGCAGGCGGTCGCCCAGCATGCAAGGTGCCGGCCTCCCCTGGGGGAGACCGGCACGCTCGGTGCAGAAGAACGAGTCCTAGAACTGGTTCATCGTGTTGTGCTCGCCGCCGGCCTTGAGGGCCGAGTCGCCGGCGAAGTACTCCTTGTGGTTGTCACCGATGTCGGAACCGGCCATGTTCTGGTGCTTCACCGTGGCGATCCCCTCGCGGATCTCGCGTCGCTGCACGCCCTTGACGTAGGCGAGCATGCCCTGGTCGGCGAAGTAGCCCTTGGCCAGGTCATCCGTCGACAGTGCCGCCGTGTGGTACGTGGGCAGCGTGATCAGGTGGTGGAAGATACCGGCCTGCGCCGAGCTGTCGCGCTGGAAGGTTCGGATTCTCTCGTCGGCGACCTTCGCCAGCTCGGTGTCGTCGTACTCGACGCTCATGAGCTTCGTGGGGTCGTACGCCGAGACGTCCTTGCCCTCCTGCACGAAGGCGTCGTAGGCCTGCTGGCGGAAGCTGGCGGTCCAGTTGAACGACGGGCTGTTGTTGTAGACCAGCTTGGCGTTCGGGATGACCTTGCGGACCTCGTTCATCATGCCGGCGATCTGGCCGATGTGCGGCTTCTCCGTCTCGATCCAGAGCAGGTCGGCGCCGTTCTGCAACGACGTGATGCTGTCGAGCACGCAGCGCTCGGCACCGGTTCCTTCGCGGAACTGGTAGAGGTTGCTGGGGAGGCGCTTGGGGCGCACGAGCCGGCCGTCGCGCTTGATGACGACGTCGCCGTCGCTGAGCCCCGACTCGGGGATCTCCTCGACGTCGAGGAACGAGTTGTACTGGTCGCCGAGGTCGCCGGGCGCGCGGCTCACGGCGAGCTTCTGCGTGAGGCCGGCGCCGAGCGAATCGGTGCGCGCGACGATCACGCCGTTGTCGATGCCGAGCTCGAGGAACGCGTAGCGCACCGCGTTGATCTTGGCGATGAAGTCCTCATGGGGAACGGTGACCTTGCCGTCCTGGTGGCCGCACTGCTTCTCGTCCGAGACCTGGTTCTCGATCTGCAGTGCGCAGGCGCCCGCCTCGATCATCTTCTTGGCCAGCAGGTACGTGGCCTCCGGGTTGCCGAAGCCGGCGTCGATGTCGGCGATGATCGGCACGACGTGGGTCTCGTAGTTGTCGATCTGCGTCTGGATGAGCTCGATCGAGGTCTCGTCGCCAGCGGCACGGGCGGCATCGAGCTGCGTGAAGAGCAGGTCGAGCTCACGGGCGTCGGCCTGGCGGAGGAAGGTGTAGAGCTCCTCGATGAGGGCGGGCACGGCCGTCTTCTCGTGCATGGACTGGTCGGGGAGCGGCCCGAACTCGGAACGCAGCGCGGCGACCATCCAGCCCGAGAGGTAGAGGTACCGCTTGTTGGTGGTCTTCAGGTGCTTCTTGATCGAGATGAGCTTCTGCTGGCCGATGAAGCCGTGCCAGACGCCGAGCGACTGGGTGTACACCGACGAGTCGGCGTCGTACTCGGCCATGTCCTTGCGCATGATGTCCGCGGTGTACTGGGCGATCTCCAGGCCCGTGCGGAAACGGTTCTGGGCGCGCATCCGGGCGACCGACTCCGCATTGATCGCATCCCAGCTGCTGCCGACTTCCTGCTTCAGCGCTTCGATCGCGTCGATGTCGTCTTGGTAGGCGTTCATGTCATGTCCTTCGTTGTGAGTGGTTCTGTGCCGGGTCGTCTTCCGCGCTGAGACCACAGTGGACAAATAACGCCTCTTCATCGGGCGTGAAGAGCTCAGAACTTTTCGCGTTTTTCGGAAAGACCGAAGAAGAGGGCCCGCCCGCACCGCTCGCGCGCCCACCCGCCCACCGATCCAGGGCTACCGTCGGAGGCGATTCAGGCCACCCTGCGCAGTGCACAAGCGGGGGACTCCACGAGGGACGGGATGACATGACGACGACTGCTGACCTGTACGACGAACGGGGCGAGCGCATCCAGTCGCTGCCGCTCCAGCTCCAGCTCTTCGGCGCTCACGCGAGGTTCGAGGGGCCGATTCGGACGGTGACGTGCTTCGAGGACAACGCGCTGCTCAAGTCAGTCGTCTCCACGCCCGGCGAGGGCGCGGTGCTCGTCGTCGACGGAGGGGGCTCCCTCGAACGGGCACTGATGGGCGACATGATCGCGGCGATCGCCGCAGAGAACGGCTGGGCCGGCGCGGTGATCAACGGGGCCATTCGCGACCGCGTCGCGATCTCGGCGATCCCGATCGGCATCAAAGCCCTCGGCACCAACCCGCGGAAGAGCACCAAGACCGGTGCAGGCGAGGCGGATGCCCCTCTCGAGTTCGGCGGAGTGACCTTCCGGCCCGGCGCCATGCTCTACAGCGACGAGGACGGCATCCTCGTCGAACGATGATTCCGATCACACGAGGGGGCGCATCCGCGGCCGCCTACACGTTGAAGCGGAACTCCACCACGTCGCCGTCCTGCATGACGTAGTCCTTGCCCTCGATGCGGGCCTTGCCCTTCGAGCGGGCTTCGGCGACTGAGCCGCACGCGACGAGGTCGTCGAACGAGATGACCTCGGCCTTGATGAAGCCCTTCTCGAAGTCGGTGTGGATCACACCGGCGGCCTGCGGGGCCTTCCAGCCCTTGCCGATCGTCCAGGCGCGCGACTCCTTGGGGCCGGCGGTGAGGTACGTCTGCAGGCCGAGAGTGTCGAAGCCGATGTGGGCGAGCTGGTGCAGGCCGCTCTCGGTCTGGCCGGTCGACGCGAGAAGTTCGGCGGCGTCGTCGGCGTCGAGCCCGATGAGCTCGCTCTCGATCTTCGCGTCGAGGAACACGGCCTTGGCGGGCGCGACGAGGGCGGCGAGCTCGGCCATCCGGCCGGTGTCGCCGAGCACGCCCTCGTCGACGTTGAAGACGTAGATGAACGGCTTCGCCGAGAGCAGGCCGAGCTCGCGGATGGGCGACGCGTCGAAGCCAGCCGCCGAGAGGGTGGTGCCCGCGGAGAGCAGCGCGTGAGCATCCGTCGCCGCCTGCAGCACCGAGGGGTCGAGCTTCTTGCCCTTGACCTCCTTCTCGTACCGCACGAGCGCCTTCTCGAGCGTCTGAAGGTCGGCGAGCATGAGCTCGGTGTTGATGATCTCCATGTCGCCGGCGGGGTCGACCTTGCCGCCGACGTGCACGACGTCGTCGTCGGTGAAGGCGCGCACGACCTGGGCGATCGCATCCGACTCGCGGATGTTCGCGAGGAACTGGTTGCCGAGCCCCTCGCCCTCGCTCGCGCCCTTCACGATGCCGGCGATGTCGACGAACGACACCGTCGCGGGCAGAATGCGCTCGCTGCCGAAGATGCCGGCGAGAGTCTTCAGCCGCTCATCGGGCAGCTCGACGATGCCGACGTTCGGCTCGATCGTCGCGAACGGGTAGTTCGCCGCGAGCACATCGTTCTGAGTCAGCGCGTTGAACAGGGTGGACTTGCCGACGTTGGGCAGGCCGACGATGCCGATAGAGAGAGCCACGAGGCACCAGCCTACCGGCGGGGGTCGGCGCGGTCGGGCGGACGGGCGGCGTCGCGCGCGTGCTGAGCGGCGCCCGCATGAGCAGAGACCGGCTCAGGATGCCCGGGCTAGCCTCGAAGGATGACCACCGATGCCGCTGGCCCGTCCTTCACTCCCGCCCCCACCGATCGCACGCGCCCCGAGCTGCGCGGCACCTTCGGCATGGCCGCGAGCACGCACTGGCTCGCCACCGCGACCGCGCAGTCGGTGCTCGAGCGCGGCGGCACCGCGATCGACGCCGCCGTCGCGTGCGCGTTCGTGCTGCACGTCGTCGAGCCGCACCTCAATGGTCCGGGCGGCGACCTGACGGGGCTCGTCGCGCCGGCGGGCGAGGCGCCGATCGTGCTCGCGGGGCAGGGCGCGGCGCCCGCGGCCGCGACGATCGAGCACTACCGCTCACTCGGTCTCGACGAGGTGCCGGGCGCCGGCCCGCTCGCCGCCGCGACCCCCGGCTCGGTCGTCACGTGGCTGACCCTGCTCGCCGACCGCGGCTCGTGGGAGCTGCGCGACGTGCTCGCCCCCGCCCTGCGCTACGCCGCCGACGGCCACCCCGTGCACGAGAACGTCGTGCGCACCATCGCCGCCGTCGCGCCGCTGTTCGACGAGCACTGGCCGACCTCGAAGGCCCAGTGGATGCCCGGCGGCGAGGCGCCCGCAGCGGGCGACATGATCCGCAACGAGGCGTGGGCCGGGGTGCTGAGGCGACTGATCGCGGCCGGCGAGTCGACCGGCACGCGCGAGGACCGCATCCATGCCGCGATCGGCATGTGGAAGCACGGCTTCGTCGCCGAGGCCATCGAGGAGTTCGTGCAGACCCCCGTGCGGCACTCCACGGGCGGCGATCACGCGGGCGTCATCACGGCGGCCGACGTGGCAGCGTTCGCGCCGGCCGAGGAGGAGCCGGTCGTGCTGACCTTCCGCGGCGTCGACGTCGTGAAGGCCGGGCCGTGGACGCAGGGGCCCGCCCTGCTCATGGCGCTCGGCATCCTCGAGGCGCGCGCCGCGACCCACGGCGTCGAGGTGCTCGACCCGTCGACCGAGGTCGGCGTGCACACCATCGTCGAAGCGCTCAAGCTCGCCCTCGCCGATCGCGATGCATGGTTTGCCGACCCCGCGGCGAGCGACGTGCCGCTCTCCGACCTGCTGTCGGAGTCGTATCTGGCATCGCGGGCCGAGCTGATCGGTGAGGAGGCGTCGCGCGAGGTGCGACCCGGCAGCCCCGGCGGCCGATCGCCGTGGATGCCCCCGGTCGTCGACCACGCCGCCGCCGTCGCGGGCGGCGCGGCCTCGTCGTCGGGCGCGGGCGAGCCGACGATCGACCGCAGCGGCCGCTCCCGCGGTGACACGTGCCACCTCGACGTCGTCGACCAGTGGGGCGCGCTCGTGTCGGTGACCCCCTCGGGCGGGTGGCTGCAGTCCTCCCCCACGATCCCCGCCCTCGGCTTCTGCCTCGGCACGCGCGCCCAGATGATGTGGCTCGACGCGGAGTCTCCGTCGAAGCTCGAGCCGGGCATCCGCCCTCGATCGACGCTCTCGCCGACCATGCTCGCGATCGCCGGCGAGGCGTTCGAGGCGCTCGGCACGCCCGGTGGCGATCAGCAGGATCAGTGGCAGCTGCTCTACCTGCTGCGCCGCATCGTCGGAGGGTACGAGCCGCAGCAGGCGATCGATGCGCCGATGTTCCACACCGATGCGATGGTCGCGTCGTTCCAGCCGCGCACGGTGCAGGTCGCGTCGCTCACGGTCGAGTCGCGGCTCGGCGACGACGTGATCGAGGGGCTGCGGGTGCGAGGTCATGCCGTGAACGTCGTCGGGCCGTGGACGCTCGGGCGCATGAGCTGCGTCGGCATCGACCGCGCGCGCGGCTGGATGTACGCCGCGTCGAACTCGCGCGGGGCGCAGGGGTACGCGGCCGGCCGGTAGTGGTTCGGTTCGGTCGCCAGACCGCGAGCCGGCGCGGGTTTGGGGTCGAGGCGCGCGATCAAGGCCACGCCTCGACTCCAAACCCGCGCCCCGTCGGGCCTGCGGCAACGCGGGTCAGCGCGGCGTCGGCACGAGCTCGACGCTGCGCACGGCGCCGTCGGCGACCTCGAGCGTCATGACCGTGCCGACGGGCTGCCGACGCCGGTCGGTGGGCGAGCCCGGGTTGAGCAGGCGCACTCCCCCGGGCGACATCGAATCCCACGGGATGTGCGAGTGGCCGAAGACGAGCACGTCGGCGGGAGCATCCGATGCAGGTCCGAAGTGGGCGTCGCACCGGGCCTCGCGACCGGCCGCCGCGCCCGTCTCGTGGACGACCGCGATGCGAACGCCCTCGACCTCGACGCGCGCGACCTCGCCGAGCCGCGCCCAGATCTCGGGGCCGTCGTTGTTGCCCGCGACACCGACGAGTCGATGGGCGCGCTCCGACAGCGCGTCCAGCGTTGCAACGTCGACCCAGTCGCCCGCATGGATGACGAGGTCGGCCTCGTCGACGAGCCGCCACACCTGCTCCTGCAGGGCCTTCGCGCGGACGGGCAGGTGGGTGTCGCTCAGCAGCAGAAGCCTCATGCGCGCTCGGCCGCCCGCGCGGCGGGGTCGTCGACGATCAGCCGCCTGCCCATGTTGACGAGTTCCTCGACCCCGAAGCCGAGCCGCTCGTAGAAGGCGACGACGGCATCGTTGTCGGCGCGCACCTGCAGGTTGACCTTGGGGCAGCCTCGGTCGGCGAGCTCGCCCACGACGTGCTCGACGAGCGCCGCGCCGATACCGCGCCCTCGGTGGGCGACGGCGGTCGCGAGGTAGTTGATCCATCCGCGGTGGCCGTCGAACCCTGCCATCACCGCACCGAAGATGGCGTGGTCGGCATCGACGGCGACGACGAAGAGCTCGGGCTGCACCGTGAGCTTGCGCACGATGTCGGCTCGCGGGTCGTTCCATGGGCGCAGCAGTCCGGCCTCGTCCCACAGCGCGATCACGGCGCCCTCGTCGGCGGGGTCGAACGAGCGGATGGTGATGGCGGGTGCGGCGTGGGTCACCCCGCCAGCATTCCAGAGCAGCCGCGCGCCCGCCTCGGTGCTACGGTCGCGTCATGCGTCGACGTCGATCATTGCTCGTGATCGTCGTGGCGCTCATCGCGGCCCTCGCTGCCTGCGCGCCCGCGGAGCCCGACTGGCAGGCGGCGCAGTCGGAGGCCGACGCGTTCCTCTCCGAGGCCGTCGGAGGCCCCGACGTGCTGGGAACAGCCTCGGGTCAGATGGGCCAGCCGATAGGCGACTCGTCGAATGGCGCGGAGATCACGCTGACGTTCCCCGAGACGACGCGACTCGACGGCGCCGAGGTGGCCTGCTTCGGCGGCGGCGAAGCACTGATCAGCCTGCAAGTGCGGGCGGGCTCCGAGTGGACGGGCACGAGCGTTCCCGTCACCTGCGATGGAAGGCCGATCCTCGCTCCCTTCACAGAGCCGCAAGACCGCGTGAACGCCGTGACGGTAGACGGCCGCCTCGAGCAGGGGGGCGGCGCCGTGTTCGCCGCGGTCGTCACCGGCGAGGTCGGCTAGCCGAGCATCCGCCCGCTACGCGAGCGACGGCACCGCCGCCCGCACCGCCGGCATCACGTCGCGCGCGAGCGACGCGAGGATGCGCGCGTTGAAGTCCACGCCGAGCTGGTTCGGCACCGTCACGATCAGCGTGTCGGCGGCGAGCACCGCGGCGTCGCGCGAGAGCTCCTCCGCGAGGCGGTCGGGCGTGCCGATGTACTGGCGTCCGAAGCGCGAGCGCGACCCGTCGAGGATGCCGACCTGGTCGCGCTGCTCGGCCTGCGCGTGCAGCCCGAAGTAGTGCTCGGTCTCGTCGTCGATGAGCGGGATGATGCTGCGGCTCACCGACACGCGCGGCGCGCGCTCCCATCCGGCGGCGGCCCACGTCGAGCGGAACAGCGCGATCTGCTCGGCCTGCAGCTCGTCGAACGGCACGCCCGTGTCCTCCGTGAGCAGCGTCGAGCTCATGAGGTTCATGCCCTGCTCGGCGGCCCAGACGGCGGTCGCGCGCGTGCCGGCTCCCCACCAGATGCGGTCGGCGAGGCCCGGCGACTGCGGGGTGACGGGCAGCAGCCCGCCCACCCCGACCATCTGCGGGTTCGCGGGCGCCATTCCTGCCCCCGCGATCGCCTCGCGAAAGACAGCCGTGTGCCGCCGCGCCATGTCAGCGTCGGTCTCGTCGTCACGCACGTCGCCGACCGAGCCCTCACCGGGGACGTGCCCGAAGCTCCGGTACCCGGCGATCGACGTCTCGGGCGACCCCCGGCTGATGCCGAGGTGCAGTCGTCCACCCGAGATGAGGTCGGTGGCGGCCACGTTCTCGGCCATCGCGAGCGGGTTCTCGTAGCGCATGTCGATGACGCCCGTGCCGAGCTCGATGCGCGAGGTGCGCGCCGCGGCGGCCGCGAGCATCGGGTACGGCGACGAGTAGTTCTTCGCGAAGTGGTGCACGCGGTAGTAGGCGCCGTCGACGCCCGCCTCCTCGGCCGCGACCGCGAGTTCGATGCCCTGCAGGATCGCGTCGCCGCCGGTGCGCGTGAGCGAGCCGGGAACGTTGCTCCAGTTGCCGAACGAGAGGAAGCCGAGGCGCGTCATACTCATGCGAACGCATGCTTCGGCACGGCTATTCCGGGCCGGCCGCGCGCCCGGAGACGCTACGGACGGTCGTCGCGACCGCGGGCATCCGCCGCATCATCGCCGGCCGACTCGCCAGCAGGCGACGGATGCCCGTGCCCGACGATCTCGATCGGCGAGGTGTGCACGGCCGCCGGCTCCCCCGCGCCGTCGGCGTAGAGCGGCGGGTCGGCCGGCACCCGCGGAGGCCGCGTGGCGAGATACACGCCCGCGAGCACGATGACGCCGCCGACGATCTGCCACACCGTGACGACGTCGCCGAGCGCGATCGCGATGATCGTCGTGAACACGGGCAGCAGGTTGAGGAAGACGCCCGTCTTCGAGGGGCCGAGGGTCGCGGCGGCGATGTTCCAGAGCAGGTAGGCGAGCGCACTCGGGAAGATGATGATCCAGATCAGGCCGAACCAGCCCTGCGCGGTCGGCTGCGCGGGGGCCCCGGTGATGGCGAGCAGCGGCAGCAGCACCGCGACGCTCAGCGCGACCTGCACCGCCGTCGCCGTGATCGGCGGCGTGCGCAGGCGGCGCGAGACAATGACGTAGGCCGTCCAGACCAGCACCGAGCCGACGAGCAGCAGGTCGCCGATCGAGACCGCGAGGCCGGATGCTCCGCTCTGGCCGGCGAGAACGACGAGCAGCACGCCCACGATCGACAGGGCGATGCCGACGGCGCTGAGGCGCGTGACGCGCTCGCCGAGCAGGATGACCGCCGCGATCGTGATCGTCGCAGGGCTCATGGCGCTGATCACGCCGGCGTTGACCGACGAGCTCGTCTCGAGCGCCGCGTAGAGGAAGAGCGTGTAGCCGACCATGCCGAGCATGGCCTGCAGCAGGTGCCACTTCCACTCGCCCCAGGCCGCGCGCCAGTTCGGGCGCTCGAGCCACCAGGCGATGAGCAGCAGCAGCGGCAGCGCGCCGAGCCAGCGATAGGTCGTCAGCTCGACGGGAGTGAACTCGTCGATGAGGCGGGCGCCGAAGATGAAGTTCGTCGCCCAGAACAGCTGCGCGAGCACGGGCGGCGCGAACCGACGGAGGGTATGCACCCCTCCAGGCTAGAACCGTGCGGGGCCGAACGATGACACGGGGGCGGGCGCATGCGCGCACCGATCAGACGGGCGGATGCTCCCCTCGGGTCAGTCGCGCGGCAGACCCGGCTCGAGCCCCGGCTCGAGCTCGCCCGCCGGCAGCACCCCGTCGAACGGCGTGAGCGTCGCGAGCCCGCCCCACTGCTCGTCGGTCGAGAGGAACACCGCCACGCGCTCGTCGGTGGCGAGCTGGTCGCCGCGCGCATAGGGGTCGGTCGAGCATCCGTCGGAGCGCGACGCGATCTCGACCTCGGTGCCCACGAGCTCGGGGTCGCTCGCGTCGTCGACGGCGAAGCGGTAGACGCGCGCGATGCCGCCCAGCAGGTCCTCATCGCCGACCCGCTCGACGACCTCGCCGACGACGATGAGCTGCGCCGACTCGGCCATCATCTGCTGGGTGTCGAGGGCGACCCATGACACGCACTCCTGCGTGACGGTGCCGGGCAGAAAGGGCAGCGCCGAGCATCCGCTCAGCAGTGCCGTCGCCGCGATGCCCGCCACGACGAGACGTGCGGATGTGCGAGCGCGCCGGTTCATGCGCCCACCGTAGTCGGCGGCACGTGCGACCCTGGTGGGGTGCCGCTGAACTTCACCGCCATCGACTTCGAGACCGCCAACAACCACGCGG
>JAOASR010000132.1 GCA_030158585.1 Microcella sp.
GATCAACAACGAGTCCGGCGTCGAGGTCGACGACGAGGCGCTGCAGCGACTCGCGCTGCACGCCTTCGACTTCCTCAACGTGCACCGCGACGCCGAGCTCGCGATCGTGCTCGTCGACGAGGGCGCGATGGAGCAGCTGCACCTGCAGTGGATGGACGAGCCCGGCCCCACCGACGTGCTGAGCTTCCCCATGGACGAGCTGCGCCCCGGCTCCGATGAGGAGCCCACTCCGCCGGGCCTGCTCGGAGACATCGTGCTGTGCCCGCAGGTCGCGATCGCGCAGGCCGAGGCCGCCGGCCACTCGACGCTCGACGAGCTGCTGCTGCTCACCACTCACGGCCTGCTGCACCTGCTCGGCTTCGACCACGCCGAGCCGGAGGACGAGAAGGAGATGTTCGGCGTGCAGCGCGACGTGCTCGTCGGCTTCGCGCTGGAAGAGCGCAAACGCTCTCGATGATCACCGCGCTGTTCTTCATCGCGGCGGGCGTGCTCGTCGCCTTCGGCGGCCTTCTCGCCGCGATCGATGCGGCGCTCGGCGTCGTGAGCCGCACCGACCTCATCGACCTCGCCTCGCAGAAGAAGAAGCCCGCGACGCTGCTCGCCGTCTCGAACGACGTCGGCGCGCACGTCAACGCCGTCAACTTCCTGCGCATCGCCGCCGAGACGCTCGCGGCCGTGCTCATCACGCTCGCCTTCGCACGGCTCTTCGACGACTGGTGGCTCACTCTCGTGGTGAGCGCGCTCATCATGATCGGCGTCTCGTTCGTGCTCGTCGGATCGAGCCCGCGCAGCGTCGGCCGCGCGCACCCGCGCGAGCTGCTGCGCCTCACCGGTGGTCTCGTGCGCGGCGTGCGCGTCATGCTCGGCCCGCTCGCCGACCTGCTCGTCGCGCTCGGCAACCGCGTCACACCGGGTCGCCCGCGCAGCGCGACCTTCTCGAGCGAGGAGCAGCTGCTGAGCATGGTCGACGAGGCCACCGACCTCGACGTGCTCGAGGTCGAGGATCGCGAGCTCATCCACTCGATCTTCGAGTTCAACGACACGATCGTGCGCGAGGTCATGGTGCCGCGCACCGACATGGTCTCGGTCGAGCGCGAGCTCAGCGTGAGCGACGCCATGAGCCTCTTCCTCGCCCGCGGCGTCTCGCGCATCCCCGTCGTCGGCGACGATGCCGACGACGTGCTCGGCGTGGTCTACCTGCGCGACGCCGCGCGCCTGGCCTACGAGACGCCCGAGGCCTGCGTGACGACGACGGTCGAGCAGCTCGCGAAGCCGGCGCTCTTCCTGCCCGAGTCGAAGAAGGCCGACGACGCCCTGCGGCAGATGCAGGTCGAGTCGAACCACCTCGCGCTCGTCGTCGACGAGTACGGCGGCATCGCCGGGCTCGTGACGATGGAGGACCTCATCGAGGAGCTCGTGGGCGAGATCAGCGACGAGTACGACCGCGAGATCGCCGTCTCAGAGCAGCTCGACGACGACCGCTTCCGCGTGAGCGCGCGCATGCCCGTCGACGAGCTCGGCGACCTCTTCGGCATCGAGCTCGACGACGACGACGTCGACTCGGTCGGCGGCCTGCTCGCGAAGCACCTCGGCCGGCTGCCCGTCGCCG
>JAOASR010000133.1 GCA_030158585.1 Microcella sp.
CACCCCAGCCGCGTGTTCACGCGCGAGCAGCTGTTGAGCGAGGTGTGGGGCTACGACTACTTCGGCGGCACCCGCACGGTCGACGTGCACGTGCGGCGCCTGCGCGCGAAGCTCGGCGACATGGAGTCGCTCATCGGCACCGTGCGCAACGTCGGCTACCGGTTCACGCTGCACGAGGACGAGTCGCAGCGCGTCGACTCGTAAGGTCGGGTGCGCTCCTCGGCCGTCGGGCCTCGCCACCCGGGCCGGGCTCGTTGTGCGGGCCACGCTCCTCGGGGCGCACTCCTCGGGGCGCAATCCTCGGGGCGCACTGCTCGTCCTGTTCGGGGCATCTCGCACGCCCCAATCAGGACGACTCGCCCCGAACAGGACGAGCAGCGCGCCGCGCGAATCCCGCCGACACACTCCGGCATGGCTCGCCGAGTCCGGCTTGTCGCCGGCCCAGCGCGTCGAGCCGTTTCGGGCGCGCGGTGTGCCCGGTTCCACGCCGATCGCCCGAAACGGCTCGAGGTGCCCCGACCGACGTCGCGGCGGTCGCGCGGGCGGGGCCGGTTCGCACTCCGCGCTGTTCCGGGCATACCGCGCGCCCTCTTCAGCGCGGCGTGCCCGAAACAGAGCGGTAAGCGGGCAGGAGGTCGGGCGCCGCTACCGGGCGCCGTGGCCGCGCGCGACTCAGGAGGCCGCGCGCGACTCAGGAGGGGCGCGCGGCTCAGGCGGGCAGCAGCTCGCCGAGCAGACCTTCGATGCGGCGCTTGATGTCGTCGCGGATGGGGCGCACGGCCTCGATGCCCTGGCCGGCCGGGTCGTCGAGCTCCCAGTCCTCGTAGCGCTTGCCGGGGAACACGGGGCACACGTCGCCGCAGCCCATCGTGATGACGACGTCGCTCTCCTGCACGGCCTCGGTCGTGAGCACTTTGGGCACGTTGTGGGCGATGTCGATGCCCTCCTCGGCCATGGCCTCGATCGCGACGGGGTTGATCTGGTCCTTCGGCGCCGAGCCGGCCGACAGCACCTGCACACGGTCGCCCGCGAGGTGCTGCAGGTAGCCGGCGGCCATCTGCGACCGGCCCGCGTTGTGCACGCAGACGAACAGGACGGTGGGGATGCGGTTCTCGCTCATACAGCTAACCATAGACAGTGATCTATGGGATGTCCACTCGAGGCCGCCCGGTTCACCGAGAGTTCACGCGAGGGTCGTGAGCAGCTCGCGCACGCGCCCGTCGATGTCGTCGCGGATGCGCCGCACCTCTTCGATCGGCCGCCCCACCGGATCCTCGACCGCCCAGTCGAGGTAGCGCCTCCCTGGGTAGACGGGGCATGCGTCGCCGCAGCCCATCGTGACGACGACGTCGGCGGCGCGCACGGCCTCGTCGGTGAGCGGCTTCGGGAACTCGCCGCCGACCGAGACGCCGATCTCGTCGAGCGCGGCGATGACGGATGCCCGCACGGCTTCCGCAGGGGCCGACCCGGCGGTGCGCACGACGACGCGATCGCCCGCGAGCTGCCGCAGGATCGCCGCCGCGAGCTGAGAGCGGCCGGCGTTCTGCACGCACACGAAGAGCACCTCGAGCGGCCGGTCGGACTCGTCGTGCCGCTCGGCCGCGGCGAGCGCCGCCAAGCGCTCTGCTGCGAAGCGCGCGGTGAGCGAGGGCAGGTAGCGCGTGATGCGCGCGCGCTCGGCGAGCAGGTCGTAGCTCTCGAGCACGTAGCGCTCGATGGTGCCGCGCGAGAAGGTGCCGTCGAAGCGCTGGGCGAGGTCGCCGATGATGCGCTGCAGCACGTGGCCGGTCATGCGCGACTCGGTGCGCACGTCGAGCAGCTCGCCCATGCGATCGCGCTGCTCGGGCGCGACCGCGTACCAGGTGCGGCGGCCCTCGGCCGCTCCGTGCACGAGCCCGACCTCGCGCAGGAGCTTCATGTGGTGCGAGACCGTCGGCTGCCGCAGGTCGAGCTCGCGAGCGAGCTCGGTGACCGTCGCGCGCCCGTCAGGGGCGGTGAGGAGCAGCCTGAGCATCGCCGCGCGGGTCGGGTCGGCGAGCGCGCGCAGCGCGCCATCCCCCAGCCCCTCGCCCGCCGCGATCGCACTCATAGACGGCAGTCTATCGAGAGGAATACGCTGTGACCATGACCGCAGCACCCGTCACGCCGTCGACCGTCGCCGCCGAGCCCGTCGCCGCTCCCACGAGCGCCGCCCCGCTCGGGCTCGCGCGCCGCACCCTCACCGAAGCGCTCGGCAGCGCAACCCTCGCGGCCGTCGTCGTCGGCTCGGGCATCATGGCGACCCGGCTGAGCGACGACGTCGGCGTGCAGCTGCTGCTCAACGCGCTCGCCACGGTCTTCGGTCTCGGTGTGCTCATCGCCGCGCTCGGCGGGCTGAGCGGGGCGCATCTCAACCCCGCCGTGACCCTCGTCATGCTCGGACTGCGCCGCACGAGCCCGCGCGATGCGGCCGCCTACATCCCGGCGCAGATCATCGGATGCCTCGGCGGGGCCGTGCTCGCCAACCTCATGTTCGGCCTGCCGGCGGTCGCGCTCAGCACGACCGATCGCGCCGAGCCCGCGACGCTGCTCGCCGAGGTCGTCGCGACCGCGGGGCTGCTCGCGGTCATCCTGCTGCTGGTGCGCCAGGGCAAGGATGCTCTCATCGCGCCCACCGTCGCCTCCTACATCGGCGCCGCCTACGTCTTCACGAGCTCGACGAGCTTCGCGAACCCCGCCATCACGATCGGCCGCATCGCGAGCGACACCTTCGCGGGCATCGCGCCCGAGAGCGCGGGGCCGTTCATCGTCGCCCAGCTCGTCGGCGCCGGCCTCGCGCTCGGCGTCGCCCTCGCGCTCGCACCCGCGCTGCGCACCGCACCCTCGGCCGCCTCGGCGACTGCCACCGCCCCGCTCGCCTCTCGCGCCGGGAGCACCCCCGCGTGACCCGCCCGCTGCCGAGCTCGCGCCGTGTCGAGGGCACCTACTACGCCCTCACACTCGGCAGCACGCTCGCGGCGTCGTTCATCTGGGGCATCAACACGCTCTTCCTGCTCGACGCGGGGCTCACGAACCTCGAGGCCTTCGCCGCGAACGCGTTCTTCACGGCCGGCATGGTGCTGTTCGAGATTCCGACCGGGGTCGTCGCCGACACGTGGGGTCGTCGCGCCTCGTACCTGCTCGGCACCCTCACCCTCGCCGTCACGACCGCCCTGTACTGGTGGATGTGGGTGCAGCAGGCGCCGTTCTGGGCGTGGGCGCTCGTCTCGGTGCTGCTGGGGCTCGGCTTCACGTTCTTCTCGGGCGCGGTCGACGCGTGGCTCGTCGACGCCCTGCGTGCGACCGGCCATCGCGGCGCTCTCGAGGGAGTCTTCGGCCGGGCGCAGGTGGTCGCGGGCGTCGCGATGCTCACGGGCTCGGTCGCGGGCGGCGTCATCGCGCAGGCGACGAACCTCGGCGTGCCGTTCCTCGTGCGCGTCGGCGTTCTCGTCGCGATGCTCGTGATCGCGGCGGTGCTCATGCGCGACATCGGGTTCACTCCCGTGCGCGGCGCGACGCCGGGCGCCGCGGTGCGCGAGGTGATGCGCGCCTCGGTGCGGCACGGCCTCGGCAGGCCGCCGATCCGCTGGGTCATGATCGCCACCCCGTTCACCGCGGGCGTCGGCATCTACGCCTTCTACGCCCTGCAGCCGTACCTGCTCGAGCTCGGTGGAGACGACGGCGCCTACGCCCTCGCGGGTCTCGCCGCCGCCGTCATCTCAGGCGCCTCGATCGCCGGCGGAGCCCTCGCCCCCGTCGTGCGCCGCCTCGTGCGCCGCCGCACGACGCTGCTGCTCGCCTCGGCCGCGACCTCGGCGGCGGTGCTCGTCGCCTTCTTCTTCGTGCGCGAGCTGTGGGTCGCGATCGCCCTGCTCGCGGCGTGGGGCATCGCCTCGTCGATCGGCCAGCCGGCGCAGCGCGCGTACCTCAACGACATGATCCCCTCGCAGCAGCGCGCGACCGTGCTGTCGTTCCACTCGCTGCTGGGCAGCGCGGGCGGCGTCGTCATCCAGCCCGCCCTCGGCCGCGCGGCCGACGTCGGAGGCTACGGCCTCTCGCTGCTGTGGGGCGGCGTCGTCTCGGCGCTCGCGCTCCCCTTCCTCGCCCTGAGCCGCGCGCAGCACGACCCCGCCGACACCGCGGTCGCGCCGGGCGAGGTCGCGGGCGACGACGGCACGACGCCGCGCGACTGAACGGGCTCGCTCAGCCCGTCACGACAGCGGTCGGATGCTCCGCGAGCGCCGCGAGACGCTCGACCCCGATCGGCTCCTCGCTCTGCAGCGGCAGCACCGCGCGCCGCGAGGCGAGCTCGCCGACCCGCTCGAGGTGGGGCAGCTCGGCGAGCGCCCGACGACGGAGGAACGCCGACACCGGGCGCGCCGCCGCGATCGACGCGTTGACGACCCACGCCCACGGCCTGATGCCGGCGCGCTCGAGGTCGCGCTGCAGCTGCTCGGCCTCGAGCACGGGGGTCGATTCTGGCAGCGTGACGACGATCACGCGCGTCAGCTGCGGGTCCTGCAGGCGCATCATCGGCGTCGTGAAGTGCATGCCCTCGGCCATGTTGCGGGCGATGTCGTGGTGGTACGACCCCGTGCGGTCGAGCAGCAGCAGCGTGTGCCCGGTGGGCGCGGTGTCGACGATGACGAAGCGCGAGCGCGACTCCGAGATGATGCGCGAGAAGCGGTGGAACACCGCGACCTCGTCGGTGCACGGCGACAGCAGGTCCTCCACGAGCGCCGCGCGGCCCTCGTCGTCGAGCCGCGCGCCCTTGGTGGCCATGACCTGCTCGCGGTAGACGCGCGTCGACTCCTCGGGGTCGATGCGCGACACCTGCAGGCCCGGCACCTCCCCCGCGAGCGTGTCGGTCAGGTGGGCCGCGGGGTCGGTCGTCGTGAGGTGCACGTCGTGCCCACGGCGCGCGAGCGCGACGGCGATCGCCGCGGCGACGGTCGTCTTGCCGACGCCGCCCTTGCCCATGCACATGACGAGGCCGTGGCCCGCGGCGGCGAGCTCGTCGACGAGGCGGGCGAGGCCGAGCTCGTCGGCGGGCAGCTCGGGCAGGGCGACCTCGACGGCGTCGGCGGCGGGGCGCGGAGTCGCATCGAGGAGCCCGCGCAGGGCATCCGCCCCCATGATGCTCTCGGCGTGCAGAGCGATGTCGTCACGCGGCAGCAGCGCGAGACCCGCGGGCATGGCGGCGAGCGCCGCCTTCTCGCGCGACCGCACCGCGACCGCGAGGGGCTCGTCGCCCGCCTGCTCGGGCAGCGCTCCGTTGATGACGAGACCCGTCGCGGTGATGCCGATCTCGGCGAGCTCGGCCCGCGTGCGCTCGGCCTCGGCGAGCGATGACGCCTGCGCCCGCGCGACGAGCACGAGCCGGGTCGTCGCGGGGTCGGAGAGCGCCCGCACGGCCCGCGCGTACAGCGAGCGCTGACGATCGAGCCCCGCGAGCGGACCGAGGCATGACGCGTCGCCCTTGCCCTCGTCGAGGAACCGCGTCCACGAGCCGGGCAGCTGCAGCAGGCGCACGGTGTGCCCCGTCGGGGCCGTGTCGAAGATCACGTGGTCGAAACCGGTCGTGCGGGCCTCGTCGGCGAGGAAGCCGGAGAACTCGTCGAACGACGCGATCTCGGTCGTGCACGAGCCCGAGACGCTCTCGACGACGCTCGCGAGCTCGAGCTCGGGCAGGTGGCCGCGCAGCGGGCCGACGACGCGCTCGCGGTACTCGTCGGCCGCCGACTCGGGGTCGATCTCGATCGCCGAGAGTCCGGGCACGGCGTCGATCGCCGTGATGCGATTGCCGATCGTGACGCCGAGCACCTGCCCGACGTTCGAGGCGGGGTCGGTGCTGATGAGCAGCACGCGTCGCCCCGCATCGGCGAGCCGTACGGCCGTCGCGCACGCGACCGAGGTCTTGCCGACACCGCCCTTGCCCGTGAAGAGCACGAAGCGGGGCAGTCGATCGAGGAAGTGCATGAGTCCTCCCGGCTCTCCGACGGGCGTCGTCGGCGCACCCCCATTGTCGTGCGCCGAGCGACGATGGCGATACGGGCGCGACGCATCGCCCTGGCATGATGTGCGCATGCAGGACGAGGAGTACCGCACCGAGGGCTACCAGGTCGACGGGGGCGTCGGCGGCGACTTCCTCGACGACTGGGACGAGACGACGAGCGTCGACGACGGCACCCTGCCGCCCGACCGCTACCTCGACCGCGAGTTGAGCTGGCTGCGCTTCAACCAGCGCGTGCTCGAGCTCGCCGAAGACCCGCGGGTGCCGCTGCTCGAGCGCGTCAACTTCCTCGCGATCTTCGCCTCGAACCTCGACGAGTTCTTCATGGTGCGCGTCGCGGGGCTCAAGCGCCGCATCGTCACGGGCCTCGCCGTGCCGACCAACACGGGCCGCGCCCCGGCCGATGTGCTCGCCGACATCAACCGCACGGCGCTCGAGCTGCAGCACCGTCACGCGCTGTGCTTCCACGAGGTCGTCAAGCCCGCTCTCGATGAGGCGGGCATCCACATCGAATCGTGGGCCGACCTCGATGAAGACGACCGCGACCTCGTCGACCACACCTTCTCGCGGCAGATCTTTCCCGTGCTCATGCCGCTCGCGGTCGACCCCGCGCACCCGTTCCCCTACATCTCGGGGCTGTCGCTCAATCTCTCGGTGCGCGTGCGCAACCCCAAGACCGACAAGGTCGAGTTCGCGCGCCTCAAGGTGCCGCAGGTGCTGCCCCGCTTCGTGCCGCTTCCCGACGACGGCAGCGGGCGGATGCGCTTCCTCACGCTCGAGGACCTCATCTCGAACCACCTGGGTGAGCTGTTCCCCGGCATGGAGATCCTCGAGCACCACGAGTTCCGCGTCACCCGCAACGAGGACGTCGAGATCGAGGAGGACGAGACCGAGAACCTCATCCAGGCCCTCGAGCGCGAGCTTCTGCGCCGACGCTTCGGCCCGCCCATCCGGCTCGAGATCACCGACGACATGGACGACGTCACGCTCGGACTGCTCGTGCGCGAGCTCGGCATCACCGAGCAGGAGGTCTACCGCCTGCCTGCGCCGCTCGACCTCGGCGGGCTCTTCGAGATCTCGAAGATCGACCGGCCGCACCTGAAGTACCCCAAGCACGTGCCCGTGACGCCGCTGCAGCTGCAGCCGAGCGAGCCCAACGGCACCCCCGACCTGTTCCGCGCGATCGGCCGCGCGGACGTGCTCGTGCACCACCCGTACGAGTCGTTCGCGACGAGCGTGCAGGCCTTCCTCGAGCAGGCCGCGCGCGACCCCAACGTGCTCGCCATCAAGCAGACGCTCTACCGCACGAGCGGCGACAGCCCCATCGTCGAGGCGCTCATCGACGCCGCCGAGGCCGGCAAGGCCGTGCTCGCGCTCGTCGAGATCAAGGCGCGCTTCGACGAGCAGAACAACATCGAGTGGGCGCGCAAGCTCGAGAAGGCGGGCGTGCACGTCGT
>JAOASR010000134.1 GCA_030158585.1 Microcella sp.
ACCCCGTGTGCGGCGACGAGGTGACGCTCGCGCTGCGGTGGGATGCCGCGGGCGAGCGCATCGCCGACGTCGCGTGGGAGGGCAGCGGCTGCTCGATCTCGCAGGCGAGCGCCTCGCTCATGGCGACCCTCGCCGAGGAGAGCGCCGCCGAGGGTGATCCGTGGACGGCGGAGGAGCTGCGGGCGCTCATCGACGAGTTCCGCGAGGCGCTGCGCTCGCGCGGTGCGATCGCCCTCGACGAGGAGCGCTTCGGCGACGCGGCCGCGCTCAGCGGCGTCTCGAAGTACGTCGCGCGGGTGAAGTGCGCGATGCTCGCGTGGGTCGCGGCGGAGGACCTGCTGACGCGGCGCGCGGCCGCGGGCGCCTAGTCGCGCTTAGCTCTCGACGGCCTCGAGCACCCAGAGCGGAATGAGCCGCTCGGTCTTCGACTGGTACTGCGCGTAGTCGGGCCAGACGGCGCACGCGCGCTCCCACCACAGCTCGCGCTCGGGTCCGGGGGCGAGCTCGCGCGCCCGATAGTCGCGCTTGTCGGCCATGTCGTGCAGCTCGCACAGCGGGTGCGCGACGAGGTTGTGGTGCCAGGCGGGATGCTCGGGGGCTCCGCCCTTCGACGCGACGACGAGGTAGTCGCCCTCGTGCTCGACGCGCATGAGCGCGGTCTTGCGCAGCTTGCCGCTCGCGGCGCCGACCGTGGTCAGCACGATAATGGGGCGGCCGCGCAGGTCGTTGCCCTCCTGGCCGTTCGTGCGCTCGTAGAGCTCGGCCTGCTCGCGGGCCCACTCGCTCGTGCTGGGTGCGTACTCTCCGGTCAGCGGCATGGGTCGAGGCTATCCCGGCGCGCGCCCGTCGCGCAGGGCTTGCCATGTCGACGCAGGCGGGCGTAATGTCGGCGGTCGAACGTATGTTCGAAGAGTCCCCATCGACCGCGCGGGCCGGAGCGCACGAGAACCCAGGAGGTTGCCGTGCCGGCTCCTGCCCTCACCGCGCCCATCGCTCCGCCCACCGCCCCGCCCACAGCCGCGCGTCTTGCCGCGACGTCGGCCGTCTACGCGAGCGTCGACCCGATGCTCGAGCCCGCCGTCGTCTGGAGCGACGCCGACGGCCGCCCCATCCGCCTCGTCTGGGCGGGGGCGCGCTGGCGGGTCACCGATCGCCCGACCGTCATCACCGAGCCTGTCGCGTGGTGGCGTCGTCTTGATCCGGATGCTCGGGCTCTCGATCGCGCCCCGCGCGAGTGCACCGGCTGGCGACTCCAGGCCACGTCCGACGACGGCCGCAGCTGCATTCTCGACCTGCGCGATGGCGGAGACCCCTCGCGCTGGTTCGTCGTGAAGGTCTACGAGTAGTGGCGCCGAGCCAGCGCGCTCGGGTGGCGCTGGGCGAGCATCCGCCATAATCGGGCCATGGCACCGAAGTGGTGGCAGGGCGCCCCGCGACTGACCGTCACGTCAGACTCGGGCGAGGGCCCGACGATCGTGATGATCCACGGCATCGCCTCGTCATCGGTCACGTTCCACCACCTCGTGCCGCTGCTCGCGCGGGATCACCGGGTCGTCACGCTCGACATCCTCGGCTTCGGCGCCTCGGTCGCCCCCGAGGGTGCGACCTACACGCTCGAGGAGCATGCGCGCTCGCTCGCCGCGACGCTCAAGCACCTGAAGCTGCCCGGCCCGTTCACCCTCGTCGGCCACTCGCTCGGCGCACTCATCGCCGCGCGCTACGCCGCCACGCGGCCGAAGAGGCTCGAGCACCTCGTGCTCGTCGGCTCGCCCATCTACCTTCCGCCCGCGACGATCGGCGACCGCCTCGACCGCGCGAACATGGGCGCGTACTTCACGGTCTACGAGTTCCTGCGGCAGAACCCGTCCTTCACGCAGCGCACCGCCGCAGCGCTCGCCCGCATCGCCCCGATCAAGGACGTGCTCGAGCTGACGGAGAAGAACTGGACGCCGTTCATGCTCTCGCTGCAGAACGCGATCGAGTCGCAGACGACGCTCGCCGACCTCGCGCGCGTGCGCGTGCCGATCGACCTCGTCTACGGCGCGCTCGACCCGTTTCTCGCGCCGGGCGGCATCGCGATCGTCGAGCAGCTGCGGCACGTGCGCACGCATCGGGTCGGCGGGGTGGCGCACATCATCCGGCCGCGGCTCGCGCAGGCGGTCGCCCGAGTGATCGCCGCGACGCCGGCTGCGCAATCCGCTCCTCGCTCCTGACGGCGCGCACCCCTAGAGTCGAGAGATGATCGACGATGATGTCGCGAGCCGGGACGCCGAGTTCGCCGCCCTGTTCCGCCGCTTCCTTGCCGAGGTCGTGCACCGCGCCGACGCCGCCGCGTCGCCGCTGACCTCGCTCGGCGAGCGCGTCTCCGAGCATCTGGGGGTGGATGCTCGCACCCTCGCCTCGGTCGAAGAGAGCATCCCGGCCCATCGTCTCGCCGACATCGACGCCGGCTTCGACGCACTCAGCGGCCCTGACGACCGGCTGATCGGGGTGTCGGGCGGACAGCAGAAGCGCTTCGCCTCGCTGCCCGACCTGCTCGTGGGGGAGGGGTTCCGCTTCGGCGAGGCGCCCGTCGACTACGCGAGCGTCGACGTCGGGCCCGGCGAGCAGCGCAGCGTCGTCTCGTTCGGCCTGCGACTGCTCACGGTCGACGGCGAGCCGCTCGTCGCCCTGCAGCGCGGCGCCGACCCGCAGCACGGGCGCGGCACGGCCACGATCGAGCTGCTTGCGCGCGACCGCTCTCGCATCGCCGACTTCCTGACCCGACTGCGCGCGGCGATGAACGAGCACAGCGTGCTGCGCGGCCAGGTGCTGACCTTCGCGCAGAGCGCCTTCGACTACGGCAGCGGGGCGCTCGGCTTCCTGCCGCGGCCGAGCGTCGCGGCCGAGGGTGTCGTGCTGCCGCCCGGCGCTCTCGAGCGGGTGCGCGAGCACGTCATCGGCATCCGCGAGCACGCGCCGAGCATCCTCGCCGCCGGCTCGCACCTCAAGCGCGGAGTGCTGCTCTACGGGCCGCCCGGCACCGGCAAGACGCTGACGGTGAGCCACCTCATCTCGCAGGCCACGGGCGTGACGACGCTGCTGCTGACCGGCCCGTCGATCCGGTTCATCACCGAGGCGGCGCAGCTCGCCCGCGCGATGCGCCCGAGTCTCGTCGTGCTCGAAGACGTCGACCTCATCGCGCACGATCGCGACATGCACGGAGGGCCGCAGCCGCTGCTCTTCGCCGTGCTCGACGCGCTCGACGGGCTCGACGGCGACGCCGACGTGGCCTTCGTGCTCACGACCAACCGTGTCGAGCTGCTCGAGCGCGCTCTCGTCGAGCGCCCCGGTCGCGTCGATCTCGCGGTCGAGATCCCGCTGCCTGATGCGGATGCTCGGCGCCGCCTCTTCGCGATCTACGCCGACCGCACACCGTTCAGCGAGGGTGCCGTCGCCGAGGCGGCCGATCGCTGCGAGGGCGTGACGGGCTCGTTCGCGAAGGAGCTCATCCGGCGGGCGCTTCTGCGTGCCGCGGCAGCCGGCGAGGCCGCGACCGACGACCACTTGCGCGCCGCGACCGACGAGCTGCTCGACGACCGCGAGGCGCTCACGCGTCGGCTCATCGGCGGTGCGGGTGGGGTCGGCGAGGCGGGCAACGGGGACGGGCCGGAGGGCGAGATGGTGTGGGCGGCGTACCAGCCGCGCTGAGCCCTACCCGCGCTCGATGAGCTGCGCGAGCTGCGCGATGAAGGCGTCGAAGTCGCGCGCGTCGCGCACGAGCTCGGTGACGTCGCGGCGCGACGAGAACACGTCGACGAACTGGTCGAACAGGGGCTGGAACCGTGCCCGACCGCTGGCGCTGAAGGCGATGAGCGCGACGACCTGCACGCGGGCATCCCCCCACGCGACAGGAGTGGGGCACAGCGCGAGGGCGATCGCGGTGCGCTCGGCGTCGAGACCCATCGCGTGGGGCACCGCGAGCACGTCGGTGAACGCCGTCGACGACATGCGCTCGCGCTCGACGGCGCCCTCGACATAGGCCTCGTCGACGACGCCCGCAGCGACCATGGCCCGGCCGAGGCCGCGGATGATCGACTCGGAGTCGTCGCCGGGCGGGTCGGCGAAGAACAGGCCGGGCTCGAAGTAGTCGAGCAGCTGCTCGGTGATGCGGGCTCGGCGCCGCTGCCGGCGCACGCGGGAGACCGCTTGGCGGATCGCCGCGATGTCGTCGTCGGTGAGGAACGGCTGCACGACGACGACGCCGTCGCGCAGCGCGGGGAACGGGAGGGTGGAGAGGATCAGGTCGCTCGAGAACTCGCGCGGGTCGACGTCGGTGCGCGTCACGACGAACTCGACCTGGAGGTCGCCGCCGAGCTCGCGCTCGATGCGCTGGCGCAGGATGGCGTGCAGGTCGTAGTAGCTCGGGCAGACGATCGTGGCCGTGACGAGCTCCTCCTGCCGGGCGGCGCGTTCGAGGTGCGAGCCCAGGTGCAGGGCGATGTACGAGATCTCGTCGTCGTCGACCGTGATGCCGCGCTCGCGCTGCACGATCGAGGCGATGAACACCGCGATGTCGAAGATCATCGGGTACGAGCTCTTGATGCTGCGGGTGAGCGGGTTGCGGGTGTGCGCGTTCTCGCGCGCCCGGGCGACGAGGTTGCCGAGGTGGATCGCGAGGCGCGTGATGAACGCCTCATCGCGGAAGTCGACGAGGTACTCGTCAGCCACGAGGTCGACGATGCGGCGCACGGTCTCGACGTCGTCGGAGTCGACCTCGGCGGCCCCCGCGGCCCCCGCGCCCGGGGCGATGACGCGCGTGGTGAGCAGGCGGGTCAGGTAGTCGAGCTCGGTGGACGTGAGTGCGACGCCGAAATGCTCGGGCACGAGTCGAGCGAGCGTTGCGACGATCGGCGCGTGCCGGGCGGCCGGCGGGGCGGAGGCGCCCTCGGGAAGGTGCTGATCGCTGCGGGCGCGGTCGATCGCGATCGCGACGTGCAGCAGCACGGCATCGGTGCCGTACTCGTTGACGAAGAAGCCGTCGGTCTCGAGCGCCTGGATGAGCTCGGTCTTGAAGGGCCCGAGCCCACTGACGTCGAACTCGGCCTCGATCGCCTCGAGATCGAGCACGCCCCGACCGGGCTGCCCCTGCAGCAGTCGGCTGAGCAGGCGCCGGGTCGATGACTCGGTGCCGCTCAGGCGCACGCGGCTGCCCGTGCGCACGAGCACGGCGCCGCTCTCGTCGGCGAGCGTCTTCACTCGCCGCAGGTCGGCCTCGAGCGTCGAGTCGCTCACGAACAGGCTGTCGGCGAGGCCGTGCACGTCGAGCCCGTCATCGGGGGCCTCCGCGAGGCGGCGCACGAGGTGGTGCACGCGATCCTGCGGGGTGTCGAGCTGGTCGCGCTGTCGGCTGCGGGCGGCGAACTCGGCGTACGCCTCGCGATCGATGCGATACCCCGCGGTGGATGCCGTGAGCAGCGGCAGAGGATGCGCGGCCGATTTCGCCGCGGCCACGTAACTGCGCACCGAGCGCGTCGTGACGCCGAGCTGCTCGGCCAGCTCGCTCGCCGTGACCCAGTCGTCGGCGTGCAGGAGGAGGTCGAGCATCCTCTGGTACTTGTCGCCCATGGTTCGGCAACTGTAGACCAGCGCGGTGCCCGCCCTCGCAACCGGTCTTCCGCGGGGGTGGGAAGCAGGTCTGTTGGCGAACAGGCCCGCCCGCGAACGACAGTGGATCCACTGGGCACGAGCACGACCGCGAGGAGGCGACTATGACCCGTACGGCGGCGATCGTCTGCGGCGCCGGCGTCTCGAGCACCTTCCTCGCCCGGGCCCTGCGTCACGCTCTCGCCGAGCGCTCGACCGACTGGGTCGTCGAGCCCCTCGCTCTCGATCAGGTCGTGCGCGAGGCGCCGCGGCTCGACCACGTCATCCTCGGGCAGCACCTCGAGTCGCAAGCGGCCGACATCGTCGCCGCGCTCGCCCTCGTCGGCGTGCCCGCGACGCTCCTGTCGACGCCCGGCACCGGCGACGACGCGGCCCGCGAGGCGCTCGCCCACCTCACCGACTCCCTCACCGAACCCTCTGGAGGACCCCTTGGCTGACCGCACCCTCGCCGTCGCATCCGCGCACGGCCTGCACGCCCGCCCCGCCGCGCTCTTCGTCAAGAGCGTCACCGACTCGGGCCACGCCGTGCAGCTCACCAAGGGGGCGCGCACGATCAACGCCGCGAGCATCCTCGGTGTCGTCTCGCTCGGCATCGAGCACGGCGACGAGGTGACCCTCTCGGTCGAGGGCGACCGCGCCGACGCGGTGCTCGACGAGCTCGCGGCCTTCCTCGAGCACGACCACGACGCGGCGACGGCATGAGTCGCACGACTCACGACAGCACCTCGGCGCCCGCCACCGACGCGGGAGCTGCCGCCGCCGTCGAGCTGCGCGGCGTCGGCGTGGGTCGCGGTGTCGCGATCGGCCCTGCGCTGCGGATGCCCGATCCCATCCCCGAGCCGCGTGACGAGCCGAGCACCCGCACGCCGTCGGAGGAGACCGAGCGCGCCGGCACCGCCCTCGCCGCCACGGCCGACGAGCTGCGCACGCGCGGTCACGTCGCCGGGGGCACGGCGGGCGAGATCCTGGATGCTCTCGCGATGATGGCCGACGACCCGAGCCTGCTCGCCGACGTCGAGACCCGCACCGCCGCGGGCGCCACGGCCGAGTTCGCCGTGCACGCCGCGTTCCGCGCCTTCCGCGACATGCTCGCCGGTCTCGGCGGCTACCTCGGCGAGCGCGCCGGCGACCTCGACGACGTGTCGCGGCGCGTCGTCGCACGCCTGCTCGGGCTCCCCGCGCCGGGCGTGCCCGAGAGCGACCGCCCCTTCGTGCTCGTCGCGCGCGACCTCGCGCCTGCCGACACGGCCATGCTCGACCTCGATCGCGTGCTCGCGCTCGTCACGAGCGACGGCGGCCCCACCTCGCACACGGCGATCCTCGCTCGCGAGAAGGGCATCACGGCGGTCGTCGGCGTCGCGGACGCCGAGGCCGTGCGCGCGGGCGAGCTCGTGCTCGTCGACGCGGCGAGCGGCCTCGTGACGGTGAACCCCGCCGACGCGACCGTCTCGGCCGCCCGCTCGCGCGAGGCCGAGCGCCTCGCCGCCCGCGAGAGCGCCGACGGGCCCGGGCGGCTCTCCGACGGCCACGCGGTGCCGCTGCTCGCCAACATCGGCTCGCTCGAGTCGGCCCGCGAGGCCGTCGCGCGCGGAGCCGAGGGCGTCGGGCTCTTCCGCACCGAGGTGCTCTTCCTCGACGCCGAGCAGGCGCCGACCGTCGCCGACCAGCAGCGCCAGTACCGCGAGGTGCTGCAGCTCTTCCCGCAGCGCAAGGTCGTCGTGCGCGTGCTCGACGCGGGCGCCGACAAGCCGCTCGCGTTCCTCACCGA
>JAOASR010000135.1 GCA_030158585.1 Microcella sp.
GGCGTGGGACACCGCGGTGATCGACACGCCGGCGCGAGCTGCGACGTCCTTGATCGTGACGTTGGGGTACCGGGCCATTGCGCCTCCTCGGGCTCTCGGTACGAGGATACCGGGACGGTGCGGGATAAATGGATTTATGGATACCGGGCGAAACTTGCATAAAACGATTTATGTATGTACCGTGATCATCCAAGGCGCGCCCATCGGCGGGCGCCGCCGGCCGGAGCGCATCGCCGCGGTCCGGGCCACCACCACTGTCGAAGGAGTCACCACGATGTTGATCAACCAACGAACCCGCTCCCGGGCGGCCGCCGGCGCCGCGATCGCGCTGAGCCTCGCGTGCGTCCTCACCTCCTGCGCCGCGCCCGGCTCGGCGCCGGGCGGCACCGAGCAGACGGAGGCCGCGCCGGGCTTCCTCGCGGTCGCCGACGAGGCGCTCACGGGCACGGGCGCCCTCACCGTGCAGCTGGACTACGACACGAGCGAGGCCGACGGGCTCGACCCCCAGACCGCGCAGACCGACACCTCGTGGATGATCATGGGGCTCGTCTACGAGACGCTCGTGACCACGGACGAGAACTTCGAGATCCAGCCGAAGCTCGCCACCTCCTGGGAGCAGCCGGACGACACGACCTACGTCTTCACGATCGACACCACCGCGACCTTCTCGAACGGCCGCGCGCTCACCGTCGACGACGTCGTCGGCAGCCTCGAGCGCCAGGTCGCGAGCATGAGCGTGTGGTCCGGCCAGATGGGCCCCGTCGAGTCCATCGAGGCCACCGGCGACGATCAGGTCACCGTGAAGCTCGGCAGCCCGTACGCGCCGTTCCTCGCCGCGCTCGCGAACACGCCGGCCGCCATCCTCCCCATGGAGGAGGTGAACGACGGCAGCGTCGACCTCACCACCACCATGCTCGGCACCGGCCCGTACCTCGTCGCCGACCACCGGCAGGACGAATCGTGGACCTTCACCGCGAACCCCGACTGGCACGGCGGCGACAACCTCGCCGTGCAGACCCTCGAACTGCAGATCGTGGATCAGGAGTCGACCAGGCAGGCCGCGCTCCGCGAGGGCAGCACCGGCATGGCGAAGTTCGTCAACATCGACTCGCTGTCGCAGCTCGGCGGCAACGAGGGCCTCCAGATCGTCAAGCAGACGCAGAGCGACCTCTACTACGTCCTCGTCAACTCGCAGAAGCCCGACAGTCCGCTGAACGACCAGGACGTCCGCTTCGCGATCAACACCGCGATCGACCGCCAGGCGATCGCCGACATCGTCTTCGCCGGCGAAACGACCCCCACCGGCATCACCCCCTCGAACCTGCCCGGCGCCTGCCGGGTCGACGAGCTGCCCTCGGAGCAGGCCGCGATCGAGGACGCGAGGGCGACCATCGAGGAGACGGGCGCCGGAGACGTCGAGCTCGACCTCATCGTGGACACCTCGAACCCCGTCATGGCGCAGATCGCCCAGCTCGTGCAGCAGCAGCTCGCGGAGATCGGCGTCACCGTCCGGATCGAGCAGGTCGACACCGCGATCTACATCGAGCGGGTCTTCTCGGCCCAGCCGGGCGACTTCGACCTGTCGATCAGCTGGTTCGCGGGCTACTCCGACCCGTCGATGGTGACCAAGTGGTGGAACCCCGAGCAGGCCTTCTTCAACGTCGGCTTCACGGGCGTGCACGAGGATCTCAACGCGCTCATCGCCGAGGGCGCGAGCGAGACCGATCCCGACGCGCGCGCCGAGGTGCTGACCGAGCTGTGCGCCTCCGCCGACGAGTACGCCGAGATGGTGCCGCTCGTGCACCGGCCGTCCATCATCGGCTTCGACACCACGGCCGTGAGCCCGACGATCCAGAGCAACGAGGGATACGGCAACATCCTCCGCAACATCGCCGACTACCGGATCGCCGGGTAGTAGTCCCGAATGATGCAGATCCTTCGCTGGTCCGCCGGGCGGGTGATGAGCGCGCTCATCACCCTGCTCGGCGTCTCCGTGCTCATCTTCGTCGCGATCCGTCTCATGCCCGGCAGCTACGAGGACATCATCCTCGGCCCGCTCGCCTCCGCCGAGGAGCGGCAGCTGCTCGCCGAGGCGTACGGGCTCGATCAGCCGATCTTCGTGCAGTACTTCGCCTGGATCGGGCAGGTGCTCACGGGGGAGCTCGGCACCTCCTACGTCACGCAGAGCTCCGTCTCCGGCGAGATGCTCGAGCGCATCCCGGTGACCGCGACGCTCACGATCATGGCGATGGCGGTGACGCTGCTCGCGGGCGTGCCGCTCGGGATCTGGACGGGAGTGCGATCCGGTGCGAAGCAGGGCGGCGCCGTCGGCCGCGTCGTGTCGAGCATCGGCATCAGCGTGCCCGAGTTCGTGCTCGGCAGCATCGTCATCTTCGTGTTCTCGCAGTTCTCGCTCGGCCTGAAGGTCGGCGGGTTCGCGAGCATCGGCACGGGCTTCTGGCCGACGTTCCAGGCGCTCCTGCTTCCAGCGCTCGTGCTCTCCGTCTTCTGCGTCGCGGCGACCGCGCGCACGACGCGCGACGCCGTCATGGGAGTGCTCGTCGAACCGCACATCACGGCCGCCGTCGCGCGCGGGGAGACGGCCGGGCACATCGTGCGCCATCACGTCCTGCGCAACGCCGGGATCCCGATCCTCACGCTGCTCGGCACCATCACCGCCTATCTCCTCGGCGGCGCCGTCATCATCGAGACGCTGTTCAACCTGCCGGGGCTCGGCTCGTTCATGGTCACCGGCCTCGGCCGTCGGGACTTCGCGGTCGTGCAGGCCACCGTGCTCTTCGCCGCCGCCGTCTTCGTCGTGCTGAGCCTCGTGCTCGACCTCATCACGAGCGCGCTCGACCCGCGCGTCGCCGTCACCGGGAAGGCAGGATCATGACCACCTACTCCCTCCCGCTCTCGAAGCGGAAGCGCGCGGTCAAGACCCGCCCGCCCCGCGACGCCCTCTTCATCGCCGCCGCCTGCGCGCTCGGCCTCATCGTGCTCGTCGCTGTGGCGGCCGCCGTCATCCCCTTCGCGGGCGATCCCGCGAGGATCGTCGGCCCGAGGCTCAGCCCGCCCTCTGCGGCGTACCCCTTCGGCACCGACGCCCTCGGCCGCTCGGTGCTGGCGCGCCTGCTGGAGGGCACGCGCACCACGCTCGTCCTCTCCACCCTCGCCGTCGTGTGCACCGCGGTCATCAGCGTGATCCTCGGCCTCGTCGCCGGCTACGCGGGCGGCTGGGCGCGGGAGGTCATCATGCGCCTGAGCGACGTGCTCTACTCCTTCCCGTCGATCGTGCTCGCGATCCTCATCGCGGCGGTGGTGGGACCCGGCCAGGCCGCGGTGCTCTCCAGCATCGTGCTCGTCACGGTGCCGCTCATGACCCGCATGGTGAGCGCGGCGGCGATGTCGGTCGCCAAGCGCGACTTCGTGACCACCGCGAAGATCAGCGGCGTGTCGGCCCCGGTGATCCTCTTCCGCCACCTGCTGCCGAACGTCAGCGGCACCATCGCGGTGCAGGGCACGTACGCGCTGTCGGTCGGCATCCTCGTCGAGGGAGGACTGAGCTTCCTCGGCTACGGCGTGCAGCCGCCGCGGTCATCGCTCGGCCTGCTGATCCAGGAGGGCGGCAGCTACATGCTGCAGGCGCCCTGGCTGCTGTTCGCCCCGGCCGCGGTGCTCGTCGTCGCGATCCTCTCCATCAACCTCATCGGCGACACGATGCGCGATCGGCTCGATCCGCGCGAGACAAGGAGCCTCGTATGACCGCGAACGCCCCCGCTGCCCCGGTGGTCTCGCTCACGGGATTCAGCGCCGAGTACCGCACCCGTCTCGGCGTGACCCGAGCGCTCGACGGGATCGATCTCGATGTCGCCCGCGGCGAACTGCTCGCGATCGTCGGCGAGTCGGGATCGGGCAAGTCCACCGTGTCGCAGGCCATCGGCCGCATGCTGCCGCGCGTCTGCCACGTGACCTCCGGGTCGGTGCACGTGCTCGGCAGGGACATCGCGAGTCTCGCGCCCGATGCGATACGGGCGCTGCGACGGGAATCACTGGGTTTCATCCCGCAGGATCCCATCGCCTCGCTCAACCCGACGATGCGGATCCGTCGCCAGCTCGAGCTCGCGCTCAGGCCGCTCGGACGACCGACCGACCTGGAGTCGCTCACCGAGCTGCTCGCGAGCGTCAAGATCCTCGAGCCGGATCGGGTGCTCCGACTCTATCCGCACGAGGTGTCCGGCGGAATGGCGCAGCGCATCGCGATCGCGCTGACCATGGCGCGCGAGCCCGAGATCCTGATCGCCGACGAGCCCACGGCATCGCTCGACGCACAGGTGCGCGACGAGATCCTGACCCTCATCGTCGACCTGGTGCAGCGCTCCGGCGCGAGCCTCATCTGGATCAGCCACGACCTCGGCGCCGTACGTCGCTGGTGCGACCGGATCGTCGTGATGCACCAGGGGCGTATCGTCGAAGAGGGGCCGGCCGCGCAGGTGCTCGACGAGCCGCGGGCGGACTACACGAGAACGCTGGTCGCCGCGATACCGGGCCGCCAGGATCCCACGACGAAGGAGGCGGAATGATGTCTGCGTCCCATCCGGACACGGATACGGCCCCGGTGCTGGAGCTGCGCGAGGTCAGCGTCGCGTTCACGAGCGGGGCGGGAGCGAAGCGGCGGACCGTCCGCGCCATGAACGCGGTGACGCTCGAGGTCGCCCCGGGCGAGACGCTCGGGCTGGTGGGCGAGTCCGGATCGGGCAAGACCACGACCGCCTCGGTCGCCCTGGGCCTCAAGCGGCCCGACTCCGGCGAGGTGCTGCTGCTCGGCGAACCCTTCACGCGATCGCGCAGGGCCAACGCCGGCAAGCTGCAGGCGGTGCTGCAGCATCCGCACTGGTCGCTCAACCCCCGGCGCAAGGTCGGGGAGTCGGTGCGCGAACCGCTGACGGTCGCGCGGCGCGACCTCAGCCGGTCCGAGCAGCGGCAGCGCGTGACGGAGATGCTCGAGCAGGTGGGGCTGAACCCCGCCTTCGCCGAGCGCTACCCCCACGAGCTCTCCGGAGGACAGCGCCAGCGCGTCTCGGTGGCCCGGGCGCTCGTGACCGAGCCGCGCTTCATCGTCTTCGACGAGGCCGTGAGCGCGCTCGACGTCGCCGTGCAGATGCAGATCCTCGCGCTCATCCGCGAACTGCAGGCGGAGCACCGCTTCGGCGCCCTCTTCATCTCGCACGATCTCGGCGCCGTGGAGCGCGTCGCGGACCGTGTCGCCGTGCTCTTCCGCGGCGACCTCGTCGAGACCGCTTCGACGGAGGAGTTCTTCCGCAACCCCCAGCACCCCTACTCGCAGACACTCTTGGAGGCCCTATGAATACGACACCGGTCCACGCACTCACGGATATCGACGGCGGGATCGTCGTGGATCCCGCGCCCCGCCTGGCGGGCCCGCCCGTCTTCGGCGGCCCGGGCAACGCCGCCTTCGACCTCGTGCCGGTCAGGAGCACCGGGCGGGAGACGCTGCGGTTCGACTTCCCGGGCGTCAGCGTCGGTTCGGCGCACTACGAGGAGGGGCCCACCGGTGCGACCGTGATCCACATCCCCGCCGGCGCCCGCACCGCGGTCGACGCGCGCGGCGGAGCCGTGGGTCTGTCCGGCGGGTACGACTTCAACCACGCCATCTGCCTGGCCGGCGGAGCCAGCTACGGGCTCGAGGCGGGCGCCGGGGTGAGCGGCGCGCTCCTGGAACGCCTCGAGTATCGCACCGGCTTCGCCGAGGCCCAGCTGGTGTCGTCGGCGGTCATCTACGACTTCTCGGCGCGCTCCACCGCGGTCTACCCCGACAAGGCGCTCGGCCGCGCGGCGCTCGAATTCGCCGTTCCCGGTGAGTTCCCGCAGGGGCGGGCGGGCGCGGGCATGAGCGCGTCCGCGGGCAAGGTGGACTGGGACCGCACCGAGATCACCGGGCAGGGCGCGGCGTTCCGTCGTCTCGGCGACGTGCGCATCCTCGCCGTCGTCGTGCCGAACCCGGTCGGCGTGATCATGGACCGCGCGGGCGGGATCGTGCGCGGCAACTACGACGCGCAGACCGGGGTCCGGCGCCACCCGGTGTTCGACTACCAGGAGGCGTTCGCCGAGCAGGTCCCGCCCGTCACCGAGGCCGGCAACACCACGATCAGCGCGATCGTCACGAACGTGCGGATGAGCCCCGTCGAGCTGAACCAGTTCGCCAAGCAGGTGCACAGTTCGATGCACCGCGGCATCCAGCCGTTCCACACCGACATGGACGGCGACACGCTCTTCGCCGTCACCACCGACGAGATCGATCTGCCGACGACCCCGGGGTCGTCGCGCGGGCGGCTGTCGGTGAACGCGACCGCGCTCGGCGCGATCGCCTCCGAGGTGATGTGGGACGCCGTCCTCGAGGCCGGCAAGTAGGGGCCCGGCCCCGGAACAGGAGAGGAACGCTGTGGAGATCATCACCGCGACGGTGACGGGCACGGATCCGGGAAGCCGGGGCGCCGAGATCGGGAGCCGCTTCGGGGAGGGGATCCGCGACGCGGTCGACGGCATGACCACCTACACCGCCAGCATGGCGTTCCAGTCGATCGGCATCCCGATCCGGCGCATCCCCTCGGCCATCATCATCGGCGTGCTCGGCACCTTCTTCACCATCTACCTGGTCATGTCGACCAGCCTGCTCGACGCGGTGAACATCATGCTGCAGGTGCTGATCCTCATCTCGGCTCCGGGCATCACCGTCTACTGCATGGACATCTGGCTGCGCCGCAACCGATACGATGGCCTCGATCTCTTCGACGAGCGCCGGGGGGCGAAGTACTGGTACACCGGCGGCTTCAGCATTCCCGGCCTCGCCGCGGGGATCATCGGCGGCGCTGCCGCCTCCTTCTTCCTCACCACCGATTTCTGGAGCGGCGCGGTCGCCGAGGCCATGGGCTACATCGATCTCTCCGCCCCCGTCGCGATGATCGTCAGCGGTGGCCTCTACTATCTCTTCACCCGCCGCGGCTACACCTTCGGAGACACTCGATGAACGCACGTTCCACCGGCCAGCACCCCGCCAGGTATCCCGGAGCCGCGGCCGGGGAGCCGACACTCGACAGCTGGCAGGAGGCCCCGCACAACCGCTGGGCCTTCGCCCGCCTGGGCGAGCTGCTGCCCACGGCGGCGGTCTCCCGGCGCGACCCGGCGACGCCCGCGGAGCCCGTCGTGCGGCTCGACGCGCTCGCGACGCGGCTCCCCGATCTCGAGCAGCGGCTCGAGGAGACCTGCACCGACGCATTCCTCGTGCTGCGCGGCTCCGAGGTCCTCGCCGAGTACTACCGGGCGGGTTTCGCACCCGACGACCGTCACCTGCTGATGAGCGTCTCGAAGTCGCTGTGCGGCACGGTCG
>JAOASR010000136.1:0-4542 GCA_030158585.1 Microcella sp.
GACTCCGCAGGTGTTCTTCCTGCAGAACAACCACTGGGCGATCTCGGTGCCCGTGAGCGTGCAGTCGCGCACTCCTCTCTTCCATCGCCCCGCGGGCTTCGGCATCGAGAGCGTGCAGATCGACGGCAACGACGTGCTCGCGAGCTACGCCGTCACGCGCGAGAGCCTCGACGCCGCGCGCGCCGGCCACGGCCCGCGCTTCATCGAGGCGCTCACCTACCGCATGGGCGCGCACACGACGAGCGACGATCCGACGAAGTACCGCGAGAGCTCCGAGGTCGAGTACTGGCGCGAGCGCGACCCGATCAGCCGCTTCGAGACCTACCTGCGCGGCCGCGGGGCGAGCGAGAGCTTCTTCGCCGACGTCGCCGCCGAGGCCGCCGACTTCGCGGCCGACGCGCGCCGCCGAACCCTGGCGCTCACGCCGCCGCAGGCCGAGAGCATGTTCGCGCACGTGTACAGCGAGCCGCACCCCGTCATGGAGGCGCAGGCCGAGTGGCTGAAGAACTACGAGGCCGCGTTCGAGGGAGACAGCGCATGACCGACACGCTCGACACCTCCGCCGGCGTGAGCGCGACGACCGGCGCGACCGGCCCCGCCGCCGCCACGGGCGCCGCGGCCGCGACCCCCGCATCCCTCATCACGGGCGGCGGCACGCGCACGATGCCGATGGCGAAGGCCCTCAACGCCGGCCTCGCCGCGGCGCTCGCCGCCGACGACAAGGTGATCCTCATGGGCGAGGACATCGGGCCGCTCGGCGGAGTGTTCCGCGTCACCGAGAACCTGCAGCGCGACTTCGGCGCCCGCCGCGTCATCGACACCCCGCTCGCCGAGTCGGGCATCGTCGGCACCGCGATCGGCCTCGCGATGCGCGGCTACCGCCCCGTGTGCGAGATCCAGTTCGACGGGTTCATCTTCCCCGGCTTCGACCAGATCACGACCCAACTCGCCAAGCTCACCGCGCGGCACGAGGGCTCGCTGCGCATGCCCGTCGTCATCCGCGTGCCCTACGGCGGGCACATCGGCGCCGTCGAGCACCACCAGGAGAGCCCCGAGGCGTACTTCGCTCACACCGCGGGCCTGCGTCTCGTGAGCCCCGCGACCCCGCACGACGCCTACTGGATGATCCAGGAGGCCATCGCGAGCGACGACCCCGTGCTGTTCTTCGAGCCCAAGAGCCGTTACTGGCCCAAGGGCGAGGTGAACCTCGATGCGTCGGGCACGGCGCTGCACGCGAGCCGCATCGTGCGCCCTGGCACCGACGTCACGGTCGTCGGCCACGGCGCCATGGTGAGCATGCTGCTCGACGCCGCGGCGCTCGCCGCCGACGAGGGCACGAGCATCGAGGTCGTCGACCTGCGCTCGCTGAGCCCCATCGACTACGGCCCGCTCCTCGACTCGGTGCGCCGCACCGGCCGTCTCGTCGTCGCGCAGGAGGCCCCCGGCAGCGTGAGCGTCGGCAGCGAGATCGCCGCGACCGTCTCTGAGAAGGCGTTCTTCTCGCTCGAGGCGCCCGTCATCCGCGTCTCGGGCTTCGACACGCCCTTCCCGCCCGCGAAGCTCGAGGGCGCCTACCTTCCCGACGTCGACCGCATTCTCGACGGCGTCGACCGCGCTCTCTCGTACTGATCAGCCCAGGAGTCACCATGAGCGTTTCCGAGTTCCCGCTCCCCGATGTCGGCGAGGGTCTGACCGAGGCCGAGATCGTGTCGTGGCGCGTGCAGCCGGGCGAGGTCATCACGGTCAACCAGGTGCTGTGCGAGATCGAGACGGCGAAGTCGCTCGTCGAGCTGCCGAGCCCGTTCGCGGGCACGGTCGACGCTCTGCTCGTCGCCGAAGGAGACACCGTCGAGGTGGGCACGCCGATCGTGCGCGTGCGCGAGGGGGCGGATGCTCCCGCCGGCGCCGCGCCGACTTCGAGCCCCGCAGCTCCGGCCGCGCCGGCCGAGGCCGCGCCGCTCTCGCCCGCTCCCGCCGCGAGCCTGCCGACCGCGCAGGAGGCGACGGCCGCCGACGTCTCGGCTGCCGCGGCCGACACCGCCGAGACCATCGACCACGACGAGAAGCCGGGGGCCGTGCTCGTCGGCTACGGAGCCAAGGGCCACGTGGCGTCGCGGCGCCGGCGCGCGGCGTCGGGCGGTGACGCGGGCGGTCGCCACGAGGGCGACGCGCAGACCGCGGCCGCGGCATCCCGCCCCGCAGCCTCGCCGTTCGTGCCCGCCGCCTCGGCTGGTCCGGTGATCGCGAAGCCGCCCATCCGCAAGCTCGCGAAAGACCTCGGCGTCGACCTGCAGACGGTGCAGCCGACGGGGCTCGCGGGCGAGATCACGCGCGACGACGTCATCCGGCAGGCGTCGCAGGCGAGCGTGTTCCGCAACATCCAGACGCCCGACTGGCCCGAGGTGCGCGAGGAGCGCATCCCCGTCAAGGGCGTGCGCAAGGCGATCGCGCAGGCGATGGCGCGCAGCGCGTTCACCGCGCCGCACGTGAGCATCTTCGTCGACGTCGACGCGACCCGCACGATGGAGTTCGTCAAGCGCCTCAAGGCGAGCCCCGACTTCGCCGGCATCAAGGTCTCGCCGATGCTCATCATGGCGAAGGCGATGATCTGGGCGGTGCGCCGCAACCCGACCGTCAACTCGACCTGGACCGACGACGAGATCATCGTGCATCACTTCGTCAACTTCGGGTTCGCGGCCGCGACGCCGCGCGGGCTCGTCGTGCCGAACGTCAAGAATGCCCAGGCGATGAGTCTGCGCGAGCTCGCGCAGGCGATCGAGCAGCTCACGCTCACCGCGCGCGACGGCAGGCTGCAGCCGACCGACATGGCCGAGGGCACGATCACGGTCACCAACATCGGCGTCTTCGGCATGGACACCGGCACGCCGATCCTGAATCCCGGCGAGGTCGCGATCGTCGCGCTCGGCACGATCAAGCAGAAGCCGTGGGTCGTCGACGGCGAGGTGCGCCCGCGCTTCGTGACGACGCTCGGCGCCTCGTTCGATCACCGCGTGGTCGATGGGGATGTCGCGAGCCGCTTCCTGGCCGACGTCGCGTCGGTCATCGAAGAGCCGGCGCTGCTGCTCGACTAGTTCGAGGGTGCGGGCCGCGCGTCGGCGCCTCGCCCCGGATCGGGCTCGAGCAGCACGAGCGGAATCACCCGTCGGGTCTTGCGCTGGTACGCCGCGTATCCGCTGTAGGCGCGCACGGCCAGCGGCCAGAGCCGCGCCCGTTCGGTGTCGTTCGCGGTGCGCGCGCGGTACGGCGCCGGCTCGCCGCCCTCGGCCGCCGCGACCCCGACCTCGGGGTCGGCGACGAGGTTGAGGTACCAGCCGGGCATGAGGTCGTCGCCGCCGCGGGAGGCCACGATGACGAGCGTCTCGCCGGCGTCGGTCGTCTCGACGACGGGAACGGTGAGGATCGCGCGCCGCTCGGCCCCCGACTTGCGGCCGCGCGTCACGAGCTCGATGACGCGCATGCGGCCGAGGCGCCCGCCGACCCGGCCTCCGGTGAGGCGGAGCACGGCGCGGTGCAGGCCGGTCATCGTCAGCATGGCGAGGCGGTTGGACATGGGGCGAGGGTAGCCGCGCGACCCGAGAGCCGGGCGCGGCCGCCCCCGAGCATCCGATGCTTATTGAGAATCGTTTTGACAACCGTTCTCGATAAGCCGTAATCTCGGGGCATGCCCGAGATCCGTCGCTCTCTCCCCGCCCTCGTCCTCGCCTCCGCCACGGGCCTCGCGCTCGCCGGCTGCGCTGCACCCGCCGAGCCCGCGAGCGCCGAGGGGCTCTCGATCGTCACCTCGACGAACGTCTACGGCGACATCGCCGCGAGCATCGCCGGCGACCTCGCGACCGTGACGAGCATCATCGACTCCCCGGCGATCGACCCGCACAGCTACGAGGCGAGCGCGCAGGACCAGCTCGCGATCGCGGGCGCCGACCTCGTGGTCGAGAACGGCGGCGGCTACGACCCGTTCATCGACCTGCTCGTCGAGGGCTCGGCGAGCGAGGCTGTCGTCATCACGGCGGCGACGATCGCGGGCATCGAGGACGACCACGGCCACAACGACGAGGCGCACTCCGATGAGGCCGGCGCCGAGGGCGAGGCGCACGCCGAGGAGGAAGCCGACGAGAAGCCCGCCGACGACGGCCACGCCCACGTCGAGGGCGTGAACGAGCACGTCTGGTACGACATCCACGTCATGGAGGAGGTCGCCGCCGAGATCGCCGCGGCCCTTGCCGAGCTCGACGCCGACAACGCCGCCGCCTACGAGGCGAACCTCGCCGCCTGGATGGAGGAGCTCGAGACCCTCGAGGGCGAGCTCGAGGCAGCGGCCGCGCAGCTCGGCGGCGGCGCCGTCGCGGCGACCGAGCCCGTGCCCGCCTACCTGCTCGCCGAGCTCGGCTTCGCCGACGAGACCCCGGAGGAGTTCACCGAGGCCATCGAGGAGGGGTCGGACGTGCCGCCGCTCGCACTGCAGCAGACCCTCGACCTGATCGCCGGCGGCGACGTCGCGCTGCTCGCCTACAACCAGCAGAC
>JAOASR010000136.1:4552-7365 GCA_030158585.1 Microcella sp.
GCAGACCGCGAGCCCCGAGACCGAGCGCGTGCGCGCGGCGGCCGAGGAGGCCGGGATCCCCGTCGTCTCGTTCGTCGAAACCCTGCCGGAGGGGGAAGACTACGTGTCGTGGATGCGCGCGAACATCGAGGCCGTCGTGGAGGCGCTGACCGCGTGACCCGCGACCCGGCCCCGACCGACTCCGTCGCGACCGACCCCGCCCCGGTGCTCAGCATCCGCGGCGGGGCGCTCGCGTTCGGCCCCCGCACCCTCTGGAGCGGCCTCGACCTCGACGTGCGCCCGGGTGAGTTCATCGCCGTGCTCGGCGCGAACGGCACGGGCAAGACGAGCCTGCTCAAGGCCATGCTCGGCGAGCAGAAGCTGGCCGCCGGCGAGGTGCTCGTGGGAGGGCATCCGGCGCATCGCGGTCACCGCCGCATCGGCTACATCCCCCAGCAGAAGATCGTCGCGCCGGGCACTCCCCTGCGCGGGCGCGACCTCGTGACTCTCGGCGTCAACGGTCAGCGCTTCGGCCCGCCGATCACGACGCGCGCCGACCGCGAGAAGGTGGATGCCCTCCTCGCCGCCGTCGGAGCCACCGAGTACGCCGACCAGCCCCTCGGCAGCCTCTCGGGCGGCGAGCAGCAGCGGCTGCGCGTGGCTCAGTCGCTCGCCGACGACCCCACCCTGCTGCTGTGCGACGAGCCGCTCATGAGCCTCGACCTGCACCACCAGCGCGCGGTCAGCACGCTCATCGACGCTCGCCGTCGGGATCACGCGACCGCGGTCGTGTTCGTCACGCACGACGTCAACCCCGTGCTCGGCATGGTCGATCGCGTTCTCTACCTCGCGCACGGCGTCTTCACGATCGGCACTCCCGACGAGGTGCTGCGCAGCGAGGTGCTGAGCGGGCTCTACGGCACGCCCGTCGACGTGTTCCACTCGCACGGCCGCATCGTCGTCGTCGGCGCGCCCGACGGCGACCATCACCACGAGGTCGTCGCGTGATCGGGGTCGACTGGGCGACCTACGTGCAGCTGCTGGGGCTCGTGCAGAACTCGATCATCGCCGCGGCCGTGCTCGGCATCGTCGGCGGGCTCATCGGCGTCTTCGTCATGCAGCGCGACATGGCCTTCGCGGTGCACGGCATCAGCGAGCTGTCGTTCGCGGGTGCCGCGGCGGCGCTGCTGCTCGGGCTCAACGTCGTCGGCGGCTCGATCGTCGGGTCGCTCATCGCCGCGGGCATCATCGGCGTGCTCGGCGCCCGGGCGCGCGACCGCAACTCGATCATCGGCGTGCTCATGCCGTTCGGGCTCGGTCTCGGCATCCTCTTCCTCGCCCTGTACCCCGGGCGCAGCGGCAACAAGTTCGGGCTGCTCACCGGCCAGATCATCAGCGTCGACCTGCCCCAGCTGAACCTGCTGCTCGCGATCAGCGTCGTCGTGCTCGTCGTGCTGCTCGTCATCTGGCGGCCGCTGACCTTCGACAGCCTCGACCCCGAGGTCGCGAGCGCCCGCGGCGTGCCGGGCCGCGCGCTCAGCATCGTCTTCATGATCCTTCTCGGGCTCTCCGTCGCGGTCTCGGTGCAGGTCATCGGCGCCCTGCTCGTTCTCGCGCTGCTGGTCACTCCGGCTGCGGCCGCGCTGCGGGTCTCGGCGTCGCCCGTGCTCGTACCGGTGCTGAGCATGGTGTTCGGTCTCGTGTCGGCCGTGGGGGGCATCCTGCTCGCTCTCGGGGGCTCGCTGCCGATCAGCCCGTACATCACGACGATCTCGTTCGTCATCTACCTCGTCTGCCGGCTGCTCGGCCGGCGCCTCACGACGAGCGCGAGCCGGCGCCCGGCCCGGCCCGCGCTCGCCGAGGTGGCCCGATGAAGCGCAACACGTGGCAGCGCGAGGCCGTGCGCGAGGCGCTCGGCGACGCGGGCGGCTTCGTGAGCGCGCAGGCGCTGCACGCGAACCTGCGCGAGAGCGGGTCGACGATCGCGCTCGCGACGGTCTACCGCGCGCTCACCGGACTCGCCGATGAGGGCGAGGCCGACAGCCTGCAGCAGGAGGGCGAGGTGCTGTATCGCGCCTGCACTCCCGGCAGTCACCACCATCACCTCATCTGCCGCCGCTGCGGCACGACCGTCGAGATCGAGGCGCAGCCGGTCGAGGAGTGGGCTCGCGCCGTCGCCGCCGAGCACGGCTTCACGCGCGCCGAGCACGTCGTCGACATCTTCGGCGACTGCGCCCGCTGCACCGAGTTGGCCGATCGGGCACCCAGGCCGTAAGCTGGGGGATTGTGTCGGGCGAACCTTGCCCTTCCCCTGTGCGCACTCCGCCCCGTTCACCCCGCTACTCGAACGGAGCAGGCGGTGTCTGCGTGCCGACAAGTGACCTTGGGTGCGGCGTTCGTCGCACGGTAGCCGAATATTTGGAGGACCCATGGCAGCCGTCTGCCAGGTGACTGGAGCCGTTCCCGGCTTCGGGCACAACATCTCGCACTCGCACCGTCGCACCAAGCGCCGGTTCGACCCGAACATCCAGAAGAAGACGTACTTCGTGCCGTCGCTTCGCCGTAACGTCACGCTGACCCTGTCGGCGAAGGGCATCAAGGTCATCGACGCCCGCGGCATCGAGTCCGTGGTCAAGGATCTCCTGGCCCGTGGGGAGAAGATCTAGTGGCAAAGCAGCAGGACGTCCGTCCGATCATCAAGCTCAAGTCGACCGCCGGCACCGGGTACACCTACGTGACCCGCAAGAACCGTCGTAACGACCCCGACCGCCTCGTGCTGAAGAAGTACGACCCGGTCATCCGCAAGCACGTCGAATTCCGCGAGGAGCGCTAAG
>JAOASR010000137.1 GCA_030158585.1 Microcella sp.
AGGTCGCCGTCGGCGACGTGCTCCGCGAGGTGCTCTTCGCCGTCGGCGACGAGCGCGTTGACGAGCGTCTGGGTGTCGACGCCCTGCGCGGCGGCGAGGTCGGAGAGCGACTGGCCGGCCTCGCGGGCTGCCGCCAGCTCGTCCGCAGTGATGTCGAGGGTCTCGAGGATGGTGGCGAGGGCGGGGCCGCCCGGGCCGCCGTGCCCGCCGGGGCCGGGGCCGCGGCGCTCGCCGTCGCCGGTGCCGATCGACGTGCTCGAGCTGTCGCTCGAGCCGCTGTCGGTGACGGCGGCGAGAGCGGCCGGGGCGAGCGCGATGCCGCCGGCCGTGATGGCGCCGGCGGCGAGGAGGGCGGTGAGAGTCTTCGTCGGTCGCATGGTGTTCTCCCTGTCGGTTGAGGAGCGATGACGATGCTCACGCTCGACCTCGGAATTATGCGATTTCTATGGAGCGTCTATGCGCCGTTGACGAATCTCGTCAGCGCACGCCCGGTCACCGCGCGATCCGGATCACCACAGCCCGCGCAGCCGTGGGCTCTGCTCATGCAGCGAGACGTCGGCGCCGAGATAATCGGCGAGGCGGTGCAGGCCCTCAGCTTCGGGGCCCGCGTAGTCGCCGCGCACGACGACGCGCGCCCCCGCCGCGCGGCCTGCCTGCAGGCCCGCGCCGACGTCCTCGACGACGATGCAGCGCTCGGGCGCGACGCCGAGCTGCGACGCGGCGAGCAGGTAGCAGGCCGGGTCGGGCTTGCCGACCGGCACGTCATCGGCCGTGACGACGACGGGCGGCGTCGGCAGCCCCGCCGCGGCGATTCGCGCCCGCACGAGCAGGGTGTTCGCCGAGGTCACGATCGCCCACGGCGCCCCGAGCTCGGTCAGTCGCGTGAGCAGCTCGCGCGCACCGGGCAGCGCGACGGTCTCGTGCACGAGCTCGAGCTCCCGGCCGTCGAGCCACGCTGCCGCTTCGGCGCAGAGCGTCTCGGGCAGGAAGAGCCGGATCGTCTCATCGGCCCTCACCCCGTGCGCGACCGCGAGCAGCTCCTCGGGGTCGACGCCGTAGCGCTCGGCGAAGTCGCGCCACGCGCGGTCGACGGCGGGGGTCGTGTCGACGAGGGTGCCGTCGTTGTCGAAGAGCAGAGCATCCGCGTCGATGCGGGCGCGCACGCGCTCGCCGCCGGCCATCGCGACAACTGCTTCGTCGAGCGGGCCGCCGCTCACGGCCGGCTCCGCAGCTCGAGGGCGAGGTCGATCGCGTCGCGGGCGAGGTCGGCGGCGGTGTCGAGGTCGCGCATCCACAGGGGCACGGCGCGCGCGGTGATGCCCGCCTCCTCGACGACGGGGACGGCGGCCGCATCCTCCGACGCGACGAGCCAGCCGTCGAGCAGGCCGCGGATGCCCGACGCCGCGTGCCGCACGCGCGACCGGGCGCCGTAGTGCTGGGCGACCGCGGCGGCATCCGTCGCGACCCCGATCGCCTGCAGGCACGCGTCGGCCATGCCGCGCACGGCGGCGCCGGCGATGATCGGCGAGACGCCGACGACGGTGCCGGGCGACGCGGTGATCGCCTGCGCCATGCCCGGGATCGACACGATCGTGCCGATCGACACGACCGGGTTCGAGGGCGCGATGAGCACGATGTCGGCACCCAGCAAGGCGTCGAGCGCGCCGACCGACGGGATGGCCCGGTGCAGCCCGTGCTGGTGGAACCGCAGGGCGGGGATGCTCGCCCGATGCCGGGTCCACCACTCCTGGAAGTGCAGCTCGCGCTCGCCCTCGGCGTTCTCGTCGGTGCCCGGTGCTCCCGGGTCGGCGACGACGACGTGCGTGTCGACCTCGTCGTCGGTCGCCGGGTGCAGGGTCACGCCGAGCTCCCACCGCTCCTGTAGGCGCGCGATGACCTCCGACGGCGTCGCACCGGCGCGCAGCCACGCCGTTCGGGCGATGTGCGTGCCGAGGTCGAGGTCGCCGAGCGTGAACCACTCGGGCGTCACCCCGTACGCCTGCAGCTCGGCCGAGACGCGCTCGCTCTCGCCGACGCGGCCCCAGCCGCGCACCTCGTCGTTCTGGCCGCTGAGCGTGTAGAGCATCGAGTCGAGGTCGGGCGTGATCCGCAGCCCCGCGAGCCACCAGTCGTCGCCCGTGTTGACGATGACGTCGACGGATGCTCCCGGCCGGTGGCGGCGGACCTCCTCGCGCACGCCGCGCACGAAGCGCGCTCCTCCGACGCCGCCCGCGAGCACTGTGATCCGCACGCTCCTACGGTAACCGCGTCGCGCTGGGCGGCCGGCGCGGGGGCCGCCCGGGCCCGGCATGCTCGTTCGTGCGCATCACTGGCCGAACGAGCATCCGCCCCCTAGGTTTTACCCACGCGTCATTGGGCGAAACGAGACGGAAACTCTCGGACCGCACACTGTCCCCAGTTCAACGATGAGAAGGGGTTTCATCAATGTCAGTCATCCGCGCCGCCCTCACGCAGACCACCTGGACCGGTGACAAGGAGTCGATGATCGCGAAGCACGAGCAGTTCGCGCGCGATGCCGCAGCCGATGGAGCGCAGATCATCTGCTTCCAGGAGCTCTTCTACGGCCCCTACTTCGGCATCATCGAAGACGCGAAGTACTACGACTACGCCGAAGCAGCCGACGGGCCGATCGTGCAGCGCTTCGCGAAGCTCGCGAAAGAGCTGAACCTCGTGATGGTCCTCCCGATCTACGAGGAGGACATGCCGGGCGTGTACTACAACACCGCCGTCGTGGTCGACGCCGACGGCACGATCCTCGGCAAGTACCGCAAGCACCACATTCCGAACCTCGACCGCTTCTGGGAGAAGTTCTACTTCCGCCCCGGCAACCTCGGGTACCCCGTGTTCGACACCGCCATCGGCAAGGTCGGCGTCTACATCTGCTACGACCGGCACTTCCCCGAGGGGTGGCGCGAGCTCGGCCTCAACGGCGCCGAGATCGTCTTCAACCCGAGCGCGACGAAGCCCGGCCTCTCGAACCGCCTGTGGGAGCTCGAGCAGCCCGCCGCGGCGGCCGCGAACCAGTACTTCATCGGCGCCAACAACCGCATCGGCACCGAGAGCGACGAGTTCGGCGACCTCGCCGTCACCTTCTACGGCTCGAGCTACTTCGTCGACCCGCGCGGCAACTACGTCGGCGAGGTCGCGAGCCAGGACGAGACCGAGATCGTCACGCGCGACATCGACCTCGGGCTCATCCGCGAGGTGCGCAACTCGTGGCAGTTCTACCGCGACCGCCGACCCGACTCGTACACCGCGACGGTTCGCCCGTAGTCCACCGCCCGACCCGAAGGAGCACCATGAGCACCATCCTCATCACGGGCGGAACGGTCGTGAGCGCCACGGGGCGCGGAGCCGCCGACGTCCTCATCGACGGCGAGCGCATCGTCGCCGTGCTCGAGCCCGGCTCGACCGTGCTCGGCCACGACCTGCGCGGCTCGGTCGACACCGTCATCGACGCGACCGGCAAGTACGTCATTCCCGGCGGCATCGACGCCCACACCCACATGGAGCTGCCCTTCGGCGGCACCGCCGCGATCGACACCTTCGAGACGGGCACGATCGCGGCCGCATGGGGCGGCACGACGAGCATCATCGACTTCGCCGTGCAGACGGCGGGGCAGAAGGTGTTCGACGGGCTGAACGCGTGGCACGAGAAGGCGGCAGGCAACTGCGCGATCGACTACGGGTTCCATCAGATCGTGGGCGGGGTCGACGACGATTCGCTGGATGCCCTGCCAAAGCTCATCGATGAGGGCATCACGAGCTACAAGATGTTCATGGCGTACCCCGGCGTCTTCTACGCCGACGACGCCCAGATCCTCCGCGCGATGCAGGTCGCCGCCGAGCACGGCCTCATGACGATGATGCACGCCGAGAACGGCCCCGCGATCGACGTGCTCGTCGCCCAGCTGCTCGCCAGGGGCAAGACCGACCCGTACTACCACGGCGTCGCCCGGGCCTGGCAGATGGAGGAGGAGGCGACGCACCGCGCGATCATGCTCGCCAACCTCACGGGCGCGCCGCTCTACGTCGTGCACGTGAGCGCCAAGCAGGCCGTCGAGCAGCTCGCCGCGGCGCGCGACATCGGTCAGAACGTCTTCGGCGAGACCTGCCCGCAGTACCTGTACCTTTCGCTCGAGGAGCAGCTGGGTGCGGTGAGTGAGAAGTACGGCGCCTTCGAGGGCGCGAAGTGGGTGTGCTCGACGCCGCTGCGCTCGCGCGCCGAGGGGCATCAGGACCACATGTGGCAGTCGCTGCGCACGAACGACATCCAGATGGTCTCGACCGACCACTGCCCGTTCTGCATGAAGGATCAGAAGGAGCTCGGCCTCGGCGACTTCTCGAAGATCCCCAACGGCATCGGCTCGGTCGAGCACCGCATGGACCTCATGTACCAGGGCGTCGTGACCGGTCAGATCACCCTCGAGCGCTGGGTCGAGATCACCTCGACCACCCCCGCGCGCATGTTCGGCCTCTACGGCAAGAAGGGCGTCATCGCCCCCGGTGCCGACGCCGACATCGTGGTCTACGACCCGAACGGCCACACCTCGATCGGCATGCCGGTCGACGACGAGGGCCGCCCGACGGGCCGCAAGCACCACATGAACATGGACCACGCGGCCTGGGAGGGCTTTGAGATCGACGGCAAGGTCGACACGGTCATCTCGCGCGGCTCGGTCGTCATCCAGAACGACGCGTTCCACGGGCGGGCCGGGCACGGGCAGTACCTGCGCCGCGGTCTCTCGCAGTACCTCGTCTGAGTTCCGACCAGCAGCAGGAAAGAGCATCCATGGAATTCGGCGCCGTCCTTCAGACCAACCCGCCCGCCAGCCGCACCGTCCACCTCGCGAAACTCGCCGAGCAGTACGGGTTCAGTCACGTCTGGACCTTCGACAGCCACATCCTGTGGCAGGAGCCGTACGTCATCTACTCGGCGATCCTGGCCGAGACGCACCGCGTGAAGGTCGGCCCCTTCGTCACGAACCCCGCGACGCGCGACTGGACGGTCACCGCGAGCGTCTTCGCGACGCTCAACGAGATGTACGGCAACCGCACCGTCGTCGGCATCGGCCGCGGCGACTCGGCCGTGCGCGTCACCAACGGCAAGCCGACGACACTCGCCGAGCTGCGCGAGTCGATCCACGTCATCCGCGAGCTCGGCAACTCGCGCGCCGTCGAGTACAACGGCGCGACGCTGCAGCTGCCGTGGAGCCACGGCAGCGAGCTCGAGGTGTGGGTCGCGGCGTACGGGCCGCTCGCGCTCAAGCTCACGGGCGAGGTGGGCGACGGGTTCATCCTGCAGCTCGCCGACCTCGACATCGCCAAGTGGATGATCGAGACCGTGCGCACCGCGGCCGACAACGCCGGGCGCGACCCGATGAGCGTGAAATTCTGCGTGGCTGCGCCGATGTACATCGGCACCGACTGGGACCACATGCGCAACCAGACGCGCTGGTTCGGCGGCATGGTCGGCAACCACGTCGCCGACATCGTCGCCAAGCACGGCGAGGGGTCGGACGTGCCGCGCGCGCTCACCGACTACATCGCCGGGCGCCAGGGCTACGACTACAACACGCACGGCAAGGCCGGCAACGACCACGTCGACTTCGTGCCCGACGAGATCGTCGACCGATTCTGCGTGCTCGGCTCGGCGCACGACCACCTCGAGAAGCTCGAGGCGCTGCGTGAGCTCGGCGTCGACCAGTTCGCCGGCTACCTGCAGCACGACAACAAGGAGGAGACCCTCCGCGTGTACGGCGAGACGATCATCCCCGCCATGCGCGGCGCGAAGCGGGCCAAGGCGTGACCGACGCCGCGATCGCCCTCACGCCGCCGCGCCGGCGCGCGCGCGATCGCGGCGCCCGACTGCGGCTGTGGGGCTACGGGCTGCTCGGCATCGTCGTGCTCGGGCTGGTCTGGGAGCTGTACAAGGCGCTCGGCCCGGCCGACGGGCTTGTCATCGGCGACGCGCGCATCCTGCCCCGCACGAGCGATCTCGCCATGCCGCACCTGTGGGACATGGCCTCGCGCCTCGCCGAGCCCGTCACGCGCGCCGACGGCGCCCGGCCGCTGTGGCTCGAGATCGTGCTCGCCGCTTCGCTCACGCTCGGCATCGCCGCCGCGGGCTGGGTCGTCGGCGTCGTCGTCGGCATCGCTCTCGCCCTCGTGATGCAGCGCTGGCGCATCGCCGAGTCGGCGATGCTGCCGTGGATCGTGCTGAGCCAGACGGTGCCGCTCATCGCCTTCGCCCCGCTCGTGCGCAGCTGGGGCGCCCGCATCGAGATCGGCGCGTTCGAGTGGCAGGACTGGATGAGCGTCGCGGTCATCGCGAGCTACCTGGCGTTCTTCCCCGTCGCGGTCGGCGCGCTGCGCGGGCTGCAGGCGCCCGACGCGATCCACCTCGAGCTCATGCGCACCTACTCGGTCGGCTGGTGGGCGACGCTGCGCAGCGTGCGCTTCCCGGCCGCCGTGCCCTACCTGCTGCCGGCGCTGCGCCTCGCGGCCGCCAACGCCGTCGTCGGCGCGATCGTCGCCGAGGTCTCGACCGGCCTGCAGGGCGGGCTCGGCCGGCTCATCATCCAGTACGCCGGCCAGGCGAGCGGTGACCCCTCGAAGGCGTGGGCGCCCATCGCCGGCGCCGTCGTGCTCGGCCTCGTCGCCGCGGGGTCGGTCGCGATCCTCGGCCTCATCTTCCACAACTACCGACGCGCGGAGGCAACAGCATGACCACCACTCCCGGTGCTTCCCCCAGCAGTGCTCCCACCACGGTGACCGCGACCGCCGTGAGCGTGCGCGGTGCCGACAAGACCTTCTCGACCAAGCAGGGCGAGGTCGTCGCGCTCAGCGGCATCGACCTCGACGTCGCTCCTGGCGAGTTCATCTCGCTCATCGGCCCGTCCGGCTGCGGCAAGTCGACCCTGCTGCGGATCATCGCCGACCTCGATGAGCCCACGGGCGGCACGGTCGAGGTCTTCGGCACGAGCGCGCACCAGGCGCGGCTCGACCAGCGCTACGGCATCGCCTTCCAGCAGGCGGGTCTGCTGCCCTGGCGCACGGTCGCAGCGAACATCGCGCTGCCGCTCGAGCTGCACGGTGCGAGCGCGGCCGACCGCACGGCGCGCGTCGACGAGCTCATCGCTCTCGTCGGTCTCGGCGACTTCGCGCAGAAGTACCCCGACCAGCTCTCGGGCGGCATGCAGCAGCGCGTCGCGATCGCCCGCGCGCTC
>JAOASR010000138.1 GCA_030158585.1 Microcella sp.
TGCAGGAGCTCTTCGCGAAAGACCCCGAGCGGGCCCAGCGCCGCCTCGTGCACATTCCGAAGGGCCGCTTCGCCGAGGCCGACGAGCTCGCCGCGGCCGTCGCCTTCCTCGCGAGCGACGACGCCTCGTTCATCACGGGCTCGACCTTCCTCGTCGACGGCGGCATCAGCGCCGCCTACGTGACCCCGCTCTAGCGGCCGACGATCATGACCGACCCCGCACCGCCGCCCGAGGGTCTCGCTCTCGAGGCCTTCAGTCGACCGGTGCGGGGCGGCAACGCGTTCGAAGAGACGCTCGCGCGCCTGCTGCAGCTCATCAGGCTCGGCGTGGTGGCGCCCGGTGAGGCGCTTGCGCCCGAGCGCGAGCTCGCCATGCGGCTCGAGGTGAGCCGCGACACCGTGCGCGAGGCGATCCGCTCGCTCGCCGAGGCAGGCTATGTCGAGGCGCGGCGGGGCCGCTACGGCGGCACGTTCGTGCGCGAGCCGCTTCCGCACCCCGAGGAGGGGCCCGGTGAGCGCGTGTCAGCCGACGAGGTGCGGGATGCCCTGCTCGTGCGCGAGGTGCTCGAGGTCGGTGCGGCGCGGGCGGCAGCATCCACGCCTCTGACGGCCGCGCAGCGCGACGATCTGGCGACCCGCATGCGCGAGGTCGCGGGCGCCGAGGGTGCCGAGTACCGGCGACTCGACTCGCGGCTGCACCTGACCTTCGCCGAGCTCTCGGGCAGCCCGACGCTCGTGCAGCACCTCGCCGACAACCGCATGCGCGTCAACGCGCTGCTCGACCGCATCCCGCTGCTGCCGCCCAACATCGCGCACTCGAACGAGCAGCACGAGCGCCTCGTCTGGGCCGTGCTCACGGGCGACGCCGACGGAGCCGCGGCCGCGATGGCCGAGCACCTCGAGGGCACGGCGTCTCTGCTGCGGGGGTTCCTGGCCTAGTCGTCGGCGGCTGGGGCTCGGCTGCTCGGCCCGTGCACGATCGCGCTCTCGATGAGGTCGAGCGTCGACGCCAGCCGGCGCTCGCGCTCGGCGGCCGAGTAGCGGCCCGATCCGAGCAGCACCGCGAGGCCGTGCACCGTCGACCAGGCGAAGGTGAACTGCGCCTGCAGGGTCGCCGGGTCGGTCGCGGGCAGCACGGCGCGGTAGAGCTCCCAGCCGGAGGGGGAGTCGGGCTCGGGGGGCGCGACGGCGACGGGAAGGAAGGCGGCCGCGAAGAGCGCAGGGTCGCCGAGCGCGGTCTCGACGTAGGCGCCGCCGAGCGCGCGCAGCCGGTCGAGCGGTGCGCCCTCGGTGACGGCGGGTCGCGCAGCGAGAGTGCGGGCGAACTCCTCGCGGGCGCGCTGCGCGACGACGGTCATGAGCGCGTCGGCCGAGGGGAAGTGGCGGTAGGCGGCCATGGGGGTGACGCCGAGCTCCTTGGCGATGCGACGCAGGCTCACGCCGGCGGGGCCCTCAGTGCGGGCGATGGCGAACCCCGTGTCGACGAGCGCGCGGGCGAGATCGCCGTGGTGGTAGCTGCGAGGCGCCGACGTCATGTTTACATGATATACATATCTCGATGTGTGCACCGTATACATCGTGACCGGGCCGTCCTGCCCGGGCGACCGCAGCATCCGGAAGAGAGATCGACATGCCCGCATCCGCCACTCCCTCGGCACAGAGCCCCGCGCCCGACGCCCTGCCCGCCCTCGGCCCGCGCTTCGACGGCGAGACCGTCGTCATCACAGGAGGCACCGACGGCGTTGGCGCCGAGCTCGCCCTGCAGCTGCGCGACCGCGGGGCCCGCGTCGTCATCATCGGTCGCTCGGCGGCGAAGGCGCAGGGGCTCATCGCGCGCTCCGACGCGCAGTCGACGACGGGCTCGCTCGAAGCGCGCACCGTCGATTTCTCGCTCATGAGGTCGGTCGAGCAGACGGTGGATGCCCTCGCCGACGACCTCGAGCGCATCGACGTGCTCGTGCAGGCGGTCGGCGTCTTCCTCTCGCACGTCGAGCACACGCGCGAGGGCATCGAGCTCGACTTCGCCGTGAGCTACCTCGCGCGCTTCGTGTTCCTCGAGCGCGCCGCCGCACGCGGCCTCGTGGGCCCGCACACGCGCCTCATCTCGCTCGCGGCGACGGCACCGACCACGCCGAGCTTCGCGCGCGTCGAGTTCGACGATCTCGACGCCGTGACGGCGCGCACCGGATTCGCCGGCCACGCGGCGGCGCAGACGGCGAACGACCTTCTCGTCGCCTCGGCGCCCGCGCGCTACGGCGTCGCGGCTCTGGGTTACGGGCCGGGCAACGTGCGCACGGGCATCCTGCGAGCGCAGCCGTGGTGGTTCCGCACGCTCGTCGGGCTCTTCCCGAAGCGCGACCCTCGCGCTGTCGCGGCCCAGCTCGTGGGTCTGCTCACCGACCCGTACTGGAGCGCATCGACGCCGGGGTGGGCGGGTCGCAAGGGGCGCTTCGGCATCGCGCTGTTCATGGCCGATGCGCGGCGCCAGCGCGCGGCGATCGTCGCGAGCGAGCAGCTGCATCGCCGTGCGGTATCGGTCGCGCTCGGCTCGGCCTGAGCGCGTCAGGCGGCCGACGCTGAGAGAACGGTGAGTTCCGGCTGATACGGTTTCGAGTCGACGCACGGCCCTGGCGAGGGGCGCGTCGACACGGACGCGCATACGAGAAGAGAGTGACATGGCTCAGACGACGGGCAGTTTCGATTTCGTGGTGGTCTCGAACCGCCTTCCCGTCGACCGGGTCGTCGGCCCCACCGGAGACGAGAGCTGGCAGCGCTCGCCCGGCGGCCTCGTCACGGCGCTCGAGCCCGTCATGCGCGCTGCCGATGGCGCCTGGGTCGGCTGGCCCGGCAAGCCCGACGTCACGATCGAGCCGTTCGAGGCCGACGACATGCACCTCGTGCCCGTCACTCTGAGCGCGGGCGAGGTCGAGCGCTACTACGAGGGCTTCAGCAACGACACGCTCTGGCCGCTGTACCACGACGTCATCTCGCCGCCCGCGTACCACCGCGAGTGGTGGGAGGCCTATAAAGAGGTCAACGACCGCTTCGCCCGCGCGAGCGCCGCGGTCGCCGCGCCGAACGCGACGGTGTGGGTGCAGGACTACCAGCTGCAGCTCGTGCCGAAGATGCTGCGCGAGCTGCGCCCCGACCTCACGATCGGGTTCTTCAACCACATCCCGTTCCCGCCGTACGGCATCTTCTCGCAGCTGCCGTGGCGGCGCGCGATCGCCGAGGGGCTGCTGGGCGCCGACGTCATCGGCTTCCAGCGAGGATCCGACGCCGCGAACTTCTTCGCGGCGGTGCGTCGACTGTTCGGCTACGGCATGCGCGCCCCCGAGATCCGAGTGCCCGATCACGCGGGCGGCCACCGTTCGGTCATCGCGAAGGCGTTCCCGATCTCGATCGACGTCGAGAGCTTCGAAGAGATCGCCCGCCGCCCCGAGGTCATCGAGCGGGCGCGGCAGATCCGTCACGACCTGGGCGACCCGAAGACGATCATGCTCGGCGTCGACCGCCTCGACTACACGAAGGGAATCGGCCACCGGCTCAAGGCGTTCGGCGAGCTGCTGCGCGACGGCACGGTCAGCACGGCCGACGTCACGCTCGTGCAGGTCGCGAGCCCCAGCCGCGAGCGCGTCGAGGCGTACATGCAGCTGCGCGACGAGATCGAGCTCACGGTCGGTCGCGTCAACGGCGACTTCTCGACCATCAGTCATCCCGCGATCGCGTACCTGCACCACGGCTACCCGCGCGAAGAGATGGTGGCGCTCTACCTCGCCGCCGACGTCATGCTCGTCACGGCGCTGCGCGACGGCATGAATCTCGTCGCGAAAGAGTACGTGGCCTGTCGCCACGACGAAGACGGCGTGCTGATCCTGAGCGAGTTCGCCGGGGCCGCTGATGAGCTCAAGAACGCCGTGCAGGTGAACCCGCACGACATCGAGGGGCTGAAAGAGGCGATGCTGCAGGCGATCGCGATGCCGAAGCGCGAGCGCTCGACGCGCATGCGGGCCCTGCGCCGCCGCGTGCGCGAGAACGACGTCGGCCGCTGGTCGCAGACCTTCCTCGACACCCTGCGACACGTCGGGCACCGCTGAACCATGACCGAGCTGCTCTCCGGCCCCGCTCTCGACGCCGAGCTCGATCGTCTCGCGGTCGTTCCCCGCCTGCTCATCGCTCTCGATTTCGACGGCACGCTCGCGCCCGAGGTCGACGACCCGGCCGCCGCGCGCGCCCTGCCCGCGGCCCGCGCCGCGCTCCTGGCGCTGCACGCGCTGCCCGACACGATCGTGGCGCTCGTCTCGGGCCGCGCGCTCGAGAGCCTCGCGGCGGTCGGCGAGGCGCCCGACGATCTGCCGCTCATCGGCTCGCACGGCCTCGAGCTGCGATTCGATGCGACGGATGTCCGCCCCGCCGTCGACGCGCGCGATGCGGCCCGCGTCGCCGCGCTGCGATCGCGGCTCGAGCCGATCGTCGCCCGAGTCGAGGGCGCCTGGATCGAGCAGAAGCCCGCCGGGCTCGCCGTGCACTCCCGCCTCGTCGACGACACCGTGGCCGCTGCCGCGCTCGCCGACGATGTGCGCGCCGCCGCCACCGATGGCGACGACGCCCTCACGGTGCGCGCCGGCAAGAACGTCGTCGAGTTCGCGGTGCGCGACGCGACGAAGGGCGACGGCCTGCGCGCTCTGGCCGAGCGCTTCGCACCCGACGCCGTGCTCTTCGCGGGCGACGACGTCACCGATGAAGACGCTCTCGCGGTGCTGAGCCGGCGCGATCTCGGCATCAAGGTGGGCTCCGCCGAGACGGTCGCCCGCGCCCGCGTCGCCGACCCCGCCGCGATGGCCGTCGCGCTCGAGCGCGTGCTCGACACCCGGCGCGCTCTCTCAGGCAACACTCGGTAAACTTCTCTGAGAGAGCGCCGGAACCGACGCCAGCCCTCTCCCGCCCGTGCCGCATCGACACTCGAGGGAGGCCCCATGTTCGTCTCCCTCGCGCTGTTCGGGCTCGCGGCCCTCGTGCTGGTGCACCTCACGCCGTGGCTCAAGAACCGGGTGTTCCTCGTTGCCGCCCTCGTGCCGCTCGGCGCCTTCGTGCACGCCCTCGCGGTCGGCCCGAGCGTGCTCGCCGGCGAAGCGCTCGTCGAGCGCGCCACCTGGATCCCGCAGCTGCAGCTCACGCTCGATCTGCGCATGGATGCGCTCGCGTGGCTCGTCACCCTCATCGTCACGGGCGTCGGCGCTCTCGTCATGGTCTACTGCGCCGCGTACTTCCGGCGTGACAGCGAGGGCATCGGTCGCTTCGCCTCGACCCTGAGCGCCTTCGCCGGTGCCATGTACGGGCTCGTCCTCGCCGAAGACGTCTTCCTGCTCTTCATCTTCTGGGAGCTCACGAGCGTCTTCTCCTACCTCCTCATCGGCCACTACCAGGGCCGCAAGGCGAGCCGCGGCGCTGCCCTCCAGGCGCTCATCACGACGACGCTCGGCGGGCTCGTCATGCTCGTCGGCCTCGTGCTGCTCGCGCAGCAGGCGGGCAGCGCGAGCATCGAGGTGATCCTCGCCGCGACCCCCGAGGGTCCGCTCACGACGGCGGCCGTGATCCTGATCCTCATCGGCGCTCTGTCGAAGTCGGCGATCCTGCCCTTCCACTTCTGGCTCCCCGGCGCGATGGCGGCCCCGACGCCCGTGAGCGCCTACCTGCACGCCGCAGCGATGGTGAAGGCCGGCATCTACCTCATCGCGCGCTTCGCTCCTGCGTTCGTCGAGACGCCCGGCTGGCGCGAGCTGCTCGTCGGGCTGGGCCTCGCGACGATGCTGCTCGGCGGCTGGGTCGCGCTGCGTCAGAACGACCTCAAGCTCCTGCTCGCCTACGGCACCGTCAGCCAGCTCGGCTTCCTCACCGTGATCACGGGCTGGGGCACGCGCGACGCGGCGCTCGCGGCGGGGGCCCTCCTCATCGCGCACGCGCTGTTCAAGTCGACGCTCTTCCTCGTCGTCGGCATCATCGACCACGGCGCGGGCACTCGCGACCTCCGCAAGCTCTCGGGGCTCGGCCGCCGCGCCCCCGTGCTCGCCGGCGTCGCCGCTCTCGCCCTCGCGTCGATGGCGGGCCTGCCGCCGCTGTTCGGCTTCGTCGCGAAAGAGGCCGTGCTGCACGCCCTGGTCGTCGACGCGCGCGATGGCCAGGCGCTCGCCGCGATCGCGGTCGTCGGTGTCGTGATCGGATCGGCGCTCACGGCGGCCTACAGCATCCGATTCTTCTGGGGCGCGTTCGCGCGCAAGCGCGATGTGGCGGATGCTGCGACTCTCGATCGCGTCGGCCCCGGGTTCCTCGTCGCGCCCGCCGTGCTCGCGATCGCCGGTCTCGCGCTCGGCCCGCTCGCCTCGCTCGCCGACGCCGGAATCGCGCCCGCCGCCGCCGAGCTCGACGGCGCGACCGACTACCACCTCGAGCTCTGGCACGGGCTCACGCTCGAGCTCGGTCTCTCGCTTCTGGCGCTGCTGGCCGGCGCCGCGATCTTCGCCGCGCGTGCCCCGATCGCCCGTCTGCACGCGCGCGTGCACAGCCCGGTGAGCGCCTCCGACCTCTACTGGGATTCGGTCGGCGCGGTCGACCGCCTCGCCGTGCGCGTCACGAGCCTCACCCAGCGCGGCTCGCTGCCGTTCTACCTCGGCGTCATCTTCACCGTGTTCCTCGCCGCGACCGGCGCCACCCTCGTGCTCGGCAGCACCCGGCCGAGCGAGGTGCGCCTGTGGGATACCCCGGCGCAGGTCGCGATCGGCCTCGTCATGGTCATCGCGGCGTTCGCGGCGACGCGGGCCCAGAAGCGCTTCACGGCCGTCGTCGTGGTCGGCGTCACAGGCTTCGGCATGTCGGCGCTCTTCGCCCTCATGGGCGCGCCCGATCTGGCGATCACGCAGATCCTCGTCGAGCTCGTGACCCTCATCGCGTTCGTGCTCGTGCTGCGGCGGCTGCCGGCGCAGCTCGGCGACAAGCACGGCAGCACCCGCAAGGCGCTGCGCGCGATCATCGCCGTCGGGGTGGGCGCGACGATGGGCGTCATCGCGCTCGTCGCGGCAGGCTCTCGCACCGAGAAGCCGATCTCGCTCGCCTGGCCCGAGCTCGCCTACGAGATCGGGCACGGCCGCAA
>JAOASR010000139.1 GCA_030158585.1 Microcella sp.
TGCCGGCGATGAAGCGCGCGAGGCCGCCCGGGTGGCTCGTGCCGAGCTCGATGCGCGTGCGATCGGAGTCGTCGAAGTGCAGCAGCGGCGAGCGGCCGCCGAGGCCCGCGAGCTCGTCGCGCCAGCGCTCCCAGACGGGCGTCGCGACGTTGCCGACGGTCACGGTCGGGTCTCCGATCGTGAGCGCGCTCGCGCTCGACGCGGCGGGCGTCGCAGGAGGGGTCGCAGAGGCGTCGTCGTCAGCGACATCGGGTTCGTCGTATCGATCGGCACGCCACACGCCGACACCCTACGCGCGCGGCGGCCTCTCGCCCGGGATTGCGCACCGACCGGCGCGGAATCCGGCACCGAGATGCCCATATTCGAGCAAGCCTCAGTCGACGGTCAGCACCACGACGCTCACCGCGATCGTGACGGCGATGGGCTCGATCCACTCGTCGAGCGCGGCGGCGATCTCGTCGCGGTCGCGATGGAACGCGTTCGGCCCCATCATCACCAGATCGAGGGCCTCGGCGCGGCTCACCCGCACCGTGCGCGTCACGGCGGTCGTCGCCTCATGACGGGCACCGGGGATGCTCGCCGCGGCCTCCTCCGCCTTGCCGGCCGGCACGCGCAGCAGCCCGAGCGGCTCGACGAGCTCACGGTGGTGGTCGGCCTCGGGCACCACGATCACCACGCGCGCCCCCGGAGCCAGGATGCGCTCGAGCTCGGCGGCCCCGCGCTCGCCCCCGCCCGGCGCGAACACGCGCAGGGCGACGTCGACGCTCGCGTCGGCGACGGGGATGCCCTTCCAGACGTCGCTCGCGACGGCCGCGAGCCGAGGGTGAGCCCGTGCCGCGCGCCGCAGCGCGGGCACCGAGGCGTCGAGCACGAGGCCGTGCAGGGCGGGTCGGGCGTCGAGAACGCGGGCTGCGTGCCACCCCGTGCCTCCGCCGAGGTCGACGAGCCAGCGGGCCGACTCGGGCGCAGCAGCCGCGATCGCCGCCGCGATGGCATCGTGCGCGCCCGTCGCCTGCACGCGCTCGCGCGCCTCGACCATGGGCACGGTGTCGCCCGTGGCCGCCGAGCCTCCGCCGCGCAGGCTCGCGTAGCCCTGCTTCGCGATGTCGAAGTGGTGGCGGGCCTCGCAGCGCACTCCCCCGTCGACGCGCTCGAGGGCCTCGCGGCACAGCGGGCACTCGAGGATCGCGAGGGCGGCGGTCAGGGCGTCGGTCACCCGGCTCACTGTACGGGGCGCTCGCGCACGCTCCAGACGATCTCGCCGCGGTCGTCGACGGCGATGTGGTGGGCGACGAAGCCGAGCTTCTCGGCGACGCGCAGCGAAGCGCGGTTGTGCGGCCGCGTCGTCGCCCAGAGTCGCTCGCGACCGGTGCGCCAGGCGGCGTCGATGAGGGCGCGGCCGGCCTCGGTCGCGAAGCCGTGGCCGTGCACGGCGGGCAGCAGCTCGCTGACGATCTCGGGCTCGTCGACGCTCGCCCGCCCGGGGATGAGCGCCGCGTAGCCGATGGGCCAGCGCTCGCCCGCGAGGCGCAGCACGCGCAGCCCGAGGCACTGCTCGGCGAGGCGGGCCTCGAGAATCGGGATGCGCGCGAGCACCTGGTCGGGAGTGGCGGGCTCGCCGCCGCGCGCCGTCCAGAGCGCGGCGTAGGCGACCGCGTCGTCGGGGTGGAACGGCGAGAGGGTGAGGCGCTCGGTCGAGAGCTCCCCCTCGAGCGGCACGAAGCGCGTCGCGATGGTCATGCGCCGGCCCCACGACGCGCCGCAACCAGGCGCGCGATCGCGCGAGCCCCGATGAGCACCTCGACGACCGCGGCGGGCCGCATCCACGCCGACCGAGGCAGGTCGACGACGCCGCCGCGCGCGACGCTCACCGCGGCGAGCGCCGCGACCGGGGCCGCCCACGCCGCGAAGGTGATCGCCCGCCAGGCGGCGCTCGGCTCGTTCGTGACGACGAACCACGTCCACAGTGCGGTGTCGGCGAGGTAGTCGCCCTGCGTTCCGAAGCGCGTGACCGTGCCGGTGCGGCGGGCGAGCTTGCCGTCGACGAAATCCGTGGCGAGCGCGAGCACGGGAACGGCACCGCCGAGTCGCGCCGAGGCTGCGGGCAGATTCGCGCGCGCGATCGTGAGCAGATTGGGGGCGCCGAGCGTGCGGCGCTCCTCGAGCATCCCGAGATGGGTGACGGTCATGAGCCAGCTCGTGAGCACCCACGCGCGGCCTCGCGGGTGCGCGAGGGCGGCCATCGCGGCGTGCACGAGCGTCGCCTCGACGACGGCGCGAGGGCGCTTGCGCGCTTCGAGGATGCTGCGGGCCGTCGTGTCGACGGCGAACCGCCCCCAGGCGGCGGGCCCGAATCGCTGCTCGCGCAGCCCATCGAGCAGAGCGTTCGAGGCGGCGCGACTGTCGTCGCCGACGAGCGCCTGCGAGCGCGCATCGTCGCGCGCACGGTGTCGGGTCATGCGCACCTCCTCACGGAAGGCTAGGCGGAGGTCGAGAAGAACTCGATACCCGCGTCAGGGTGTCACGGCTGACGCAGCCGCGCCCGCAGCGGCGCCACCAGGTCGCCCGCCCCATGCGAGCGCAGCCATGCCTCGGCGTCGAGGTCGTCGAGGAAGAGGTGCAGCTGCTCGGTGACCTCCTCGAGCCACGGCCCGAGCTCGGCGTTCGAGCGCCACGGGTCGTGCGGGCGCGGGTTCTCGCGCAGGTGGAAGTTCGTGGCGATCACGCCGAGCCAGTAGTCGTTGACGATGCCGGCGCGCAGCGTGCCGCCGAGCTGCAGCAGCATCGCCGCGATGAGCCCCGTGCGATCGCGCCCGGCCGCGCAGTGGATGAGCACGGCCTCGTCGGCGGACGCGGCGGCGATCGGACGCAGTGCCGCGATCACGAGCTCGGGCCACCGGCGCAGCACCTCGGGGTAGTAGCGGGGCGAGTTGAGGTGCGCGGCGTACTGCTCCATGAAGTCGTCATCGCCCTGATCCTCGATCGGGGCGCGGTGCACGGTGATCGGCGGCGGCACCTCGAGCGGGGCGACCTCGTCGGCGTTGCGCAGATCGACGATCGTGCGCACGTTCGCCGCGAGGAGGGCATCCCACCCCGACGGGCCGAGCGCGTCGAGGCGGGGAGAGCGGAAGACCCGGCCTCGCGCCGTGTCGCCGTCGGAATCGGCGAGGGGGAGACCACCGAGATCCCACGCATTGTGCAGTCCGTCGATGGCGAGAGCGCGTGTCATTCCGCCATAAGAACACGAATCCTCACGTTATGCCAATGTCGCCGCGCATCGCTCGGCTTCGTCGGCGCGGGTTCTCGGGTCTATGCTCAACCGCCGTGGGAGACATCCGGCCGCACCTGACGACGAACGTCGAGCAGTTCAGCCAGCGCATCAAGATGCGCGACGACGTCGACCTGCCCCGCGAGGTCGAGCACTTCGCCAACTTCGGCGCCATCAAAGAGGCGCGAGCCGCGGCGCGCGAGCTCGAGAAGCTCGGCTACACCGTGACCGTGACGCGCCGCATGCTGTTCCGCGCGACGCTGCGCGCGACCAAGCAGTCGACCGTCGACATCGAGACCGCCGACGCCATGGTCGAAGAGGTCTTCGCCGTCGTCGAGGCCTTCCGAGGCGACTACGACGGCTGGGGCGCGCCGGTCATTCAGAAGTAGAGGGCGCCGCGCCCTCGTCGCGCGCGAGGCGCTCGAGCTCGGCGGTGATCGCCGCCCGCAGCGGCTCGTGGCCCGGCTTGTAGTCGTGCAGCTCGTCGCCCCAGTGGTCGGCGCGGTACTGCCACACCGGAGCCTCGGCCTTCGGCCCCTCCCACTCGTAGCGCGGGAAGACGTTGCCGTGCACGTACGCATCGGTGTTGCCCAGAATCTCAATGTTCACGCGACGGAACGCCGGGTCCTTCTCGATGCACGCCGCCTCGACGGCCGCGGCGAGCAGATCGAGGTCGGCGAGGAACTCGAGTCGCTGCGCCCGCGGCAGATCGCTGAGCTTCTGCGCATCGCGATGCCGGCTGATGAGAATCGAGTACCCCGGCAGGAACTGGCTGTCGCCCATGACCGCCCACCCGCTCGCGAGCTCGGCCATGACCATGGGGTTCGTGCCGTCGGCGCACGAGGCGACGCGATCGTCGCGCCACGAGATCGAGGTGTCGTCGGTCGCGGTGTCGTGAGTCGCCGTGTCATCGCTCATGCGGCGAACCTAGTGACGCCGGTTCAGCCTGTCGCCGGGGTTGTGCACACGGCGTGCACGTGCTGTGCGATGCGCGTGATGAGCGGATACGGGATCGGCTTCGAGTACAGGAAGTTGACGCTGTCCTTCGCCGCGCGGTACTCGGCGAGCGCCTGCTCGACATCGTCGTCGCCGCGCGGCACCGGGTAGAGGCCGACGTGGTTCTTCCAGCCCGCGAAGTGCAGCCAGTAGTCGCCGCCGATCTGGATCGCGGGCATCCCGTACCGAATGCGCTCGTCGCCACCCGGCGCCCCCTCACGGATCGCCTGCCGAACCCCGCGCAGAATGCCCTGCACCTCGGTCGGAAACCGCCCGATGTAGTCGTCGATCTCGGTCATGCCCACCCCGTCCGGCTCGCTGGGGTCAGCCTTACCCGCAATCGAGCAGAGGTCAAGATGCGGGCGGATGCTCGGCGGGGGTGACTCTAGAGCTCGGGCGTGTGCGGCGCCGGCGTTCGCGTGCCACCCAGGGCCGAGCCAGGGCGCGTGGCAGCGGTCTCGAACGCGGCGGCGAGAGCGAGCAGGCGCGAGTCGTCGTAGGCGCGACCGGCGAAGGTCAGGCCCACGGGCATCCCGATATCGCTCATAAGCCCCATGCCGACCTGCACGCACGGGATGCCGAGGTGCCGCGGCACGAGGTTGCCGTTCGCGACCCACGTGCCGTTGCGCCACGCGAGCTCGCTGCTCGCGGGGTTAACGTCGGCGTCAGCCGGGCCCACGTCGGCGACCGCGGGGAAGACGACGGCGTCGAGGCCGAGCTCGTCCATCCACTGCTCGAGGTCGAGGCGGCGCGCCTCCTCGAGGCCCCGCAGCCCCGCCTCGAGGTGCGGGATCTCGCTGAGTGCTGGCACGCCGTCGCGGCGGGCGCGGTGAACGTATTCCTCGAGCGGCACATCCTCGGGTGCGAAGCGGCTGAGGTGGTCGTCGTAGCGGCCGGGCAGCGACCCGGGCGGCGTCGGGAAGATGAGGTCGGGCTCGACGTCGACCAGGCGGTGCAGGGTCGGGTCGCCGTTGGCCTGGAGGAACTCCTCCCAGCCCCACATCGACAGCTCCCACAGCTCGGAGTCGGCGAAGCCCTCGGGCACGAGCCCCCGCGCCGTGAGCGAGCGGTCGTGCGCGCGCCCCCGGCTCTCGTAGTTCGTCACGACGGGGATGTCGACCTCGACGACCTCGGCGCCCGCGGCCTCCAGGTCGCGACGGGCCTTCTGCCATTGCGCGATGACCGTCGCACGTGTCTCGATCGGGTCGTCGCCGCCGAACTCGGCGCCGAGGTACAGGCGGGGCACACCGAGTCGCACGCCTCGCAGCGCGGTCGCGCGCGCCTCGGGCATCCCGAGAGCGGCATACGACGGCGGGCGCACCTGCGACGCGGGCGGGATGCTCACCCACGGCTGCACGCGCCAGAAGTCGCCGCGCGACTCGGGGTCGTCGGCGACGATCTGGTCGAGCACGATGAGCAGCTCGTCGACCGTGCGCGTGTAGGGCACGACGACATCCATGGTCGGTACGAGCGGCCAGTTGCCGCGCACCGAGATGACGCCGCGGCTCGGGGTGTAGCAGACGAGGCCGTTGTTCGAGGCCGGGCCGCGGCCGCTCGACCAGGTCTCTTCGGCGAGAGCGAAGGCGCACAGACTCGCGCCCGCGGCGGTGCCCGAGCCGTTCGACGAGCCCGAGCCGAACGGCGCCGTCAGGTAGTCGGCGTTGTAGGGGCTCTCGGCGCGACCGTAGAGCCCGCGCTGCATGCCGCCGTTCGCCATCGGGGGCATGTTGGTCAGCCCGAGGCAGATCGCTCCCCCGGCGCGCAGGCGCTCGATCGTGAAGGCGTCGCGCTGGGCGACGAGGTCGGCGAAGGCGGGCGAACCGCTCGCGACCGTGAGGCCGCGCACCATGTAGCTGTCTTTCGCCGCGTACGGGATGCCGTCGAGCGGGCTCAGCACCTCACCGCGGGCGCGGCGCTCGTCGCTCGCCCGGGCCTCGGCGAGAGCATCCGGATTCATGACGACGTAGGCGTTGAGCGTCGGGCCAGCCGCGTCGTAGGCCGCGATGCGATCGAGGTAGCCCTGCACGAGCTCGACCGCGGTCAGGCGTCCGGTGTCGAGGGCGGCACGCAGCTCGCTGATCGACGTCTCGACGAGGGGGATGCTCGTCACCGGTCGCCCCCGCCCGTCGCGGCGGCGCTCGCGAGCGTCGCGAGCCCGGCCCGCGGCTGCTGCTGCGTGATGCAGTGGATGCCGCCTCCGCGGGCGAAGATCTCGCGCGCATCGACCGTCACGACCTCGCGGCCGTACGCGTCGGCCAGAACGGCGCGGGCGTGAGCATCCGCCGCATCGTCGCCGAAGCCGCACGCGATGATGCCGCCGTTGACGACGAGGTGATTGACGTAGCTGTAGTCGACGAAGCCCTCGTCGTCGCGCAGCTGCGCGGGGGCGGGCAGCTCGATGAGCTCGAGCGAGCGGCCGCGCGCGTCGGTCGCGGCGCGCAGGGCGTCGTGAATGGCGGGCATCACGGCGTGGTCGGGGTGGGCCGGGTCGTGCTGCGCGTGCACGAGCACGCGGCCCGGGCTCGCGAAGGTCGCGACGATGTCGACGTGGCCGCGGGTGCCGAGCTCGTCGTAGTCGCGCGTGAGGCCACGCGGCAGCCAGATGGCCTTCTCGACGCCGAGGGTGCGGGCGAGCTCGGCCTCGACGCGCTCCTTCGTGGCCCACGGGTTGCGGTCGGGGTCGAGCTGCACGGTCTCGGTGACGAGCACCGTGCCCTCGCCGTCGACGTGGATGCCGCCGCCCTCGT
>JAOASR010000140.1 GCA_030158585.1 Microcella sp.
CGATGACGGTGTCGTCGGGGATGCCGTGGCAGATGACCTCGTTGAGGCTCGTGCAGCACGACTTCGGAAAGCCGCGGTAGCCGAGCGTCGACGGGTACGCGTCGTGATCGAGCAGGAACTCATGTGCGATGCGGTCGAGCTCGTCGGTCGTGACACCGGGCCGGATGGCGGCGCCGACCGCCTCGACGGCCTGCGCCGCGATGCGGCCCGAGTGGCGGATGAGCTCGATCGTCTCGGCGTCGTAGACGTCGCCGCCGATGTGGGGGGCCGGCGCGGCCTTGCCGACGTAGTCGGGGCGGGGGATGCCCGATCGAACCTGACGCTGCGGTGAGAGCCTCCCGGCGACGAGGTGACCGGCGGCATCACGAGGCATAGGGTCGAGTCTACCGAGCGAGGGGAGAGCCTCATGGCCGACGACCGCGAGCAGCAGTGGTGGTTCAACCACAAGACCGGTGAGGTGGAGGAGGGGCGGCAGTCGCTCGGCTCCGACCGCGACGGGCCCTACGCGTCCCGCGAGGAGGCCGCTCGAGCGCCCGAGATCGCGCGCGAGCGCGCCCGCCGCTGGGCCGAGGAGGAGGCCGAGGGCCGCTAGTTCGAGCGTTCCTGCAGAGCCTGCTCGGCGGAGGCGTCTTCGTACGAGTGCTCGGCGTCGGGGTAGGCGCCTGACTCGACGTCGTCGCGGTACGCGAGAGCGGCATCCAGCAGCACCTGTCGCAGGTTGGCGTACTGCTTCACGAACTTCGGCAGGCGGCCGCTCGAGAGCCCGGCCCAGTCCGTCCAGACGACGAGCTGGCCGTCGCAGTGCGGGCCGCCGCCGACTGAGATGGTGGGGATGCTCAGCGACTCGGTCACGCGGCGCGCGGCCTCGGCCGGCACCATCTCGAGCACGACCGCGAACGCGCCGGCCTCTTCGACCGCCTTCGCATCGGCGAGCAGCGCGTCGGCCGCTTCGCCCCGGCCCTGGATGACGTGACCGCCGAGGCCGTGCTCGCTCTGCGGCGTGAAGCCGATGTGGCCCATGACGGGGATGCCCGCGGCCACGATGCGGCGGATCTGCTCGGCCGAGCGCCGCCCGCCCTCGAGCTTCACGGCGTGCGCGCCGGTCTCCTTCATGAAGCGGAAGGCCGTGTGCAGCGCCTCGTCGGGCCCGGTCTCGTACGAGCCGAAGGGCATGTCGGCGACGACGAGGGCGCGCTTGACGCCGCGCACGACGCCGCGCGTGAGGGGGATGAGGTCATCGATCGTGACCGGCAGGGTCGTGTCGTAGCCGAGCACGGTGTTGCCGGCCGAGTCGCCGACGAGCAGGAAGTCGATGCCCGCCTCATCGAAGATCTGGGCCGTGAGCACGTCGTACGACGTGAGGCCGGTGATCTTGATGCCCTGCTCCTTGGCCCGAGCGAAGTGCCGGGTGCGGACGCGCTTGAGTGCCTGCTCAGCCATGCGGTCCACCCTAGCCCCGCGCGCCGACGGGGGAGCCGACTACTCCGTGGGCCGGTACGTGATCGGCAGGCGCCGGTCGCGGCCGAACGCCATGCCCGAGATCTTGGGTCCGATGGCGCCCTGGCGGCGCTTCCACTCGGCGCGGTCGACGAGGCCCGTGATGCGGTGCACGAGGTCGTGGTCGTAGCCGAGGGCGACGATGTCGTCCTTGCCGAGGTGGCGCGTGATGTAGGCCTCGAGCACGGCGTCGAGGAGCTCGTACGGCGGCAGCGTGTCCTGGTCGACCTGGCCGGGGCGCAGCTCGGCGCTCGGCGGCTTCTCGATCGAGTTCTCGGGGATCGGCGGCGTCTCGCCGCGCGCGATCGCGTGCGCGTTGCGCCAGCGGGCGAGCTCCCAGACGAGGGTCTTCGGCACGTCTTTGATCGGCGCGAAGCCGCCGACCGAGTCGCCGTAGATGGTCGAGTATCCGACGGCGAGCTCGGTCTTGTTGCCGGTCGTGAGCACGAGGTGGCCGTGCATGTTCGACAGGCCCATGAGAATGATGCCGCGGATGCGCGCCTGCAGGTTCTCGGCGGCGATGCCGTCGAGCGCGAGCTGACCCTCGATCGGCGCCACGAGGTCGGCGATGGGCTCGACCGAGTACTGAACTCCGACGCGCTCGGCGAGGTCGTCGGCGTCGGAGCGGCTGTGGTCGCTGCTCCAGCTGCTCGGCATGCTCACGCCGTGCACGCGGTCGGCACCGAGCGCATCGGCGGCGATGACGGCGCAGACGGCCGAATCGATGCCGCCCGAGAGGCCGAGGGTCACCGAGCGGAAGCCGTTCTTGCCGACGTAGTCGCGCACGCCGAGCACGAGCGCGTTCCAGATCTGCTCGAGGTCGTCGGGCAGGGTCGCGACGTCGCGCGGCAGGTCGGGCAGCTCGCTGGGCGTCTCGGCTGATGCCGCGATCGCGACGCGGGCGACCGCGGGCGGGAGGGGCGTGTCGGTCGCGGGTGCGGCATCCACATCGACGACGAGCACGTGCTCGCTGAACTGGGGCGCCCGGGCGAGGATCGTGCCCGAGCCGTCGACGACGACGCTGTCGCCGTCGAAGACGAGGTCGTCCTGTCCGCCGACGATGTTGACGTAGGCGACGGCCGTGTCGGTCTCGACGGCGCGACGCGTGACGAGCGGCAGGCGCACCTCGGTCTTGTCGCGCTCGAACGGCGAGGCGTTGATGACGACGAGCAGCCCCGCATCGGCCTCGAGCACGCGCCCGACGGGCCCGCCGTCGCGCCACAGGTCTTCGCAGATGATGAGCGCCACGTCGATGTCGCGGATGCGCAGCACGAGCAGTTCGTCGCCCGGGATGAAGACGCGGTACTCGTCGAAGACCGAGTAGTTCGGCAGGTGGTGCTTGGCGTAGCGGGCGACCACCTCGCCCCGGTGGAGAACGCTCGCGACGTTCTGCGCGATCGCCGTCGGCGCGTTCGAGGTGCCGAGCTCGCGCGGCAGGTGCGGGCCGTCGGGGTGGCCGACGATGACGATGAGCTCGCCGAGCCCCTCGGCCGCGAGCCGAGTCGCGAGCTCGCCGACGGCACGCGTCGCCGCGGCGAGGAACGAGGGCCGAGAGGCGAGGTCTTCGATGGGGTAGCCGGTGAGCGCCATCTCGCCCATGGCGAGCAGGTCGGTGCCCGCGGCGTGCGCCTCACGGGCGGCGGCGAGCACCTGATCGGCGTTGCCGCGGAGGTCTCCGACGGTGGGGTTCGACTGGCCGAGTGCCAAGCGGAGACGGGGCATAGCCGGTAGCCTAACGCTGGGCCCTGGGGGGCCTTCCGCCGGTCAGAGAGGGCTTCATGGACAAGCAGCGCGACTTCGTTCTCCGCACGATCGAGGAGCGCGGCGTGAAGTTCGTCAGGCTGTGGTTCACCGACGTCGTCGGCACGCTCAAGATGGTCGCGATCGCCCCCGCCGAGGTCGAGGGCGCGTTCGCCGAGGGCCTCGGCTTCGACGGCTCGTCGATCGAGGGCTTCACGCGCGCGTTCGAGGCCGACGTGCTCGCGCACCCCGACCCCACGACATTCCAGATCCTGCCCTGGCGCGGCGAGGTCGACCCGACCGCGCGCATGTTCTGCGACATCACCACGCCCGACGGGCAGCCCGCCGCGGCCGACCCGCGCCACGTGCTCAAGCGCGCGCTCGCGAAGGCCGCCGATCGCGGCTTCACCTTCTACACGCACCCCGAGATCGAGTTCTACCTGCTCAAGAGCAGCAAGTACGGCCCCGAGGGCCCCCAGCCCGTCGACTCGGCCGGCTACTTCGACAACGTGCCCGGCGGCACGGCCCACGACTTCCGGCGTCGTGCGGTGCGCATGCTCGAAGACCTCGGCATCTCGGTCGAGTTCAGCCACCACGAGGCGGGTCCCGGCCAGAACGAGATCGACCTGCGGTACGCCGACGCCCTCACGACGGCCGACAACATCATGACCTTCCGCACGGTCATCAAAGAGGTCGCGATCGAGCAGGGCGTCTACGCGACCTTCATGCCCAAGCCTCTTGCGAAGCACCCGGGCTCGGGCATGCATACGCACCTCTCGCTCTTCGAGGGTGACACGAACGCGTTCTTCGACCCGGCCGGCCAGTACCAGCTGTCGCAGATCGGCCGGCAGTTCGTCGCGGGCATCCTCACGCACGCTCCCGAGATGACGGCCGTCACGAATCAGTTCGTGAACTCGTACAAGCGACTCTGGAGCGGCGACGAGGCCCCGAGCTACGTGACCTGGGGCCACAACAACCGCTCGGCGCTCGTGCGCGTGCCGCTCTACAAGCCCGGCAAGGGCCAGAGCGCGCGCATCGAGTACCGCGGCGTCGATTCGGCCGCGAACCCCTACCTCGCCTACTCGCTGCTGCTCGCGGCGGGCCTCAAGGGCATCGAAGAGGGCTACGAGCTGCCGCCCGAGGCGGAGGACACGGTCTGGGCTCTCACCGAGTCCGAGCGCCGCGCTCTCGGCTACAAGCCGCTGCCGTCGAGCCTCGATCGCGCGCTCGGCCTCATGGAGGAGAGCGAGCTCGTCGCCGAGACCCTGGGCGAGCAGGTGTTCAACTACGTGCTGCGCAACAAGCGACTCGAGTGGAAGGCCTACCGCGACCAGGTCACGCCGTACGAGCTCGAGAGCAATCTCGAGATCCTCTAGCCGCGCGCGCCCCGCTCCGGCCACCACCGCATGTCACGCTCACCGCTGAGTCTCTCGGCCCTCGCCCGCCTGGGCTTCGCCGAGCTCAGCGATGCGCGCGACGCGCTCGACGGCTTCGAGCAGCACCTCGACGCTTTCGGGCTCGCCGCCGACCCCGATCGGGCGCTGCGCCTGCTGCGGCGCCTGCACGAGCAGCATGCGGATGCGGTGGCCGCGGTCCTCGCCGACGAGGGCTGGACGAGGCGGCTGGTCCGGGCTCTCGGCGCGAGCGAGGGGCTGTACGACTTCCTCCGCCGCCGGCCGGCCGAGCTCAGCGCGCTGCGCACCCCGTTGCCCGAGCCCCTGACGGCGCAGGGGTACCGCGACGACCTGCGCGCGGCTGTCGTGCCGCACGAGGCCGATGCGGGCATCGTCGCGCTCCGCGTCCGCTACCGTCACCACCTGCTGCGCCTCGCGGTGTGGGATCTCGAGCACGCCGACCCGCTCGAGGCGATGCCGCGCGTCGGCACGGCCCTCGCCGACCTCGCGGGCGCGGCGCTCGACGCCTCGCTCGATCTCGCGCGCCGCGCGAGCACGTTCCCGACCGATGAGGTCGCGCGCACGCGGCTCGCCATCATCGGCATGGGCAAGTGCGGGGCGAGCGAGCTCAACTACCTCAGCGACGTCGACGTCATCTACGTCGCGGAGGGCGCCTCCGGCCTGGACACATCACGGGCGGTGGAGATCGCGACGCGACTGGCGCAGGCGACGGCGAGGGGCATCCAGGAACCGGCGGTCGAGCCGCCGCTGTGGGAGGTCGATGCCAACCTGCGACCCGAGGGCAAGGACGGCGCGCTCGTGCGCTCGCTCGACTCGCACCGGGCGTACTACGAGCGCTGGGCCAAGAACTGGGAGTTCCAGGCGCTGCTCAAGGCGCGGCCGATCGCGGGCGACGCGGAGCTCGGCGACGAGTACCTCGGCGTCGTCTCGCCGCTCGTCTGGCAGAGCTCGCAGCGCGAGGGATTCGTCGAATCGGTGCAGGGCATGCGCGAGCGGGTCACCGCCCACATCCCCGCTGACGAGGTCGACGTGCAAATCAAACTCGGCCCCGGCGGCCTGCGCGATGTCGAGTTCACGATTCAGCTTCTGCAGCTCGTCCACGGCCACCTCGACGACTCGGTGCGAGAGCGCTCGACCATCGACGCGCTCGCTGCCCTCGCGGAGCGGGGCTACATCGGCCGTGCCGAGGCGGCCGAGTTCTCGAGCGACTACCGGCTGCTGCGCGTCATCGAGCATCGCCTGCAGCTCGACGCTCTGCGCCGCACGCACCTCATGCCACGCGACCCCGACAAGCTGCGCGTCATCGCGCGTGCGACGGGCTTCGTGTCGACCGCGGAGGAGCTCACGACGCGCTGGCAACAGACGAGGCTGGCCGTGCGAACACTGCACGAGCGGCTCTTCTACCGGCCGCTGCTGTCGGCCGTCGCGGCGCTGCCGGAGGAGGGCTTCGCCCTCACGAGCGAGCAGGCCGAGGCGCGACTGCGGGCCATCGGCTTTGTCGACCCGCGCGGTGCCCTGCACCACATCGCCGCGCTCACCTCGGGCGTCTCGCGCAGCGCGCAGATCCAGCGCACGCTCCTGCCGGTGATCCTGCAGTGGCTCGCCGACGGCGCCGACCCCGACTACGGGCTGCTTGCCTTCCGCCGGCTGAGCGACGACCTCGGCGAGGCGTTCTGGTTCCTGCGCATGCTGCGCGACTCGAGCGGCGCCGCTCAGCGGCTCACGAGTGTTCTCGCCTCGTCCCGCTACGTCGGGGGGCTCTTCGAGCGCATCCCCGAGGGCGCGGCGTGGCTCGAGAACGAGGAGGAGCTGCGGCCGCGGCCTTTGGAGGGTCTGCTCGACGAGGCGCGGGCGACCGTCGCGCGTCATGCAGGCGACGTGGATGCCGCGGCGAAGGCGCTGCGCACCGCGCGACGCCGCGAGATCCTGCGCGCGGCTCTTGCGAGCATCCTCGACGTCATCACGGTAGAGGAGCTCGGTCGGGCCCTCAGCGACATCACCACGACGCTGCTCACGGGCGCCCTTGCGCTCGCGCACCAGTACGGCGACGGCATCGAATTCGCGATCGTCGGCATGGGCCGCTACGGCGGGCGCGAGCTCGGCTTCGGTTCTGACGCCGACGTCATGTACGTCTACCGCGACGCCGGCGCGGGCGACGCGGCTCAGCGCCGCGCCGAGCAGATCGTGCGCGAACTCGTGCGCCTCACCGAAGACCTGCGGCTGCCGTTCGAGCTCGACGCGGGCCTGCGGCCCGAGGGTCGCAACGGCGTCATCGTGCGCTCGCTCGACTCGTACCGCGCCTACTACGAGCGCTGGTCGCTCACGT
>JAOASR010000141.1 GCA_030158585.1 Microcella sp.
CGCGTGACCCGCCCGCTCGCCGTCGTCGACACCGCTGACCCGCTCGCGTGCCTCGGCGCGCTGCGCGACGCCCTCGAGGGGGTGGGCCCGGCCGTGCTGTTCCGCGGCGGCGGCGTGAACCCCGTGCAGACCGCCCCGCTCGAGGTCGAGAAGCGCATCGCGCTCGTCGTCGAGACGAGCGGATCCACCGGCACCCCCAAGCGCGTCGCCCTGACCGCCGACGCGGTCCTCGCGAGCGCGGCGGCGAGCAACGGCGCCCTCGGCGAGCCCGGCCAGTGGCTGCTCGCCCTGCCCGTGCACTACATCGCCGGGATCAACGTGCTCGCTCGCTCGCTCGCCGCGAGCATCCCCCCGGTGCCCGTCGCGCCGGGCCGCATGGATGCCGCGACCGTCCTCACCGCGATCAGCACGATGACCGAGAGGGTGCGGTACACCGCCCTCGTGCCCGCGCAGCTCGGCCGCCTACTCGACGAGGCCGACGACAGCGCCGAGCTGCGCGACGCGATCGCCGGCTTCGCGCGCATCCTCGTCGGCGGCCAGTCGACGCCCGCCGCGCTCATCGACCGCGCTCGCGCCCACGGCTGGCGCGTCACGCGCACCTACGGCTCGAGCGAGACGTGCGGCGGCGTCGTCTACGACGGTCTGCCGATCGGGCAGAGTCTCGTGCGTATCGTCGACGGACGCATCGAGCTCGGCGGCCCCACCATCGCCGAGTACTACCTCGGCGACCCCGAGCGCACCGAGCGCACCTTCGTCGAGCACGACGAGCACCGCTGGTATCGCACCGATGACGCGGGCGAGCTCGTCGACGGCGTGCTGCGCGTCACCGGGCGCCTCGACGACACGATCGTCACGGGCGGCCTCAAGGTGCGCCTCGGCGACGTCGAGCACGTCGTGCGCGAGCAGCCCGAGCTCTCCGACGCGGTCGTCGTCGCGGGTCATCACCCCGAGTGGGGCGAGGTGCCCGTCGTCGTCACGACCGCGCGCCCCGATCTGGCGACGCTGCGGCGCGCGGTGGGCGCGCAGCTTCCGCCCGAGGCGCGCCCCGATCGCATCGTGACGGTGGATGCTCTGCCGCAGCTCCCCTCCGGCAAGCCCGACCGCCTCGCGATCGCCCGGCTCGCTCGGCCATAGACTCCGCCGGCCCTAAGATCAGCGTCGTGGCGACGAAGCGACCTGCGACCAAGACCTCCTCCTCGAAGCGCCGATCCGGCCGGCCCGGAGGGCGCCCTGCGCGCCCCGCCGCCGCGCGCTCGGGCAACCCAGCGGCCGCGACCCGCGCCACCTGGCGCGACTGGGTCGCGGGTGCGCGCCTGCGCACACTGAGCCTCGCGATCGCACCGGTCGCTCTCGGCACGGCGGTCGCCTCCGTCAACGGCGGGCTGAGCATCCCGATCGCCGTGCTGTGCCTCGCGGTCGCGGTGTTCCTGCAGATCGGCGTGAACTTCGCCAACGACTACTCCGACGGCGTGCGCGGCACCGATGC
>JAOASR010000142.1 GCA_030158585.1 Microcella sp.
CTCGGTCAGCACGCCGTGCCGACGACGATGGGGATGCGCGCCGCGACCTGGCTCGCCGGCGTGCGCCGAGCGCGCGGCCGTCTCGCCGTCGTGCTCGAGCAGCTCCCGGCGCAGCTCGGCGGTGCCGCGGGCACGCTCGCCGCGTTCGTGGAGCACACCCGCTCCACTCACCCGGCCGACGCCGAGGCCGCCGCGCTGCGTCTCGTGGAGGCCTTCGCGCGCGAGCTCGATCTCGCGACGCCCGAGCTGCCGTGGCACACCCAGCGCTGGCCCGTCACCGAGCTCGGCGACGCGCTCGTGCAGGCAGTCGACGCGCTCGGCGTGATCGGCGCCGACGTCGCGACGCTCGCGCGCACCGAGATCGGCGAGCTCGCCGAGTCGGCGCCGGGCGGCTCGTCGGCGATGCCGCAGAAGCGCAACCCCGTCGGCGCCGTGCTGATCCGCTCGGCGGCGATGCGGGCGCCGCAGCTCGGCGCGACACTGCACTCCGCCGCGGCCCTCGCGGTCGACGAGCGCCCCGACGGCGCGTGGCACGCCGAGTGGTCGACGCTGCGCGAGCTGCTGCGGCTCGCGCTCGGCGCCGCGAGCACCGCGCGCGCGCTCACCGGCGGGCTCGTCGTCGACGGCGCCGCGGTCGAGCGCACCCTCGCCCTCTCGGGCGGCATGCTCGTCGCCGAACGGCTCGCGATCGCCCTCGCCCCGCACCTCGGCGACGACCGCGCCCGCGCCCTGCTTGGCCGCGCGACCGACGCCGCCGACCTCGAGCGCCTCCTGCGCGCCGAGCCGGCCCTCGCCGGTCTCGACATCGCCGCCTTGCTCGACCCGGCCGCGTACCTCGGCGCGACGGGCATCATGATCGACCGCCTGCTGAACGGAGGGCCGCGCGCATGACGACCCCGAGCATCCACCTCACCCCGACGGTCGGCCCCGACGGCGCCCCGCTGCTCGTGCTGGGGCCCTCGCTCGGCACCTCGACGATCCTGTGGGAGACGGCGTTGCCGCTGCTGACCGAGCGCTACCGCGTCTGCGCGTGGGATCTGCCCGGCCACGGCGCGGGCCCCGCGACGACCGAGCCGTTCACGGTCGGCGAGCTCGCCGATGGGCTCGCCGCCGCCCTGCACGACCGGGGCGAGCACCGCATCCTCTACGCGGGCGTCTCGCTCGGCGGCGCGACGGGCCTCGAGCTCGCGCTGCGCCACACCGACCTCGTCGCCGCGGTCGCCATCGTCGCCTCGGGCGCGCAGCTCGGCACCCCCGAGGCGTGGCGCGAGCGCGCCGAGACCGTGCGCGCGCAGTCGACCTCGGTGCTCATCATCCCGTCGGCGCAGCGCTGGTTCGCGCCCGGCTCGATGGAGCGCGAGCCCGACCTCAGCGGCCGCCTGCTGCACGCGCTGCAGAACGCCGACGACGAGAGCTACGCCCGCTGCTGTGAGGCGCTCGCCGACTACGACGTGCGCGGCCGACTCGGCGAGATCCGGATGCCCGTGCTCGCGCTCTGGGGAGAGCACGACGCGGTGGCCCCCGAGGCGAAGGCCGACGAGATCGCGCTCGGCGTCGCCGATGGCCGAGCCGTCATGGTGCCCGGCGTCGCCCACCTGCCCCCGGCCGAGGATGCCGCCGCGACCGCGGCCGCCCTGCTCGACTTCTTCGCCCGCACTGCTCGAGAGGACTGACATGACGACCTCACCCCCGCGCCCGGCGGGCGACGGCCAGAGCGACGGCGAGCGCTACGACCAGGGCATGCGCGTGCGCCGCGAGGTGCTCTCGGACGCGCACGTCGACCGCGCGATCGCCGGCACGACGCCGTCGACGGCCGACTTCCAAGACCTCATCACGCGCTACGCGTGGGGCGAGATCTGGTCGCGCCCCGGCCTCGACCGACGATCGCGCTCGATCTCGGTGCTGAGCTCGCTCATCGCCCTCGGCCACGAGGAGGAGTTCGAGATGCACGTGCACGCCGCGCTGCGCAACGGCCTCACGGCCGACGAGATCGTCGAGGTGATCCTGCAGAGCGCGATCTACGCGGGCGTGCCGGCGGCCAACACCGCCTTCCGCCTCGCGCGGCCCATCCTCGACGAGGCGCGCGCGGCCGACTGAAGCCGCCTGGCCCGCCTCGACGGCAGGCCAGCGTCTAGACGAGCCCCTGCCGCTCGGGCAGCAGATCGATCGACGCGATGGCCGCGAGCGCGAGCCCCATCGCCCGCGCCTCGTCGGTGAAGAGGCTCGTCTGCACGCGCGCCGACGTGATGCGCAGCGACTCGTCGCGCGAGAGCCCGAACCAGCCGCACACGATCTCGATGCCGTGGGGCGTCACGCGCCAGAGCTTGTCGGCGTCCTTGACGCACGCGTCGTCGACCGAGAGGGCCTCGAGGCGCGAGTCGTGCCCGTCGATGATGGCCACGACGCGCTCGATGATCTCGGCGGGATGCCCGAGGTCGCCGAGGATCTCGGTCGCGATCCGCGCGCCCTCCGTCTCGTGCTGGCGCACGAGGTCGGGCCGCCCCCCACCCGGCGCGATCGCCTCGAGGATCTGATCGTCGGGCACGGTCGACCAGCCCGTGTCGTGCAGCAGGATCGCCGGCAGCACGACGCTCTCGTCGGCGCCCGGCACACGCGCGACGAGCGCTCGGGCGAGGCCGTAGGCGTAGAGGGTGTGGGTGTCGTTGTTGCGCACCCGCAGGTGCTCGCGCGCTCGCTCCCAGATGGCGGCGTCGCGCTCGGTGAGCGTGAGATAGCCGGGCACGGCTTCGGCCGCAGGGATGTGTCCGCGCACGTCACGGTGGTACCGCGTGCTCGTCGGTGAGCTCATGAGGCGACGCTCGCACCGCACCGGGGAGGGCACAAGTATGCTTCCACTCACCGGAAGTGCCGAGCATCCGGCCGCAGGGAGGCTTCAGATGAGCGACGACGCAGCGCGCGCGACCCCGCCCGCGAGCGTGACCGGTCGCGTGCTGTTGATCCTGTCGGTGTTCGAGCAGAGCCTCGCACCGCGCAGCCTCACCGAGATCAGCGCCGAGACGGGCCTCGCGCTCAGCACGACCCACCGCCTCGTCGGCGAGCTCGAGGAGTGGGGCGCTCTGCAGCGCGACCCCAACGGCCGGTACCAGATCGGCCTGCGCCTGTGGGAGCTCGGCCAGCACGCCGGCCGGCAGGTGCGCGAGATCGCTCGACCTCTGCTGCAGGACCTGTACAGCCTCACCCAGCGCACCGTGCACATCGCCATTCGCGAGAACAGCGAGGCGCTCTACATCGACCGCGTCTACGGCACGCGCCGCGTGCCCCAGGCCTCGCGCGTCGGCGGGCGCCTGCCGCTGCACGCGACCGCGGTGGGCAAGGTGCTGCTCGCGTTCGACGAGCCGTGGGTGCGCGACGCGATTCTCGCCCAGCCGCTCGAGAGTCGCACGCCCCTCACGCACGTCGACCCCGTCGCGCTGCGGAAGGAGCTCGCGCTCGTCGTCGAGCGCGGCTTCGCGATCGCGGTCGAGGAGGTGCGCGAGGGATCGGCGTCGATCGCGGTGCCGATCTTCCAGCGCACGGGCGGCATCGGCGCCGCGCTCGGCCTCGTCGCCGAGCGCGGAGAGGCCGACTCGCTCGAGCGGCACCTCCCGGCCATGCGCGGCATCGCGCGACGCATCGAGGCGAGCGTCGGCGCCTTCCCGCTGCGCAGCCTCGGCATTCGCCCGACGAATGGCCGCTTGTAAGTCGTTTCCACTGAGTGGAAGTTTCAGTAGGAGGGCGACCGGCCCGGGTCTCTAATGAACCCAGCGCACCGACGCGCTGCCAGACCACGAAGGAGTCGTCATGGCCACCGACATCACCACCGCTCCCGCCTCGACGGGCGGCTGCCCCGTCGACCACGGGCAGTTCGGCGGCGCGAGCCACGACGCGAGCGCGTACACGGCCGAGAACCACTTCGGATACGAGCCGTTCGACATGACCGACCCGTTCCCCTCGTACGAGCGCCTTCGCGAGAACGCGCCCGTGCACTTCGACGAGCGCATCGGCTACTGGATCGTCACGCGCTACGACGACGTCAAGGCCGTCTTCGACGACTGGGAGACCTTCTCGAGCGAGAACGCTCAGGCCCCGGTGCGCCCCCGCAGCGAGGGCGCGAAGCAGATCATGACCGACGGCGGCTTCACGGCGTACTCGGGCCTCTCGGCCCGCGTTCCCCCGGAGCACACCCGCATCCGCGCGATCGCGCAGCGCGCCTTCACGCCGCGCCGCTTCAAGGTGCTCGAGCCGACGATCCGCGAGAACACGATCGCCGCGCTCGACGCGATGCTCGCCTCGCCCGACTTCACCGGCGACTTCCTCACCGACGTCGCCTACGACATCCCCACCATCACGATCCTGACCCTGCTCGGCGTCGACCCGGCGATGGTGCCCACCTACAAGCGCTGGAGCGACTCGCGCGCCGCGATGACGTGGGGCGACCTGACCGACGACGAGCAGCTGCCGCATGCTCGCAACCTCGTCGAGTACTGGCAGGAGTGCATCCAGCTCGTCGTGAACGCGCACCGCGACGGCGGCGACAGCCTCGTGAGCGACCTCGTGCGCGCTCAGGAGGGCGGCGCCGAGATCAGCGACCACGAGATCGCGTCGCTCTGCTACAGCCTGCTCTTCGCCGGCCACGAGACGACGACGACCCTCATCGCGAACTCGGCGCGCGTGCTGCTGAGCCACCGCGCGCAGTGGGAGCGCCTGCTCGACGACCAGAAGCTCATCCCCGGCGCGATCGACGAGGTGCTGCGCTACAGCGGCTCGATCCTCGCCTGGCGTCGGCGTGCGCTCAAGGATGCCGAGATCTGCGGCGTCGCCGTGCCGAAGGGTGCCGACATCCTGCTCGTCATGGGCTCGGCGAACCGCGACGAGGCCGTGTTCGACAAGCCGAACGAGTTCGACATCACGCGCCCCGACGCCCGCAGCCACCTGTCGTTCGGCTACGGCATCCACTACTGCCTCGGCAATCAGCTCGCGAAGCTGCAGGCGAAGATCGTGCTCGAGGAGACGATCGCCCGCGCCCCGCAGCTGCGCCTCGTGGAGGGCGCCGAGATCACCTTCGGCGAGAACCTCTCCTTCCGCGCCCCCACCTCCGTTCCCGTCACCTGGAAGGCCTGACATGACTGCGCCCGCGTACATCCAGTTCTTCGACGGCGGCGAGCCCGCCGCCCACGACCTCCTCGGCGGCAAGTGCGCCTCGCTCGTCGCCCTCACCGAGGCCGGCCTGCCGGTGCCTCCCGGCTTCGCCGTCACGACGGTCGCCTTCGACGCCTTCATCCACGACGCCGGCATCGCCGCCGACATCCACCGGATGCTCGCCACGATCGATCCCGACGACACCGACAGCATCGACGCGGTGTCCGAGCAGATCCGCGCCGAGATCACCGGTCGCCCGGTGCCGACCGAGATCCACGACGCGTTCACGGTCGCGTACGAGTCGCTGCAGTCGCGCTTCGAGTCGCCGGCCCCCGTCGCCGTGCGCTCGTCGGCCACGGCCGAAGACCTGCCCGACGCGAGCTTCGCCGGCCAGCAGGACACCTACCTGTGGCTCATCGGCCGCGACGAGGTCGCCGCGCACGTGCGCCGCTGCTGGGCATCGCTCTACACCTCGCGCGCGATCGTCTACCGCCTCAAGAACGGGATTCCCAACGAGGGCCTGTCGATGGCGGTCGCCGTGCAGAAGATGGTCGACGCCCGCACCGCCGGCGTCGCGATGACGATCGACCCGGTGAACGGTGACAAGTCGACGATCGTGATCGACGCCTCGTGGGGCCTCGGCGAGCTCGTGGTCTCGGGCACGGTGACGCCCGACAACCTGCGCGTCGACAAGGTCATGAAGACCGTGTCGGAGGAGATCATCGGCTCGAAGCACATCGAGCTCGTGCCCGACGTCGCCTCGCGCGGCGTCATCGAGCGCGAGGTCGAGCCCGAGCGCCGCACCGTCCGCTGCCTGAGCGACGCCGACGTCGCCGCGATCGCCGCGATCGCGAAGCGCGCCGAGAAGCACTTCGGCTGCCCGCAGGACATCGAGTGGGCGATCGACCGCGGCCTGCCGGAGGGTGAGAACCTCCTGCTGCTGCAGTCGCGCCCCGAGACCGTCTGGTCGACCAAGACCCCCGATCCCGCGACGGCGACGTCGGGGTTCGGCATCGAGAGCATCACCCGCTCGCTTCTCACCCAGATCGGTCGCTGACCGGTCGAACACGGATCGGCCGGACCCGCGGCCGACGCCTCCCTGCACCACCTCTCCGCATCACTTCTCTGCCCTGCCGAAAGGACCCGCATGTCAACGACGACTGCCGCCCCCTCGCTCGAGGGGGAGTCGACCGCTCCTCGGTCGTTCCCGAGCCCCTACGACCAGGCCCCGCCGGCCGGGGCCGAGGGCTGGAAGGACCTCTACGCCTACAACCTCGTCTTCCAGGACAACCGCCGCGCGGTCGAGGAGGCGAAGTTCTGGTTCTGCGACAGCCAGCACTGGCCCACCGTCACGAAGCCGTTCGAGACGATCGGCTTCGAGTTCGCCGTCGGCTGCCTCGGCCAGTACAACTCGCGGCAGCTGCTGATCCCGACCGCGAACGGCATCGAGTACCGCATGCACAACGGCTACCTCTACATGTCGCCCGTCGCGGTCGCGCCCGAGCAGATCGAGGCGCGCGTTCCCCAGTTCATGGAGCGCGCCGGCCACTACTTCCAGAACTGGGAGAGCCTGCTGCAGAACTGGCACGTGAAGCTGCGCGCCACGATCGACGAGATGGAGTCGATCGAGTTCACGGCCCTGCCCGAGAAGATCGCGCTCGACGACGTGCTGAGCGGCAAGGGCACGGGCCCCGGCACCGAGCTGCTCGGCGACTACGACCGCATGATCGCGCTCGCGTACCGCGCCTGGCAGTACCACTTCGAGTTCCTCAACCTGGGCTACGTCGCGTACCTCGACCTGTTCATGTTCTGCAAGTCGGTGTTCCCGCGGATCTCCGACCAGGCGATCGCGACGATGGTGCAGGGCGTCGACATGGAGCTCTTCCGCCCCGACGACGAGCTGAAGAAGCTCGCGAAGCTCGCGGTGAAGAACGGTCTCACCGACGTGTTCGCCGACACCTCCGACGCCGACGCGCTGCTCGCGGCGATCGGCGGCCGCAGCGGCGGTGCCGAGTGGCTCGCGCAGTGGAAGGAGTCGCAGGACCCGTGGTTCAACTTCACCACGGGCAACGGCTTCTACGCCCACGACGAGTACTGGCGCGACGTGCCCTCGACGCCGCTCGCGTTCATCAAGGGCTACATCGATCGCATCCACGCCGGTCACGACATCGATCGCGACATCCAGCACCTCATCGTCGAGCGCGACCGCATCACCGAGGAGTACGCCGAGCTGCTCGACGGCGAGGCCCTTGAGACCTTCCGCGGCAAGATCGGTCTCGCGCGCACGGTGTACCCGTACGTCGAGAACCACAACTTCTACATCGAGCACTGGACGATGGGCGTGTTCTGGCGCAAGATGCGTCAGCTCTCGGGCGTGCTGCAGGCCGAGGGCTTCTGGCCGCAGGCGAACGACATGTTCTACCTGCGTCGCGACGAGGTGCGCGAGGTTCTCTTCGACTACGTCAACGGGTGGATGGTCGGCGCACCGGCGATCGGGCCCGACTACTGGCCCGCCGAGGTCGAGCGTCGCCGCGGCATCATCGCCGCGCTCGAGACCGCCCGGCCGCAGCCCGCCCTCAACACCCCGCCGGAGGTCATCACCGAGCCCTTCACGCTCATGCTGTGGGGCATCACGACCGAGCAGATCCAGAACTGGCTCGGCGAGGGCGACCAGGTCGAGGGCACCCTCAAGGGCATGGCGGCGTCGCCCGGCATCGCCGAGGGCCCGGCGCGCGTCATCTCGAGCGCGAGCCAGCTGAGCGAGGTGCAGGACGGCGACATCCTCGTCGCCCCCGTCACCGCGCCGAGCTGGGTCCCCGTCTTCGGCAAGATCCGGGCGACCGTGACCGACATCGGCGGAATGATGAGCCACGCGGCCATCGTCTGCCGCGAGTACGGCATGCCCGCCGTCACCGGCACCGGCACCGGCTCGACCGAGATCCGCACGGGTCAGCTGATCCGCGTCGACGGCAACACCGGCACCGTCACGATCCTCGACTGAGCGATCGCACCGCACCGAGCAGCAGAGATCCAAGGAGACGATGATGACGACCACGCGGACACCGCGCACGGTGATCGTGACGGGCGCAGGAGGCGGTCTCGGCCGCGGCTCCGCCGACGCCTGCGCGGCGCTGGGTGCCCGGGGGGTCGTCGCCGACATCGACGAGCCCGCCGCGACGCGTGTCGCGGCGGGCCTCGCCGGGGCCATCGCCGTCGGCGTCGACGTGACGCGCACCGACTCCACCGACGCCCTCGCGGCGACGGCGGCCGAGCTCGGGGGCGGGCGCATCGACGTCGTCGTCAACAACGCCGCGATCTACGCGACGCTCACGCGCTCGCCGCTCGAGCAGATCGCCGAGGCCGAGTGGGATCGCGTCATGGCGGTCAACACCAAGGGCCCCTGGCAGGTCGTGCGGGCGTGCTCGCCGCACCTCGGCGAGGGATCGCGCATCATCAACATCTCGTCGGCGACGGTCATGAGCGGCTCGGCCCACTGGGCGCACTACGTCGCGAGCAAGGCCGCGGTCATCGGGCTCACGCGCGTCATGGCGACCGAGCTCGGCCCGCGCGGCATCACCGCCAACACGGTCGCGCCGGGCTTCACTCTCACCGAGGCGAGCCACGGCCTCATCGAGGGCGCCGAGACGTACGGCGTCGAGCGCAGCGCGCTGCGTCGCCCCATCCAGCCCGACGACATCGTCGGCACCGTGCTCTACCTCGCCGACGAGGCGAGCCGCTCGGTCACCGGGCAGACCCTCGTCGTCGACGGCGGCCGCCAGTACCTCTGACGCCCGCCGCCCCACCCACACCACCAGGAGGAATCGTGACCACCGTCATCTACACCGCCCACGACGGCACCGAGACCATCGTCGAGGGCACGCCCGGCGTCTCCATCATGGAGACCGCGCTGCGCAACGGCGTCCCCGGCATCGTGGGCGAGTGCGGCGGCAGCATGTCGTGCGCCACGTGCCACGTCTTCGTCTCTGACGAGACGGCCGCGATCGCGGGCGAGATGAGCGAGCTCGAAGACGAGATGCTCGACGGCACCGCCGTCGACCGCGAGGACTGCTCGCGCCTCTCGTGCCAGATCAAGCTGATCGACGGCGAGACCTACCGGGTCACGACGCCCAGCGAGCAGGTGTGACGTGGGCGCGAACCAGCACGACGCGACGCTGATCGTCGGCGCCTCGCAAGCGGGCGTGCAGCTCGCCGCGACGCTGCGCGAGCTCGGCGACACCCGTCACATCGTGCTCGTCGGCGACGAGCCGCACGCGCCCTACCAGCGCCCGCCGCTGTCGAAGGCGTACCTGCAGGGCGAGATCACGAGCGACGACCTCATCTTCCGCACCGGCGACTGGTTCGTGCAGCACGACATCGAGGTCGTCACGGGCGAGACCATCGCCGCGATCGAGAGGCACGCCGACGGCGGAGGCGAGGCGGTCACCGCGACCGGCCGCCGCATCCCCTTCGCGCGCCTCGCGCTCACCACCGGAGCTGCGCCCCGCCGCCTCGACCTGCCCGGCATCGACCTGCCGGGCGTGCACTACCTGCGCACCGCCGACGACGCCGCCGCGATCTCGACGCACCTCGCGTCGGCCGGCTCGCTCGTCGTCATCGGTGGAGGCTTCATCGGCCTCGAGGTCGCCGCGTCCGCTCGCAAGCGCGGTGTCGCGGTGACCGTGCTCGAGGCCGCCCCGCGCCTCGTCGGCCGCGTCGTCTCGGAGCAGACGAGCGCGTTCTACCTCGACGCGCACCGCCGCCGCGGCATCGATGTGGTGCTGGATGCCCGCATCGCCGGCATCGAGGGCGAGAGCGCCGCGGCCGGCGTGCGTCTCGCTGACGGCACCGTGATCCCCGCCGACGTCGTGCTCGTCGGCATCGGCGTCGTGCCCCGCACCGAGCTCGCCGAGCAGCTGGGCCTCGAGGTCGACGGCGGCATCGTCGTCGACGCCGCGTGCCGCACCTCCGACCCCGCGATCGTCGCGGCGGGCGACTGCGCCCTCATGCCGAACCCCTACGCGCGCGGCACGCTGCCGCGCGTGCGCCTCGAGAGCGTCCACAACGCGCTCGAGCAGGCGAAGGTCGCCGCGGCGACCCTCATGGGCGACCCGCACGTCTACCGCACGACGCCGTGGTTCTGGTCTGACCAGGCCGACATCAAGCTGCAGATCGCCGGCCTCTCGACCGGCTACGACGCGACCGTGCTGCGCGGCGACCCCGAGACCGAGAAGTTCTCCGTCCTGTACTACCGCGACGGCGAGCTGCTCGCCGCCGACTGCGTCAACCAGCCGCTCGACTTCATGGCGGTGCGCTCGGCTCTCGGCCGCGGCGCGACGATCCCGCCCGAGGCGGCCGCCGACACCTCCCTCCCGCTCAAGAAGTCCGTGGTCGAGCCGACCGCGCCCTCGCTCGTCTGATCCAGGAGCCCGCCATGCCACTGCCCACCGCTCTCGCCGTCGACACCTCGCCCATTCAGGGCAACCCCGCGATCACCGACCTCGACCCGGTCTGGCGCGCGATCGTGACCGAGTCGCGCACGCGCTCGAACGACATCCACCTGCCGATCTCGGTCGCGTACGCCGAGCGCCTGTGCGACGCGTACCCCGAGGCGGATGCTCTGCTCGTGCGCGTCACGACCCTCCTGCACGACACGGGCTGGGCGCGCGTCGACGAGACGAAGATCATCTCCGAGGGCTTCGGCGGCGACTGGCGCAAGGCCGACATCCGGTTCCAGCACGAGCGCTACGGCTGCGACATCGCCCGCGAGGTGCTGCCCGGTCTCGGCTACGACGACGCCTTCATCGAGCGCGTCACCGCGATCATCGACGGCCACGACACCCGCCAGGTCTCGCACTCGCTCGAGGACAGCCTCGTACGCGACGCCGACCGGCTCTGGCGCTTCACGGCGACGGGCATCGCGCTGGCCTCCGGCTGGTTCGGGCTGAGCCCCGCCGAGTACGCGCGTCGCCTGCGCGCCGAGATCATCCCCGAGCTGCTCACCGACGCGGCGTTGCAGATGGCCGAGGCCGAGCTCGCCCGCGCCGAGGCGCTGCTGAAGACGGATCTGCTCTCGTGACCGCCGCGACCGTGACGATTGACGCCGAGGCGCTGCGCCGCGCGCACGCCGAGGCGGCCGCGAGCCTGCCCTACCGGCACGTGACCGACCAGTTCATCGACGGAGCCTGGCGCCCCTCGCACAGCACCGCGACCTCGCCCGTCATCGACCCGGCGACGGGCGAGCAGTGGGGCTCGGTGCCGGTCGCCGACGAGCGCGATGTGGATGCCGCTGTCGCCGCCGCGCGCTCCGCGCTCGCCGGCTGGCGGGCGACCACTCCCGCACACCGTGCCGAGCTGCTGCGCCGCATGGCCGACGAGGTGGAGGCGCGCGCCGTTCCCCTCGGCCTCACCAACACGCTCGAGAACGGGTCGCCCGTCGCTGAGACGGCGAAGGCGGCGGCGAATGCGGCGTCGATCCTGCGCCACTTCGCCGGGCTCGCCTCGCACCTCGAGCGCGACGACATCCGGCCGTTCCCCGACGGCATCAACGAGACCGTTGTCAACCGCGACCCGATCGGGGTCTGCGCGCTCATCGCGCCGTGGAACTTCCCCATCAACCTCGTCGTCATCAAGCTCGCGCCGGCCCTGCTCGCGGGCTGCACGGTCGTCATGAAGCCCGCGTCGCCGACGCCGCTGTCGACGCGCTTCCTCGTCGACGCGGCCGCGGCGGCGGGTTTCCCGCCGGGCGTCGTCAACTTCGTCACCGGCAACGGCGCGGCGGGCGACCTGCTCGTGCGCCACCCCGACGTCGCGAAGGTCGCCTTCACGGGCTCGACGCCCGTGGGCCGGAAGATCGCCGCCGCGTGCGGCGAGCTGCTGCGCCCGGTCACGCTCGAGCTCGGCGGCAAGTCGTCGGCGATCGTGCTGCCCGACGCCGACCTCGACCACCTGCGGTCGGTGCTCGTGCGCAGCTGCCTGCGCAACACGGGCCAGACCTGCTACATCTCCACGCGCATCCTCGTCACGCCCGAGAACGAGGCCGCCGTCGTCGACCTCGTCGCCGAGACCATTGCGAACTCGCCCCTCGGCGACCCGCTCGACGCCGCCACGGTCTTCGGCCCGACCGCGACCGCCGCGCAGGAGGCGACCGTGCGCGGGTACATCCGCTCAGGGGTCGACGAGGGCGCGCGCGTCGTCGCGGGCGGCGACCTACCGAACCCCGCCGGCATCGGCACGTTCGTCGTGCCGACCGTCTTCGCCGACGTGACGCCGGAGATGACGATCGCGCGGGAGGAGATCTTCGGGCCCGTCATCACGATCATCCCGGTGCGCGACGTCGAGCACGCGATCGAGGTCGCGAACGACACGCCCTTCGGCCTCGGCGGCATCGTGTTCGGCGCCGACGAGGAGCGCGCCTTCGAGGTCGCGCGCCGCGTCGACACGGGCTCGGTCGGCATCAACTTCTTCGCCTCGAACCACTCGGCGCCCTTCGGTGGCCGGCACGATTCGGGCATGGGCGTCGAGTACGGCATCGAGGGGCTCGAGGCGTACCTCACGCCGCAGTCGGTGCACCGGCGCCGCAGACGCATCGGCGCGAGCGACCCCCGGCACCTCTCTTCAGGGGCGGCGCCTACGGTGATCTCATGACTGCGCTCTCGGATGCCCCCCTCACGATGATCGACGGCCGCGAGACGACCTTCGCCGAGTTCGCGGGCAAGGTCGTCCTCGTGGTGAACGTGGCCTCGCGCTGCGGTCTCGCGCCGCAGTACGAGGGTCTGGAACGCCTGCAGAAGACCTATGGCGAGCGCGGCTTCACGGTGCTCGGCGTGCCGTCGAATCAGTTCCTGCAGGAGCTGTCGAGCGAGGAGAAGATCGCCGAGTACTGCAGCACGACGTGGGGCGTCACCTTCCCGATGACCGAGAAGGCGAAGGTCAACGGCACGAAGCGGCACCCGCTGTATGCCGAGCTGGTCACCACCCGCGACAGCGTGGGCCTGGCCGGCCCCGTGGCGTGGAACTTCGAGAAGTTCCTCGTGCTGCCGAGCGGTGAGGTGCACCGGTTCCGCCCGACCGTGCAGCCCGACGCCCCCGAGATCATCGCGCTCATCGAGGCGAACCTCCCGGGCTGAGCCCCTCGTCGCACCAACGCCTTTCGTACCAGCGCCCGCCGAGCCCTTCCGTTCGGCGGGCGCTCGCGTTACGATGTTTGCAGAGCGAACACAAGTTCGCACAGCGAACAGCCCGGACCCAGCGCAAGGCGGGAACATGATCGACAAGACCGTGGCAGACCTCCGCGAGGCGGTCGCCGGAATCACCGACGGCGCGACCGTCATGGTCGGTGGCTTCGGCCGCGCCGGCCAGCCCGTCGAGCTCATCGACGCGCTCATCGACGCGGGAGCGAGCGAGCTCACGATCGTCAGCAACAACGCCGGCGGCGGCGACCTCGGGCTCGCCCGACTCATCGCCGAGGGCCGCGTGCGCAAGGTCGTCTGCTCGTTCCCGCGCCAGACCGACTCGTGGCACTTCGACCGCGCCTACCGCGAGGGCCGCCTCGAGCTCGAGCTCGTGCCGCAGGGCAACCTCGCCGAGCGCATCCGCGCCGCCGGAGCCGGCATCGGCGCCTTCTACTCGCCTACCGCCGTCGGCACCCCGCTCGCCGAGGGGCGAGAGCATCGCGAGATCGACGGCCGCACCTACCTCCTCGAGCACCCCATCCGGGCCGACGTCGCGCTCATCAGCGGGCTGCGCGCCGACCGCTGGGGCAACGTCGTCTACCGCCGCACCGCGCGCAACTTCAGCCCGATCATGGCGACCGCCGCGACCACCACGGTCGTGCAGGTCGACGAGATCGTGCCGCTCGGCACCCTCGACCCCGAGGCGATCGTGACGCCCGGCATCTTCGTCGACCGCGTCGTCGCCGTCGGCGTCCGCCGCTGGCTGCGCGACGGCGAGTTCGTCGGCGGCGTCGACCTGCAGGGCGAGCCGCTCGCCGCGCCGACCGCCGCCCCTGCCGCCGACCCTGCCACCGCCTCGATCGCTGGAGGAGACCGATGACCGATCGTCTCGATCGCGACGCCCTCGCGCGCCGCGTCGCCGCGGACATCCCCGACGGCGCCTACGTCAACCTGGGCATCGGTGCGCCGACGCTCGTCGCCGATCATCTGCCGCCCGGCTCGGAGGTCATCCTCCACACCGAGAACGGGATGCTCGGCATGGGCCCCGCGCCGGCACCGGGCGACGTCGACCCCGACCTCATCAACGCCGGCAAGCTCGCCGTCACCGAGCTGCCGGGCGCCGCGTACTTCCACCACGCCGACTCGTTCGGCATGATGCGCGGCGGGCACCTCGACCTGTGCATCCTGGGCGCCTTCCAGGTGTCGCAGACCGGCGACCTCGCCAACTGGTCGACGGGAGCGCCCGACGCGATCCCGGCGGTCGGCGGCGCGATGGATCTCGCGATCGGCGCGAAAGACGTCTACGTCATGACCGACCTGCTCACCAAGGGCGGCGAGTCGAAGCTCGTCGAGACCTGCACCTACCCGCTCACGGGCGTCGGCTGCGTCACGCGCGTCTACACCGACCGGGCCGTGTTCGATGTGACGCCCGAGGGCTTCGCCGTGCGCGAGCTGTTCGGCACGACGACGCTCGACGAGCTGCGCGAACTGACCGGCCTGCGCCTCAGCATGCTGCCGACCGCGCTGCCGACCGCATCGAACACCGAGGAGTCCCGATGACCGCGAGCTTCGTCTACGACGCCGTCCGCACGCCGTTCGGCCGCGCCGGCGGAGCCCTCGCCGACGTGCGCCCCGACGACCTCGCCGCGACCGTCATGCGCGCGACCGTCGAGCGCACGGGCCTCGACCCCGCGCGCATCGATGACGTCGTCTTCGGCGACGCCAACCAGGCCGGCGAGGACAACCGCAACGTCGCGCGCTTCGGAGCCCTGCTCGCGGGCTTCCCGACCTCGGTCACGGGAACGACGATCAACCGCCTGTGCGGCTCGTCGCTCGACGCGGTCATCCAGGGCTCGCGCGCGATCGAGTCGGGCGACGCGGAGGTGATCCTCGCCGGCGGTGTCGAGTCGATGAGTCGCGCGCCGTACGTGCTCGAGAAGTCGCCGAAGCCGTACCCGGCGATCGGCAACCCGACGCTGTGGAACACCGCGATCGGCTGGCGCATGATCAACCGCGCGCTGCCGAAGGAGTGGACGATCTCGAACGGCGAGTCCGCCGAGAAGCTCGCCACGATCTACGGCATCAGCCGAGACGACCAGGATGCCTTCGCCCTGCGCAGCCACGCCCTCGCGGCGTCCGCGTGGGAGGCCGGCGCCTACGACGGCGAGATCGTGCAGGTGCCCGGCCACGAGCTGGCCCGCGATGAGGGCATCCGCGCCGATACGACGCTCGAGCGTCTCGCCGGGCTCAAGGCCCTCTTCGCGGCCGACGGCACCGTCACGGCGGGCAACGCCTCGTCGATCAACGACGGCGCCTCGGCCGTGCTCCTCGGTGGCGAGGGCGCGCTCGACGCCGAGCCGCTCGCACGCATCGCGGGTCGCGCGGCGTTCGGCAACGATCCCGACGTGTTCGGCGTCGCCCCCGTCGAGGCCGCCAACCGCGCGCTCGCGCGGGCCGGTCGCACGTGGGCCGATGTCGACCTCGTCGAGCTCAACGAGGCCTTCTCGTCGCAGTCGCTCGCGTGCATCCGCCTGTGGCCCGACCTCGACCCCGAGCGCGTCAACATCCACGGCGGAGCGATCGCGATCGGCCACCCGCTCGGCGCCTCGGGCGGCCGCATCATCGGCCACGCCGCGCACGAGCTGAAGCGCCGCGGCGGAGGCGTCGCGGTCGTCGCGCTGTGCATCGGCGTCGGCCAGGGGCTCGCGGTCGTTCTGGAAAGATGAGCGCATGACCGCCGAGCCCGCCGACCTCGCCGCTGAGCCTGATGGCGCCGGCGATGTGAGCGGCGACGCGGCGAGCGAGGCCAGCCCCGACTTCGTCCAGTCGTTCGCGCGCGGACTCGCGGTCATCCGCGCCTTCGACGCCGACCACGCCGAGCTGACCCTGAGCGAGGTGGCGGTCCGCGCCGACGTGCCGCGCGCCGCCGCTCGCCGGTTTCTCATGACGCTCATCGCGCTCGGCTACGTGCGCTCGAGCGATCGCACGTTCGCCCTCACCCCGCGCGTGCTCGAGCTGGGCTACAGCTACCTCTCGGCCCTGTCGCTGCCCGCGATCGCGCAGCCGCACCTCGAGCGGCTCTCGCACGAGCTCGACGAGTCGACGTCGCTCGCGGTGCTCGACGGCACCGACGTCGTGTACGTGGCGCGCGTGCCCACCCGCCGCATCATGAGCGTGAGCATCCAGCTCGGCACTCGATTCCCGGCCTGGGCGACGTCGCTCGGTCGCGTCCTGCTCGCCGCTCTTCCCGACGATGCAGCGGATGCTGCGCTCGAGCACTCCGATCTGCACCCGTTCACGCCCACCACGCTCGTCGACCGCACGGCGCTGCTCGCCGAGCTCGACCGCGTGCGACGCGCCGGCTGGGCGATCGTCGACGGCGAGCTCGAGGAGGGCCTGCGCTCGATCGCCGCGCCCGTGCGCGACGCCTCGGGCGCCGTCGTCGCGGCGGTCAACGTCTCGACCGCGCGTCGCGGCGATGCCGAGTCGGAGCTCGCGCGCGTGCTCCCCGCCCTGCAGCGCGCGACGGCCGCGATCGAGGCCGATCTGCGCATCCGCTAGGCCGGTCGACCTAGGCGCGCGTTCCCGACTCGAGGAACGCCACCGCCGCCGCGAGGTCGCTCGCGTCGATCCCGTGCCCGCCGGCCCGGATGTGCCGCGTCACCTCGGCCCCGTGCGACGCCGCGACCTCGGCGAGGTGCGCGACGCTCGCCGCCGGCGCCATCGGGTCGGCAGCGCCGTTGGCGAGCAGCAGCCTCACGCCCGACGCGTCCCCGATCGGGTCGCGCTCGCCGAAGGGGAACATGCCGCTGAACGCGATGACCTCGTCGAGAGCATCCGGATGCAGCAGCGCCGTGGCGAGCGCGATGTTGGCGCCGTTCGAGAAGCCGACGGCGATCATGCGCCGCTCGCCGAGCCCGTAGTGCTCGCGGGCGAGGGCGATGAACGCCGCGAGCTCGCCCGCCCGGGCGATGACGTCGTCGACGTCGAACACGCCCTCGGCGATGCGCCGGAACCACCGGTTCATGCCGTGCTCGCTCACCCGACCGCGGGGCGAGAGGATGCCCGCCCCGGCGAGCAAGTGCGGCGCGATCGCAGCGATCTCGGCTTCATTCCCACCCGTGCCGTGCAGCGTGAGCAGGACCGGCGCGTCGGGAGAGCCGGGCTCGAACAGGTGAGGCCAGGCGTCGAGCGAGACGCCCGGGCCAGCCCCCGCGCCCCCGCTCACGCGGCGACCTCCGGGTTGTTCTCGCTCGGCAGCGTCACCGGGATCACGCGCGCCTCGATCGCCTCGCGCGAGGGCTCGAGCCACGGCGGCAGCTTGAGCGAGCGGCCGAGCTCGAGCAGCGGCTCGTCGATGTCGAATCCGGGGGTGTCGGTCGCGATCTCGAACAGCACGCCGCCCGGCTCGCGGAAGTAGATCGACGTGAAGTACTGCCGGTCGAGGATCTCGGTGACCCGGTGCCCGCGCGACGCGAGCTCGTCGCGCCACTGCTGCTGGGTCGCCTGGTCGGGCACCCTGAAGGCGATGTGGTGCACGGTGCCGCCGGCGGTGAGGCCGGCGGGGGCGAGGCTCGAGGCGTGGACATCGACGAGGGCGCCGGGCAGGCCCTCACCCGCGGCGAGGCGGGTGCGGTTGCCCTCCTGCTCGACCACGCGCATCCCCAGGTCGTCGACCATGAGGCCGATCGTGCTCTCGGCGTCGCGCACGGTGAGCACGCTCGAGTGCTGGCCGCGGATCGCGTACTCGGCCGGCACGCTCGCCGAGTCCCACGGGTCGCGCGGGTCGCTCTCGTGCGTCGCGACGAGCTCGATCTGCAGGCCATCGGGGTCGTGCACGAGCAAGCGCTCCTCGCTCGACGAGGTCGAAGTGATGCGTGCCTCGGCGCCCACCGAGGCGAAGTGGTCGACCCACCAGCCGAGCGTGCCGGCCGGAACCGAGAACGCCGTCGAGGTCGACTGCCCCGCGCCGATGCGCCCGGGCTGGATGCCCCGCCACGGGAAGAACGTCATGAGCGAGCCGGGCCGCCCCGCCTCGTCGCCGTAGTACAGGTGGTAGGTGCCGGGGTCGTCGAAGTTGACGGTCTTCTTGACGAGCCGCAGTCCGAGGCCGGTGATGTAGAAGTCGATGTTCTTCTGAGGGTCGCCCGCGATCGCGGTGACGTGGTGCAGGCCCTGGGTCGTGGCGGTCATGTCAGCTCCTGAGGTTTGTCGCTCCGATGATATCGATGCAAACGCATAGAAAGCACAGAAATTCCCCCCAGCGTTCCGAGGCGACGGATGCTCCGCCCCCGGTCGAGCATCCGCCCAGTTTCCCGGCATACCGTGAGCGCACCATGCCGCGCTTCAACCCCGCCGACTTCCTCCTCCGCCGCACGCAGCGGGAGGACCGCCCCGAGTGGTGCGCGACCATCGTCGTGCGCAGCCCGGTGACGAAGATCGACGCCCTCGCGATCGTCGCGCTCGCCGTCGACAGCCCCGTGCGCGAGGCGCGCACGATCCGCCCCTACGTCGAGCTCGCCGAGGGCGCGCGCGCCGAGATCGAGATCCCCAAGTTCGGCGAGCCGCCGCCCCTCGCGATTGACGTCTACTCGACGGTCAGCCACGAGCACGCGGCACTGCAGGCGCTGAGCCTCATGGCTGCGCTCGAGCGCTACACCGGCTGGAGCATCCGCCCCGATTTCGAGGTCTAGGCGCGCCCGCGCCCCGCGAGATCACGCCTTTCTGAGGAGATCGCTCAAAGGGTTCGGCGTTCTCGCCACGGATCGGTGATCTCGCGGCCCGACTGCGGCTCAGTCCCTACGGCAGCAGGCGCGTCGGCCCGCGGAACAGGTACGTCGTCTCGCGAATCGACCCGAGCCCGAGCATGAGCATGAGCACGCGCGCGAGACCCATGCCGAACCCGCCGTGCGGGGGCACCCCGTAGCGGAAGAAGTCGAGGTAGAACTCGAGCTCCTCGGGCTCGAGCCCCTTCTCCGCGGCCTGCGCGATGAGCACGTCGACGCGGTGCTCGCGCTGGGCTCCGGTCGAGATCTCGGTGCCGTTGTAGAGCAGGTCGTAGCTGTTCGTCAGGCCCGAATCGTCGGAATGACGCATGTGGTAGAACGGCCGGATTCCGGTCGCGTAGTCGGTCACGAACACGAAGTCGTGGCCGAACGCCTCGCGCACGTGGGCCGACAGCTGACGCTCGCCCTCGGGGTCGAGGTCGCCATCGGTGCGGGGCACCTCGTAGCCGCGAGCCTTCACCAGCTCGTGCGCCTCGGCGAGGGGGATGCGCGGGAACGGCACCGCAGGAACGGTCAGGGCGACCCCGAACGCCGCCTCGATCTCGGCGCCGTGCTTCTCGACGACCGCCGTGAACCCGGCCACGAGCAGCTGCTCGTGCATCGCCATGACGTCCTCGTGCGAGTCGACCCAGCTCATCTCTGCGTCGATCGACGTGAACTCGGTCGCGTGGCGCGACGTGAACGACGGGTCGGCGCGGAAGGCCGGCGCGATCTCGAACACGCGGCCGAAGCCCGCGGGCTGGGCCATCTGCTTGAAGAACTGCGGACTCTGCGACAGGTACGCCTTGCCCTCGAAGTACTCGAGCTCGAAGAGCTCGGCGCGCGACTCGGAGGCGCTCGCCATGAGCTTCGGGGTGTGGATCTCGACGAAGTCGTTCTCGACCCACCACGTGCGCAGCGCGTGCTCGAACGTCGTCTGCACGCGGAAGATGAGATTCGCCTCGGGGCGGCGCAGGTCGAGGAAGCGCCAGTCGAGCCGCTTGTCCAGGCTCGAGTCGTCGGCGATGGGCGTCTCGGGGAGCGCCTCGCTCACGACCTCGAGCGACGCGATCTTGACCTCGATGCCGCCGAGCTTGACGCGCTCGTCGTGCTTGAGCTCGCCCGTGACGCGCACCATCGAGCCGTGCGCGAGGCCCGAGATCGTCTCGGTGAGCGCGAGCGCCGCGGCCTGCGCGGCGGGGTCGGCGGCGTCCTCCGTCAGTTCGCGGGTCGCCGGGTTCACGAGCTGCACGGCCCCCGACTCGTCGCGCAGGATGACGAACTGCACCTTCTTCTGATCGCGTACCGTATCGACCCACCCGGCCACGGTCACGGTTCCGTCGGGCAGGGGGGCGAGGTGCTTAATGAGAGTGCGAGTCACGAGAGAACAGCCTACCGGCGGGCGGATGCGCGGCTCGGGCCCGGCCAGGGCGCGAGACCGGGCGCCCTCCCGCGCGCAGATCATCGCTGGCGTGCGATATCATCGGCAAAGTTTGATGTTTGCCTCACTCAGGGAGTTCAGGTGTTTTCGACGATCGCCGCCGCCGCCGGCATGTTCGCCGCGACCAATATCGACGACATCGTGGTGCTCACGGTGCTGTTCCTCGCCTCCACGCGGGGCGGCCCTCGTCCGTGGCAGATCGTGCTGGGTCAGTACCTCGGTTTCAGCACCCTGGTCGCGATCAGCGTGGTCGCCGCGCTGGGCCTGACCATCGTTCCGGACCAGTGGGTCGGCTTCCTCGGCATGATTCCCTTGGTCATCGGAGTGATCGGGCTCGTCCGTGCGCTCCGCAAAGGCCGTGACGACGACGAAGCGGAATCCGCGCTAAAAGCGGTCGGGCTTCTCGGTGTCGCCGGGATAACGATCGCGAACGGCGCGGACAACATCTCCCTCTACACGCCCGTGTTCCGGACCATCTCCCCGACCGACACGGCGATCACCATCGCGGTATTCCTGGTTCTTGTAGCCGTGTGGTGCCTGCTGGGGCGGGCGATCGGCACGAATCGGAGTATCAGGGAGATGCTCGAGAGGATCGAGCACTGGCTCGTCCCCGCGGTCTTCATCGGCCTGGGCCTCTTCATCCTCATCGAGTCGGGTGTGGTTCCTCGGCTCCTCGACCTCCTCACCTGACACCTAGCATTCGGGTCATGACGATGATGACGTCCGTTTCCCCTCGGGCCGCCCTCCAACCGGCGGCTGCCCTCTTCCATGGGCTCGCGGATCCCACTCGCCTGGGTATCCTGCAGCTCCTGATGAGCGGCGAGAGGAAGGTTGCCGAGATCACCGCGCAGCTCGGCATGGCGCAGTCCACCGTCTCCCAGCATCTCGCCTGTCTCCGCGAATGCGATCTGGTGGTGGTGCGCCCAGTCGGCCGCTCCTCGCTGTACTCAATCGCTCACCCGGAGCTCATCGATCTGCTCCGCACGGCCGAACGGCTTCTCGACGCGACCGGCGACTCCGTGGCGCTGTGCACGAACTACGGGCCCGCGGCTCACTGACGCGTGCGTCCGAGCATCCGCCCGCTTCTAGACTGGGTGCATGCCCGCCGACATCGTCCATCTCGTGCGTCACGGCGAAGTGCGCAACCCCAAGCGGGTGCTCTACGGGCGGCTCGAGGGGTTCGGGCTCAGCGAGCTCGGGCACCGCATGGCCGCCTCCGCGGTGCAGGCGCTCGCCGGGCATCCGGTCACCGCCCTCTATGCGAGCCCGCTGCAGCGCGCGCAGGAGTCGGCGGCGCCGTGGGCCGACGCGTTCGGTCTGAGCATCCACACCGACGAGCGCATCATCGAGCCGACGAACCGGTTCGAGGGCAAGCGCATGAATCGTCGCACGCTCATGCACCCGAAGCACTGGCACCTCATGCGCGATCCGTCGATGCCGAGCTGGGGCGAGCCCTTCGCCGACATCGCGGCGCGGATGCTCATCGCGATGCGCGAGGCCCACGAGCGCACCGACTCGGGCGAGGTCGTCATGGTGAGCCACCAGCTCCCGATCTGGATGGCGCACCGCGCCGTCGCCGGCAAGAAGCTCGCGCATGACCCGCGCAAGCGCCGCTGCTCGCTCTCGAGCGTCACGAGCTTCGCGTGGCGCGACGGCGCCTTCACTGAGATCGGCTACCAGGATCCGGTGGCAGACTTGCTCGCGCAGTCCATCGATCTGGGAGCAGTGTGACCCGCTTCAACCACTCCGTCCGCTCGCGGCTCGCCGCGGGGGTCGCCATCGCCACGCTCGCCCTCACGGGCTGCTCGAGCGATCCGCTCGCCGAGCAGTACCGCTCGGGCTCGGGGCAGGGCTACATCTCGGGCGACGGTGCGTACACGGTCATCGCCGCCGACGAGCGGGCGGCGCCGATCTCCTTCGCCGACGCGCCGCTCGACACGGGCGGCACGATCTCGACGGAAGACCTCACCGGCCAGGTCTATGTCGTCAACTTCTGGTACGCCTCATGCCCGCCGTGCCGGGTCGAGGCACCTGATCTTGAGGCGCTGTACCAGCGGTTCAGCAGTGAGCAGGGCGGCGCGGGCGTGCCGTTCATTGGCGTGAACATTCGCGACGATGCTGCTCAGTCGCGCGCATTCGCTCGTGAATTCGGCGTCACCTACCCCTCGGTGCTCGACGTGGAAGACGGGGCCGTGCGCTTGGCATTCTCCGGCCAGGTCTCGCCGACAGCTGTGCCGACGACGCTCGTCGTGGATGCGCAAGGGCGGGTTGCGGCACGCATCTCCGGCCTCGTCTCCGACCCGTCCACCTTGCGCGCGATGATCGCCGACACGCTCGCTGAGTCGGACTGAGCGGCATGGTCAATCCGATCGGTGAGATCGTCCTCAGCGGCAACCTTCTGCTGGCGCTGCCGATCGCGCTTGCTGCGGGCTTCCTCGCCTTCGCCTCGCCGTGCGTGCTGCCGCTCGTGCCTGCCTACGTCGCCTACACCAGCGGCATCGCGCGTCCCGCTGAGAGCCGTCGTGAGCGGGGGCGTCTGGTGCTCGGGGTTCTCCTGTTCGTGCTCGGCTTCAGCGTCGTCTTCATCGCGTTCTCGATCGTCTTCGCGACGGCCGGCTTCCTGCTGCAGCAGCACCTCGACGTCATCACGCGCGTCGCGGGTGTCATCGTCGTCCTCATGGGGCTCGTGTTCATCGGGCAGGTGTCGTTCCTTCAACGAACCATCAAGCCGCGCATCGCCGCGCGTACTGGGCTCGCGGGCGCGCCCCTGCTGGGCGTCGTTTTCGGCCTCGGCTGGGCGCCGTGCATCGGGCCTACCCTCGTCGCCGTCAACGCGCTCGTGCTCAACGAGGGCGACATCGGCCGCGCGGCCCTCATCGCGCTCCTCTACTGCCTCGGCCTCGGCATTCCGTTCCTGCTCATCGCGCTCGGCTTCCGCTGGGTCGCGGGGGCGACCGCCTGGCTGCGGAAGAACATCCGCGTCATCAACATCATCGGAGGCGCCCTGCTCATCGTCATCGGCCTTGCGATGCTCACGGGACTCTGGCAGCTCTTCATCTCGAGCCTCGGGGCGGTGATCGGTGGAACCGTTACGCCCCTCTGACCACATCGACTCCGAGGCCCCCATCGCCCAGCCCGCCCTCGGCGCCGTCGGCTGGCTGCGCTTCGCCTGGCGTCAGCTCACGAGCATGCGCACGGCGCTCGTGCTCCTGCTCCTGCTCGCGATCGCGGCGATCCCGGGGTCGCTCGTACCGCAGCGGTCGGCCGACCCCAACGGGGTCGTGCAGTATCGTCGCAACAATCCCGAGCTTTTCGAGGTCCTCGATGCCCTGCAGGTCTTCGACACGTACACCTCAGTGTGGTTCTCGGCGATCTACCTGCTGCTGTTCGTGTCGCTCATCGGCTGCATCATCCCGCGCACGCTGCACCACGCCCGAGCGCTGCGGTCGGCACCGCCGAAGACGCCTGCGCGCCTCGGTCGCCTCGTCGGGTATCGGGCGACGGATGCTCCCGCTACGGTCGAGCAGGCCCTCGACGCTGCGCACGCCGAGCTGCGGCGGCGCCGGTACCGCGTCGCGCGCTACGGCGATTCGCTCTCGGCCGAGAGGGGATACCTGCGCGAGACCGGCAACCTCATCTTCCACATGGCCCTCGTCGGCGTGCTCGCGACGATCGGATTCGCGGGCGGCTTCGGCTACAACGGCCAGAAGGTGCTCGTCGAGGACCGCGTGTTTGTCAATCAGCTGTCCAGCTACGACTCGTTCAAGCCAGGGCGTTTCTTCGACGACACTCGTCTCGACGCGTTCGGGGTCCGTCTCGACGAATTCACCCCGGAGTATGGACTCGACACCACGACAGGGAGGGTGCAGCCCCTGGATTTCGAGGCCGCCGTCACCGTCATAGCGAACGGCAAGGAGTACGAGAGGGTCCTGAAGGTGAACGAACCCATCGACATCGGCGGCACGCGGATGTATCTGCTCGGGAACGGCTTCGCCCCCGTGGTGACTGTTCGAAACGCAGACGGCGATGTCGTGTTCAGGGAGCCCATCCCGTTCCTGCCACAGGACTCGAACCTCACGAGCCTGGGAGTCGTCAAGGTGCCGGATGGGCTCCGTGCGGAGCTCGGAATGATCGGCTTCTTCTATCCTTCCGCGCTGCCCCTCGACTCTGGCGCTCTGACATCCATCTACCCGGAGCCTGACCAGCCAGTGCTCACTCTCAACGCGTTCACCGGTGATCTCGGGCTCGATGACGGTGTCGCGCGCAACGCCTACGCGCTCGACACAGACGATCTCACACAGGTCACGGGCGGTGACACCGGCACTGATTCGATTGTTCTCGGCGTCGGCCAATCCGCTGCCCTGCCCGACGGTCTCGGGTCCGTCGAGTTCAGCGAACTGCGCCGGTTCGTGAGCGTGGACTTCTATCACGATCCGACTCAGATAGGGGTGCTCGTCTCGGCGCTATTGATTCTTGGTGGGCTTATCGTGAGCCTCTTCGTGCCTCGCCGCCGCCTATGGGTCGTGGCATCTCCTACTGACGCCGGGGTGCGCCTCGAGTACGCGGGTCTGGCCCGCGGCGATGACCCCGGCCTCGAAGCGGCCGTCTACGACTTTGCCGACTCTCATTCCCAGCGAATAGCGCGTACCGTGGAGGCCTAATGGATACCCTCGTCGCCTACTCCCTCGTCGCCGTCTACTCGGCCATGGGCGTCTACTCGATCGCCTTTGTCCTCTTCACGCTCGACCTCTCGAAGCGGTCTGCGGCGGCGGCGGATGCGGCGGTGGCCGGCACCGCCTCGGCCGCCGCCGCGACGAGCCGCCCCGCCGCCGCGACCGCGGCTGTCGGCGTGGGCCGGTCCAAAGGCGGGACGACCACACTCGACCGACCGATCGCGGCTGGAGCGTCCACGCGTACCGTCGACGCACCCATCGGTGCGACGCGCTATCAGAAGATCGCGGTGGCGCTTTCGCTGCTCGGCTGGCTGCTCCACCTCGGCGCAGTACTCACGCGCGGCATCGCGGCCGAACGCGTGCCGTGGGCGAACATGTTCGAGTTCGGCTTGACGGCGACCGTCATCGGGATGGGCACCTTCCTCGGCGTGCTGCTCTGGAAGGACGTTCGCTACCTGGGTGCGTACATCTCGGGCTTCACACTCCTCTCGCTCGGCATCGTGACGACCAACTTCTATGTCGATATCGTGCCGACCCCGCCAGCACTGCAATCGGCGTGGCTTGTGATCCACGTCCTCGTCGCCTCGCTCGCGACCGGCTTCTTCGCGATCGGTGCGGGGCTCTCGATCATGCAGCTGCTGCGGTCGCGCGCCGCCGCGTCGAAGGCCGAGGGGCTGCGCTTCGTGCACACCCTGCCGGGAGCATCCGCCCTCGAATCGCTCGCCTACCGCGTCAACGTCGTCGGCTTCGTGTTCTGGACCTTCACCCTCATCGCCGGCGCCATCTGGGCCGAACGCGCGTGGGGCCGCTACTGGGGCTGGGACACCAAGGAGGTCTGGACCTTCATCATCTGGACCCTCTTCGCCGGCTACATCCACGCGCGCGCGACGCGCGGCTGGCGCGGCGACCGCTCGGCCTGGCTCGCGATCATCGGCTTCAGCGCGGTCATCTTCAACTACACGATCGTCAACCTCTTCTTCAAGGGTCTGCACTCGTACAGCGGCCTCTAGCCGCCGAGCCCCGAGCCCCGCGCCCCGCGCCGCGCGCCGCCCCGCCGTGCGCGCCGCCCCGCCGTGCGCGCCGCCCCGCCGAGCGCCCCGCCCCGCCGAGCGCGCCGCCCCGCCGAGCGCCGCACTGCAGGCCCTGTTCGCTCATTCGGAGTCGGCGGGCTGGAACCCCGCGTGTCGGAGCGCCGACGCGGCGCGCCGCGCCCGCCGACCGGTTCGACGAACACGGGAAGCCGCCCACTCGAACACGATGTGCAAGCGGTTCCAGAGTGTTCCCGAGACGTTCCACCCGCGTTTCACAGGGGTGAAGCCGTTTCAGGCTAGACGAGATCCGCGTGATTCCGCCCCTGCAACCCCGCAGACGGGGGGTGCGTCTGCAAACGCTTGCACCAAGGCGTGAGCCTTGCTAGCGTCAGCCCGGTCACCACCCCTGGCACGTCGTCGTGCCGCAGAAACCGGAGTCGAAGATGACCTCACGCGCGCGCATCCGCTCGCTGTCCGCAGCCGTCACCGCCGGAGCGCTCGCCGTCTCCGCTCTCGCCTTCGCGCCGCTGCCAGCGGCGTCGGCGCCCGGCGACACCTATGCCCTCGTCGGCGATCTGCAGTCAGAGCTCGGCTGCGCCGGCGACTGGGATCCGGCCTGCGTCGAGACCGAGCTCGCGGCGACTGCGACGCCCGGCGTGTTCTCCGCCGACTTCACGGTTCCCGCGGGCGAGTACCTCTACAAGGTCGCGGCGAACGACACGTGGGATTCGTCGTGGGGCCTCGACGGGGGCGGCGACAACATCCCGCTCACCGTCGCCGGCGACGCGACCGTGCGCGTGACCTTCGACGAGACGGCGCAGCGCGTCGGCCTTGAGCTGCTGAGCATGGCGGGTGCCTACTCGCCCGCCGACGACGCCATCATCGCCCCGCCCGTGCGTCAGGCCGGCAGCGACGAGAGCTTCTACTTCGTCATGACCGACCGCTTCGCCAACGGCGACCCCTCGAACGACACCGGCGGGCTCGAGGGCGACCGCATGGTCACGGGCCTCGACCCGACCGACAAGGGCTTTTACCACGGCGGCGACATCGCGGGCATCCGCAAGAACCTCGACTACATCGCGGGCCTCGGCACGAGCGCGATCTGGTTCACGCCGAGCTTCAAGAACCAGCCCGTGCAGGGCGAGGGTGCCAACGCCTCCGCCGGCTACCACGGCTATTGGATCACCGACTTCACCCAGATCGATCCGCACCTCGGCACGAACGCCGAGCTCGAGGCGCTCATCGCCGAGGCGCACGCGCGCGGCATCAAGATCTACTTCGACATCATCACCAACCACACGGCCGACGTCATCGGCTACGACGAGGGCCAGTACTCGTACATCGACAAGGTGACGAGCCCGTACCGCGACGCGGCCGGCAACGTCTTCGACCCGAGCGAGGTCGCGGGCACCGATGCCTTCCCCGAGCTCGACGCCGCGACGAGCTTCCCGTACACGCCCGTCATCGCGCCGGGCAAAGAGACGCTCAAGGTTCCGGCCTGGCTCAACGACCCCACGATCTACCACAACCGCGGCGACTCGACGTGGACGGGCGAGTCGGTCACCTTCGGCGACTTCGTCGGCCTCGACGACCTCATGACGGAGGACCCGACGGTGGTCGACGGCTTCATCGACGTCTACCAGCAGTGGATCGATCTCGGCATCGACGGCTTCCGCATCGACACCGCCAAGCACGTCAACTTCGAGTTCTGGGAGACCTGGACGACCGAGGTTCTCGACTACGCGAAGAACGTCGCGAACAAGCCCGACTTCTTCATGTTCGGCGAGGTCTACGACGCCGACCCGGTCAAGCTCGCGCCGTACATCCGCGACACCGACATGAACTCGGTGCTCGACTTCACCTTCCAGCAGAAGGCCGTCTCGTTCGCGAGCGGCAACTCGGCGAAGGGCCTGCAGGAGCTCTTCGCAGGCGACGACCGCTACACGACCCCCGACTCGTCGTCGACGGCGCTGCCGACCTTCCTCGGCAACCACGACATGGGCCGCGTCGGCTACTTCCTCGGCTCGACGGGTCAGCCCCTCGACCGCACGGTGCTCGCGCACGAGCTCATGTACCTGACGCGCGGCCAGCCGGTCGTCTACTACGGCGACGAGCAGGGCTTCGCCGGCACGGGCGGCGACAAGGACGCCCGCCAGACCCTCTTCGCGACGCAGGTCGCCGAGTACGCGAACCAGCCGCTCGTCACGGGCGAGACGGCCGGCAGCGTCGATCGATTCAGCACGGATGCTCCGCTCTACGGTGCGATCTCCGAGCTCGCCGCCCTCCGCGACGCGAACCCCGCGCTCGACACAGGCGCCCAGATCGAGCGCTACGTCGCCGACGGCGCGGGTGTCTACGCCTTCAGCCGCGTCGACCGCGACGAGAAGATCGAGCACCTCGTGGCGGTCAACAACGCCGCCGAGGCGCGCACGGTCGAGGTTCCGACGCTCACGGTGGGAGCATCCTTCACGGTGCTGCACGGCGACGGCACGGCCGTGACGTCCGATGCGACCGGCCTCGCCTCGATCACGGTGCCGGCGCTGAGCGCCGTCGTGTGGGTCGCCGACCGCACGGTCACCGCGCCCGATGCGGCGCAGGCGTTGACCGTCTCGGTGCCGACCGCGGGTGCCGCGCTCACCGACCTCGCCCCCGTCGCGGCCGATGTCGCCGACTCGACCTGGGTCGAGACGAACTTCGCCTGGCGCGTCGCCGGTGACGCGGAGTGGACGGCGCTCGGCACCGCGGAGGACACCTCGCCGCGGATCTACCACGACGTGCGCGGGCTGCCCACGGGCACGCTCGTCGAGTACCGCGCCGTGACGGTCGATGCCGCGGGCAACAAGGCGGCAGCATCCACCTACGCCTCGGTCGGCAACGCCATCGACGGCGCCGTCGACGACGGCGGACCGGTCGAGCCCGGCTTCGACATGGTCGTCGTGCCCGGCAGCCACAACAGCGAGATGGGCTGCGCGGGCGACTGGCAGCCCGACTGCGGCGCCGCCGCGCTGACGCTCACGGCGTCGGGCATCTGGACGGGCACCTTCGACGTGCCCGCCGGCGACTACGAGTACAAGGTCGCGGTCAACGGCTCGTGGGCCGAGAACTACGGCGCCAACGGCGTGCGCGACGGCGGCAACATCGCCTACACGCACCCCGGCGGCCCGATCACGTTCTACTTCAACCCCGCCACGAAGATCGTCTCGTCGACCGCCGAGGGCCCCGTGGTGACGCTGCCGGGCAGCCTGCAGTCGGAGCTCGGCTGCCCGGGCGACTGGCAGCCCGAGTGCCTCGCCACCCTCGCGCAGGACGGCGACAAAGACGGCGTCTACACGTTCGCCACCTCGGCTCTGCCGAGCGGCAGCTATGAGGTCAAGGTCGCGCACGGCCTCTCGTGGGGCGAGAACTACGGCGTCGGCGGAGCTCCGGGAGGCGCGAACTACGCGTTCAGCGCGACCGAGGGCAAAGAGGTGCGGTTCGAGTACACGCTCGCGACGCACGTGCTCGAGATCGTCGTGACCGACCCGCCGCTCGCGGGCGTCGGCACCCGCCAGGCCATCTGGGCCGCGGGCGACACGATCGCGTGGCCGCTCGCGCTGCTCGGCGGCACCCCCGCCGCTGACGCGACGTTCACGCTCGAGCATTCTGCTGAGGCGACCCTCGAGGTCGCCGACGGCGAGGTCACGGGCGGTGGCGAGCCGATCGAGCTCGCGGTCGATCCGAACGGCCTGCCGGCCGGCGTGCTGCAGGCCTTCCCGCACCTGGCCGACTATGTCGCCCTGACGCCCGTCGGCCTCGACCGCGCGGCGATCGCCGAGCTCGTGCGCCACGAGCTGCTCGTCGCCCAGCGCGTCGACGGGTCGCTCACGGCGCTCACGGGCGTGCAGCTGCCGGGCGTTCTCGATGACCTCTACGCCGAGGGCCTCGCGAGCGCCGAGCTCGGCGCCGTCGTCTCGGGCGGCGACGTCACGGCCTCACTGTGGGCGCCGACCGCGCGTTCGGTCGCTCTCGAGCGGTGGGATGCGGGCACGACGGGCGACCCCGAACTCATCGAGGCCGTTCTCGACCCCGCGAGCGGCATCTGGAGCGTCGACTCCGGCCTCGCCGTGGGCGACGAGTACCGCTGGAGCGTCGACGTGCTGACGATCGAGACCGGTGAGTTCGAGACCAACTCGGTGACCGACCCCTACTCGGTCGGCCTCACAGTGAACTCCGCCCGTTCGGTCGTCGTCGACCTCGACGCGCCCGAGCTGCAGCCGCAGCTGTGGGCCGATACCCCGCAGCCGACCGTCGACCGCAGCGTCGACCGCGCGATCTACGAACTGCACGTGCGCGATTTCTCGATCGGTGACGAGAGCGTTCCGGCCGAGGAGCGCGGCACCTACCGGGCCTTCACGCGCGACTCGTCGGGCACGCAGCAGCTGCGTCAGCTCGCCGAGGCGGGCATCACGACGGTGCACATGCTGCCGACCTTCGACATCGCCACGATCGAGGAGCGTCGCGACCAGCAGGCCACCCCCGACTGCGACCTCGCCTCGTTCGGCCCGGCGTCGGAGGAGCAGCAGGCCTGCATCGAGGCCATTCGCGACCTCGACGGCTTCAACTGGGGCTACGACCCGTACCACTTCTCGACCCCCGAGGGCTCGTACGCGGTCGACGCCGACGGCGGCGCTCGTGTGGCCGAGTTCCGCGAGATGGTCGGCGCGCTCCACGCGACGGGCCTCGAGGTCGTTCTCGACAAGGTGTTCAACCACACCGCGCAGTCGGGTCAGGGCGAGAAGTCGGTGCTCGACCGCATCGTGCCCGGCTACTACCACCGCCTCAACGCCACGGGAGCGGTCGAGACCTCGACCTGCTGCCAGAACGTCGCGACCGAGCACGCCGCGGCCGAGAAGCTCATGGTCGACTCGGTCGTGCTGTGGGCCAAGGAGTACAAGGTCGACGGCTTCCGCTTCGACCTCATGGGGCACCACTCGAAGCAGAACATGCTCAACGTGCGAGCGGCGCTCGATGCGCTCACGCTCGAGAACGACGGCGTCGACGGCTCGTCGGTGTTCCTCTACGGCGAGGGCTGGAACTTCGGCGAGGTCGCGAACAACGCGCGCTTCGAGCAGGCCACGCAGGGCCAGCTCGGCGGCACGGGCATCGCGACCTTCAACGACCGTCTGCGCGACGCCGTGCACGGCGGCAGCCCGGTCGACGGCTCGTCGACCTTCGTGCAGGGCTTCGGCACAGGCCTCGGCACCGACCCGAACGGCGACCCCATCAACGGTTCGCCCGAGCAGTCGATCGCCGAGCTGCTCAAGCAGACCGACCTCGTGAAGATCGGGCTCGTCGGCAACCTGCGCGACTACGCGCTCGAGTCGGCGAGCGGCGCGGTCGTCCCCGGTGACGAGCTCGACTACCGCGGCTCGCCCGCGGGCTACGCCGACCAGCCCGACGAGGTCATCAATTACGTGGATGCTCACGACAACGAGACGCTGTATGACCTGAGCGTCATCAAGCTGCCGCGTGACACGACGATGGCCGAGCGCATCCGCATGAACACGCTCTCGCTCGCGACGGTGACTCTCTCGCAGGCGCCCTCGTTCTGGCACGCCGGCACCGAGCTGCTGCGCTCGAAGTCGCTCGACCGCAACAGCTACAACTCGGGCGACTGGTTCAACCGCATCGACTGGACGGGTCAGGAGTCGACGTTCGGCTCGGGCCTGCCGCCGGCCGCCGACAACGAGGGCAAGTGGTCGATCATGGCCCCGCTGCTCGAAGACCCGGCGCTCAAGCCGGCCGCGGCCGACATCGCGGCGGCCGAGGCGGCGGCGCTCGACCTGCTGCGCGTGCGCAGCTCGGTCGACCTGCTGCAGCTGGGCTCGGCCGAGCTCATCGGCCAGAAGGTCAGCTTCCCGAACAGCGGGGCCGACGCCACCCCCGGCCTCGTCGTCATGCTCATCGACGACCTGCTGGGTGACGATGTGGACCCGGCTCTCGAGGGCGCCCTCGTGGTCTTCAACGCCTCGCCGGATTCCATCACCGAGCAGGTCGAGGGTCTCGCGGGCCGCGAGTTCGCGCTCGCCGAGGCGCTCGCGAACGGCTCCGACCCGGTCGTCGCGCAGACGGCGTGGGATGCCGCGACCGGTGCGGTGACGATCGCGGGCCGCACGGCCGCCGTGCTCGTCGACCCGCAGGCGGCGCCGGAGCCCCCGCAGGGCAACGGCAATGCGAACAACGGCAACGGCAACAACGGCAACGGCAAGGGCCTCGGCAACGGGGGAGTCGGACAGGGCAAGGGCAACGGCAACGAGGGCAAGCCGAAGTTCACCTCGGTGAGCGCGACGGCGCTCGAGCCGGCGTCGACCGTGACGCTGAAGGCGCGCGGCTTCCAGCCGGGCGAGCGCGTCCAGCTCTGGATGCACTCGACGCCGCAGCTGCTCGTCGCCACGACGGCCGACGCGTCGGGTGCGGTCGCGCTCGAGGTCGCCGTGCCGGCCGACGCCGAGCTCGGAACGCACGAGTTCCGACTCGTGGGCCTCGAGTCGGGCCTCGAGACGATGACCCCGGTCTCCGTCTCGGCCTCGGCCTCGAACGCCGCGCTGTCGCCGACCGAGATGGTGCTCGGCTCAGCGGTGCTCCTGGCGATGCTCGCGGCGCTCGCGCTGATCCTCGCGTGGAAGCGAGGCGGCGGCCAGCGCCCGTAAGGGGTCCACCACCGGCCACGGGGCGGGCGCGCGGGGAGCGCGCACCGCCCCGCGGTCGTGTGCACGCCCCACCCGCACCCGCTTCGACAAGTACGGACCGCCTGAAACTTCCTCGCGCGTTCCGTACTTGTCGAAGCGCACGACAGGCGGGCGCCGGTCACCTGCGGTCAGCGCCGAGCGCGGGCGGACACAGAGCGCCCACCGCACCGCGGTCATCGAGCGGGCACCACCCGCCGTCGTTTCGGCGATCCGACTACTGCGCGTCGGCGGCGAGCAGCGCGTAGCAGCGCTCGAGCCGCGCCCTCCACCACTGCGCGCGCTCGTCGGGGGCGGCGAGCCGGCGCAGGGCATCCTCGTCGACCGACACGCGCCCCGTGCCGATCGCCCCCGCGACGGGCACCACAGGCGCGACCGCGACGTCGTCTCCCAGGAGCGCGCCCGTGCCGAGCCCGCAGTCGAACTCGAGCTCCGGCAGTCGGGCCGCGAGAGCCGCGCCCATCGCG
>JAOASR010000143.1:0-2623 GCA_030158585.1 Microcella sp.
ACGCCCGAGCGGTCGGCGACGATCGAGCCGTTGTTGCGCGACACGATCGAGCCGGCCCACGGCTCGTAGCCGTGCGAGATCGCGTTGGCGATGCCGGTGCCGCGCGTCGTCGTGAGGAACTCGGTGCGGAAGCCGATGAGCCCGCGGCTCGGCACGAGGAACTCCATGCGCACCCAGCCGGTGCCGTGGTTCGACATGCCCTCCATGCGGCCGCGGCGCGCGGCGAGCAGCTGCGTGATCGCGCCGAGGTACTCCTCGGGGGCGTCGATCGTGAGCTGCTCGAACGGCTCGTGGAGCTTGCCGTTGATCGTCTTCGTGACCACCTGCGGCTTGCCGACCGTGAGCTCGAAGCCCTCGCGGCGCATGTTCTCGACGAGGATCGCGAGCGCGAGCTCGCCACGACCCTGCACCTCCCACGCGTCGGGGCGGCCGACATCGACGACGCGGATCGACACGTTTCCGATGAGCTCGCGGTCGAGGCGGTCTTTCACCATGCGCGCCGTGAGCTTGTGGCCCTTGACCTTGCCCACGAGCGGGCTCGTGTTGGTGCCGATCGTCATCGAGATCGCGGGCTCGTCGACCGTGATGGCCGGAAGCGGGCGGATGTCCTCCGGGTCGGCGATCGTCTCGCCGATCGTGATGTCTTCGATGCCGGCGATCGCGACGATGTCGCCCGCCGTGCCCGACTCAGCCGGGTAGCGCTCGAGGGCGCGCGTCTTCAGCAGCTCGGTGATGCGCATGTTGGTGTGCGTGCCGTCGTGGCGCACCCAGGCCACGGTCTGGCCCTTCTTGAGCGTGCCGTTGAAGATGCGCAGCAGGGCGATGCGGCCGAGGAAGGGGCTTGCGTCGAGGTTCGTGACGTGCGCCTGCAGGGGGTGCTCGTCGTCGTAGGTCGGCGCGGGGATGTGCTGCAGGATCGCCTCGAACAGCGGCTCGAGGTCGTCGTTGTCGGGCAGGCTGCCGTCGGCGGGGCGGGTGCGGCTGGCCGCGCCGGCACGGCCGGACGCGTAGATGACCGGCAGGTCGAGGATCGCGTCGACGTCGAGGTCGGGCACCTCGTCCTGCAGGTCACTGGCAAGACCCAGGAGGAGATCGTGGGTCTCCTCCTCGACGGCCTCGATGCGAGCATCCGGTCGATCGGTCTTGTTGACCAGCAGGATGACCGGAAGCTTCGCCGCGAGCGCCTTGCGCAGCACGAAGCGGGTCTGCGGCAGCGGGCCCTCGCTCGCGTCGACGAGCAGAACGACGCCGTCGACCATGCTCAGGCCGCGCTCGACCTCGCCGCCGAAGTCGGCGTGGCCGGGGGTGTCGATCACGTTGATCGTGATCTCCTGACCGCCGGCGTGCTTGCCCTTGTAGGTCACCGCCGTGTTCTTGGCGAGGATCGTGATGCCCTTCTCGCGCTCGAGGTCGTTCGAGTCCATCGCCCGATCTTCGAGGTGCGCGTGAGCGGCGAAGGAGTCGGTCTGGCGCAGCATGGCGTCGACGAGAGTGGTCTTGCCGTGGTCGACGTGGGCGACGATCGCCACGTTGCGCAGGTCGGAGCGGGTGGCGAGCGCCATACGGAAACAGCTTTCAGTTCGGGGAGGATTCGGGGCTCAGGGCACGCAGAAAGGGCCGAGCGATGCGACCAGTCTACCCGCCGCCCTCTCGGGCGGGCATCTGGCCGCGCTCGGCCCCTTCCGATGAGGCGGATGCGGCTCGTTCGCGAGGCGCTACAGCCCCGCGCGCCGGCTCTCGCGACGCTCGCGCTGCGCGACCGGGTCGGGCAGCGGAACCGCCGAGATGAGGCGCTGCGTGTAGGCCTCTTTCGGGCTGCGCAGGATCTCGTCGCGCGTGCCCTGCTCGACGAGCCGCCCGCGGTGCATCACAGCGATGCGGTGGGCGAGCATGTCGACGACCGCGAGGTCATGGCTGATGAAGAGGCACGCGAAGTGCAGCTTCTGCTGCAGCTCCTGCAGCAGGTCGAGGAAGCGCGCCTGCACCGAGACGTCGAGCGCACTCGTCGGCTCGTCGGCGATGAGCAGCTCGGGTGCGAGCGACAGAGCGCGAGCGATGCCGACGCGCTGACGCTGACCGCCCGAGAGCTCGTGCGGGTAGCGGTTGCGGTAGCTCGTCGGCAGCTCGACCGAGCTCAGCAGCTCCTGCACGCGCTTGTCGAGGTCTTTGCCCTCGGCCTCGCCCGCGAGCAGCAGCGGCTCGCCGATCGACTCGCCGATGGGCATGCGCGGGTTGAGGCTCGAGCCAGGGTCCTGGAACACGATGCCCGCCTTGCGGCGCAGCGACTTGAGCTCTTTCACGCCGCCCGCCGAGATGTCGACTCCCGCCGAGATGAGCGTGCCGCTCTTGATCGGCAGCAGCCCGACGGCGGCACGACCGAGTGTGGTCTTGCCCGAGCCCGACTCGCCCACGAGACCGACGATCTCGCCGGGGTAGACGTTGAGGTTGATCTCGTCGGCCGCACGGAACGCGGGCACGCGTCCGCGCTTCGGGTACTCGATCGCGACGTTCTCGAACGACAGCACGGGCGTCGCCGTGGTCGACGGGGCCTGTCGCGTGCTGCCGGTCTCAGAGATCTCGAGGCCGAGGTGCGGCACCGAGGCGAGCAGCGACTGCGTATACG
>JAOASR010000143.1:2633-6868 GCA_030158585.1 Microcella sp.
GTATACGGATGCTGCGGCCGCTGGAAGATGTCGAGCGCCGTTCCCTGCTCCACGGCCTCGCCGTTCTTCATCACCATGATCGAATCGGCGAGGTCGGCGACCACGCCCATGTCGTGCGTGATGAGGACGATCGCGGAGTCGAGTCGCGTGCGCAGGCTGCGCAGCAGCTCGAGGATCTCGGCCTGCACCGTCACGTCGAGCGCCGTCGTCGGCTCATCGGCGATGAGGAGCACCGGGTCGCACGAGATCGACTGCGCGATCATGGCGCGCTGGCGCTGGCCACCCGACAGCTGGTGCGGGTACTTGTTGAACGAGGTCTGCGGGTCGGGCATCTCGACCTTCTCGAGAAGCTCGATCGCGCGCTCCTTCGCAGCCTTCGGCGTCATGTCGTAGTGCGTGCGCAGCGTCTCGACGATCTGGAACCCGATCGTGTAGACCGGGTTGAGCGCCGTCATGGGCTCTTGGAAGATCACGGCGATCTGGTTGCCGCGCACCTTGCGCAGCTCGCGGTTGTCGAGGCCGGCGAGCTCGCGCCCGAGGAGCTTGACGGAGCCGGTCACCTTCGCGGTCGGCGGCAGAAGCCCCAGGAGCGCCATCGAGCTCGAGCTCTTGCCCGAGCCCGACTCGCCGACGATCGCCAAGACCTCGCCGCGCTTGACCCGATAGTTCAGGCCGATCGCGGCGGGGTAGTACTCGCCGTCGACCCAGAAGTCCACGCCGAGGTTCTCGACTTCGAGCACGGTCTCGACGGCGGTGGGGGTGGTGGTGCTCACGGGAGGTCCTTCCCTGCGTTCAGGCTGCGGCGGTCTGCGAAGCTGGCATCATGCGTTTTCAGCCGGCTGTCTTCCGTCCGCTGTTCGGCCGCGTGCTGACCGTCATCATGACGGCGCTCGCCGGCGCGGGTCTGGTGGGCTTCATCGTCACGGGAGACCTCGAGGGTCTCGCGCGCTACGGCTGGTGGCTCGGCCTCATGGGCTTCGGCACCGCCGTGCTGTTCTGGCTGCCGCGCGTCGACGTGCGCGAGGAGGCCGTCGTGGTGCGGAACCCCTTCGTGACCTGGGAGCTGCCCTGGGCGGGCATCCAGCTCATCGATACGAAGTGGGCGCTGACCATTCGTGCCGGCGGCAAGCGCATCGAGGCCTGGGCGGCTCCCGCCGGCTCGCGCTGGACGCACATGACGCTCGGCCGTGACGACCTGCGCGTGACCGAGTCGGCGCGCGTCGCCGGCGCGATACGACCGGGCGACGCGCTCAACACCGACAGCGGCGCGGCGGCGAACCTGATTCGACGGCACTGGGAGGAGCTGCGCGACGACGGCCTGCTGCGGCCCGAGGCGCCCGAGGCGCAGCCCCGCCGCACCGTGCACGTCATCGAGCTCGGCGTGGTCGCGGGCCTCGTGGCGCTGTGCGCCGCGGGCCTCGTGCTCTGAGGCGACGCGAGTCGCGACGAGCATCAGGCGTCACCTCGCGAGCCGCGCGTGCTCGGGTCGTCGTCATCAGCCGATGATTCCGAGCGGCCCGGTGCGACGTCGCCGTCGACCTGGTTGTCGGCACCGCGCGTGCCCACGAGCACCTCGGCGCGCGCGAGGTCGTTGCGGTTGGCCGTCGCCCTCGCGAGAGCGCGCGCGCTCGGCAGTCGCTTCTGGCGCGGGTCGAACGCGTCGCGCAGCCCATCGCCGATAAAGTTGATGCAGAGCGCGATCGCGATGATGAAGAGGCCGGGCCACCAGAACAGCCAGGGCCGCGTCGCGAAGGCCGCCTGGTTGTCGCTGATGATCTTGCCGAGCGAGGTGTCGGGCGACTGCACGCCGAACCCGAGGAAGCTCAGGGCCGTCTCAAGCAGGATCGCCGCGGCCATGAGCAGCGTCGAGTTGACGATGATGACGCCGATCGCGTTCGGCAGGATGTGCTTGAAGATGATGCGGCGGTTGCTGGCTCCCGCGACGCGCGCCGCGTCGACGAACTCTCGCTCGCGAAGGCTCAGCACCTCGGCGCGCACGAGTCGGGCGAGGCCCGTCCAGGTGAACAGACCGAGCACGATCGCGAGGGCGAGCACTCCCTGGTTGCCGACGGCCTTGCCGACGACGGCGCCGACGACGATCACGGGGATCGTGATGATGATGTCGGTGAAGCGCATGAGCACCGAGTCGCGCCAGCCGCGGAAGAAGCCCGAGACGGCGCCGACGATCGTGCCGATCGTGACGGCGATGAGCCCGACGACGACCATGATGACGATCGACTGCTGCGTGCCGCGCATGACGACCGCGAAGATGTCGCGGCCGACCTCGTCTTGGCCGAACGGGTGATCGCCGATGCGCACGCCGTCTCCGCCGAGGAACTCGGGCACGAGGCTCAGCGTCGGAACCCCGCCATTGGTCGGGGGCACGATCTGGGTCCAGTTCCACTGCCACCAGCCCGGTGTGCGGATCTCGAGGCCGAAGATCGCGAACTTCAAGCCGACCGACGAGTAGGCGAGGATGACGATGAAGGCGAGAACGATCATCGAGACGAGCGCACCGCGGTGACGGAAGAAGCGCCGCCGGACGATCTGGCCCTGACTGAGGCCCTCGACCTCTTTGAGCTCGAGGTTGTTCTCGGCGTCAGTGACGCCGGCGGCCGAGTGGCCGGGCTCGGGAATAGGTGCGTTCGACATCAGTTCACTCGGATTCGCGGATCGAGGGCGGCGTAGACGAGGTCGGCGATCAGGTTGAACAGGATCGCGAGCCCGCCGACGACGACGAAGAAGGCCATGACGGGGTTGGGGTCGACGTCTTCCAGACCGTTCTGGAACAGCTGCCCCATGCCGGTCCAGCCGAAGACGCGCTCGGTGATGACGGCGCCGCCGACCAGACCGCCGATGTCGAACGCGACGATCGTCGCGATCGGGATGAGGGCGTTGCGGAACGCGTGCCGCACGACGACCGTGCGCTCGGAGAGGCCCTTGGCCCGCGCCGTGCGGATGTAGTCCTGATTCATCACCTCGAGCAGGCTCGCTCGCGAGTACCGCGTGTAGGTCGCGAACGAGATGAGGATGAGCGCGAGCGTCGGCAGCAGCAGGTGCGTGTAGACGTCGACGCCCTCGACCCACAGCGAACCTTCGAGGTTCGGCGTCGCCGCTCCGATGGTGGCGATAGGGCGCCCGCGGATGCGGCCTGAGCTCGCGTAGTCGTCCCAGACCATCATGAAGCGGTCGAGCAGGATGACGAACGCCGTGATGACACCCGTGAAGATCGCGACCTTGATGATCGGTCCGCGGTCGACGCCGCCGGCGAAGTAGCCGATGGTTCCGCTCACCAGGACCGTCAGGACGGCCAGCCCGAGCACCATCCACCACTCGGTCACATAGAACGAGAGGTTGAACTGGAACGGGTAGTACAGGGCGATGCCGAGACCCGCGACGATGAGGGCGGCGATCAGGGCGCGACGGTTCTGCAGCCCCGTGATGAGTGCGGTGAAGCCGAAGGCCGCTCCGATGCCCATGATGGCCACGCCGCCGATCGTGAGCGCAGGGTAGCTGAACCATTCGGTTGCGTTCATCAGGGCGAGGATTGCGATCGTCGCCGCGACGGCGATCGCGAACGTGATCGCCTTGCGCCGGAGCGTGCCCGGAATGATCGAGCCCCACAAGGCTCCGGAGACGAGAGCGATGACCGCTATCGCCACGACGGGCAACTGCGGATCGTTCTCCAGGAAGTCGTTGAACCCGATGGCCACGAACTGCTTGAGCAGCACGGCGACCCAGAAGATCGGGAGCGAGAAGAAGAGGAACGACACGAACGTGACGCTGTAGTCGTAGCCGGAGTACTGACGGAGCGCGGTCGTGATGCCGACGATGAGGCCGAGGAAGATCGCGACGACGGTGGAGATCGTGACGAGCTGCAGTGTCGACCCCAGCGCCTGCTCAAGGAGCGCGTTGACGCTGCGCCCCTCGATCGTGACGCCGAAGTCACCGCGCAGCAGCGCGCCGAACCAGATGAAGTACCGCAGCGGCGGCGGCACGTCGAGGCTGAGCAGTGCAGTACGTCTCTCGATGAGCGACTCCTTGTTCGGAGCGGTGCTCTGACGAAGCTCCTCGAGGGGATCACCCGACAGCGCCACGAGGTTGTACATGAGGTACGTCGCGGCGAGGAGAACGAAGACGGAGGCGATGAGTCGCCTGATAACGAACGTGGCCATCGGAAATGGCACCCTACCTATCTGAATCCTGGGGCGCCCAGCGTGGGGGGGGGGGGGGGG
>JAOASR010000144.1 GCA_030158585.1 Microcella sp.
GCTCGTCATGCCGCCGATGCAGCCCGCGGTCATCCCCGCCGTGCAGGTCGAGCGCGAGCTGCCGACCTTCGCGCTTCCCGAGCCCGTGCGCTCGGTCGGCGAGCGCGCCGACGCGAAGGTCGTCGACGAGCCGTCGCGCAATGACCCCGCGACCCCGAGCGCCCTGCAGGGCCTGACGACCTGGCAGGACCTCTGGGCGAACCCGCTCGCCCTGGGCGCCGCGGCCCTCATGGGTCTGCTGTACCTGCTGCTCGTGAGCGTTCCGGCCGAGATCCTCAACAACACTCTCGATGCGAACGCTCACCGCTGGCGCCGCATCACGGCGTGGGCCGCGCCGTTCACCGAGCGACTGAGCTCGATCGGCGAGCACCTGAGGGCCTGGAATCTGGCCGGCCCTCTCGTGATCCTCGCGACCGCCGTCGCCTTCGGCTTCGCCGACCCCGACTTCGGCTTCGACGCGACCTCGCTGCGCCTCGTGCTCTCGCTCGCGATCGGCCTCGTCTTCGTCGTGCACATCCCGAACCTCATCACCGCCGCCGTCATGGGCAAGCGATTCAACATCGGCTCGTCGATCGTCACGCAGCCCTCGGCGCTGATCTTCGCCGTGGTCGGCGTCATCGCCTCGCGCTTCCTCGGGTTCAGCCCTGGCCTTCTCGTCGGACTCGTCATCGGCCTGCAGCTCGCCACCGAGGCGCGGGCGAGCGACCAGCGGCGCGCGATCGTCGTGCGCATCTCGGCGACGTACGTGATCGCGGTCGCCGCCTGGGCCGCCTACTCGTGGCTCGAGTGGGCGCTGGCCGGAACCCCCGGCCAGGGCTGCGTCGTCGGCGTCTTCCTGTCCGAGACGCTCGCGGCCATCGTCGTCGAGGGCCTCACGGCGCTCGTCGTGGCCCTGCTGCCGCTGACGTTCCTCGACGGGCGCACCCTGCTCGACCAGTCGCGGCGCATGTGGGCGGCTCTCGCCGTGCCGATCGCCTTCACGTTCTGCCTCATCGTGCTGCCGAGCGTCGAGGCGCTCGACGCCGACGCTCCGCTCATGGTGTGGGTCGGCGTGTTCCTCGGCTTCAGCGCCACGGTCGTGGTCGTGTGGCTCGTGTTCAAGATGCTCGATGCGCGGGATGCTCGGCGCGAGTCGGAGGCCGATGGCGAGTCGGCCGACGGCGAGCTTGTGCGTTCCTCGCGTGAGAGCTGATCGCCCGCACCGAGCTGCCCGACCCTTCTTCGACGCATTGCGCCACTCGAGGATCATTTTTCGCTCGGCGAGTCCTTCCGTGTGACCCGTCCGGGGGGATACGGTGGTGCTACCCAACCCGAATCGGGCTTCTCGCGCACCCACGCAAGGCGCCCTCCAGGCCCTCACCCGGGGCCTCATCGACTCAGCAGGCGCGCCCCCGCGCGTCTGCCGCTGTAACGCGGCGCCTCCCGCCGACTCCGAGGGTGCGGAGCGAACGGGATGCCGCGTTCGGGGGCGGATGGCGTTGAGCCTTCCGGGCGGTGCTCGGCCACGGTGGGGATCGTGGCTCGAGCACCGCCGAACCCGCCCCGCTCCGTCTCGCCCCGCCGCACGCTACGCAATATGACGCGCGCGCCGATCGCGGCTCTGCCGCTCGCCTAGCCTGGCCTGATGGCCGACCGCGATTATGGCTTCCGCACGCGCGCGCTCCACGCGGGCAATGTTCCCGACTCGGCGACGGGCGCTCGCGCCCTGCCGATCTACCAGTCGAGCGCCTTCGTCTTCGACGATGCGCAAGACGCGGCCGCGCGCTTCGCCCTGCAGAAGTACGGCAACATCTACAGCCGCCTGTCGAACCCGACCGTGGCGAGCTTCGAGGAGCGTGTCGCGAGCCTCGAGGGCGGCCTCGGCGCCGTCGCGACCTCGAGCGGCCTCTCGGCGCAGTTCGTCACCTTCGCCTCGCTCGCCGGGGCGGGCGACCACATCGTCGCCTCGTCGAACCTCTACGGCGGCTCGATCACGCAGCTCGACGTGACCCTTCGCCGCTTCGGCGTCGAGACGACCTTCGTCGCGAGCGATGACCCCGCCGATTACGCCGCGGCGATCATCCCCGGTCGCACGAAGCTGATCTTCGCCGAGACGATCGCGAACCCGAGCGGCGACATCGCCGACATCGCGGGGCTCGCCGACGTCGCGCACGCCGCCGACATTCCGCTGATCATCGACTCGACCGTCGCGACGCCGTACCTGTGCCGCCCGATCGAGTGGGGCGCCGACGTCGTCGTGCACTCGGCGACGAAGTTCCTCGGAGGCCACGGCACGACCCTCGGCGGCGTCGTCGTCGAGTCGGGTCGCTTCGACTGGTCGAACCACAACTTCCCGCTCTTCGAAGAGACGGTGCCGCACTACGGCGGGCTCACCTGGTACGGCAACTTCGGCGAGTACTCGTTCCTCACCCGCCTGCGCGCCGAGCAGCTGCGCGACATCGGCCCCTCGCTCGCGCCGCACTCGGCGTTCCTGCTCGCGCAGGGCGTCGAGACGCTGCCGTACCGCATGCAGGCGCACGTCGACAACGCGCGCCGCGTCGCCGAGTGGCTCGACGCCGACCCGCGCGTCGAGCACGTGCGCTGGGCGGGCCTGCCGTCGCACCGTCACTTCGAGCGCGCCGCGAAATACCTTCCGCTCGGGCCCAGCTCGGTGTTCTCGTTCGATGTTCGCGGCGGACGGCCGGCGGGTGAGGCACTCATCGAGAACGTGCAGCTCGCGAGCCACCTCGCCAACATCGGCGACGCGAAGACGCTCATCATCCACCCCGGCTCAACGACGCACGCGCAGCTCACCGAGCAGCAGCTGCTCGACTCAGGGATAGGCCCCGGCCTCGTGCGCCTGTCGGTCGGCATCGAAGACGTCGACGACATCATCTACGACCTCGACCAGGCGCTCGACGCGGCGCAGAAGGCGGTGTGAGCATGGCTGAGACGACGACCGCGACGGATGCGACCGGCGCCGACACCGCCACCGTCACGCTCGCCAACGGCCTGACCTGCGCGATCCCGGCGAGCTCGCCGCTCGCGAAGCTGCTCAAGTCGCAGCGCACGTGGGTGGGGCCCTCCGCGAAGGAGCGGCTGAGCATCCTGCGCCGCGCGAAGAGCATCGCGATCGTCGGAGCCTCGCCGAACCCCGCCCGCAGCTCGTACTTCGTCGGCACCTACCTGCAGCAGTCGAGCGACTACCGCGTGTACTTCGTGAACCCGAACGCGACCGAGATTCTCGGCCAGCCCGCCTACCCCGATCTCGCGTCGCTGCCCGAGGTGCCCGACATCGTCGACGTGTTCCGCAAGGCGAGCGACATCCCGTCGGTCATCGACGACGTGCTCGCGGTCGGCGCCTCGACGGTGTGGGTGCAGCTCGGCATCTGGAACGAGGAGGCCGCGGTCTACGGCGAGTCGAAGGGCCTCACGGTCGTCATGGACCGCTGCATCAAGGTCGAGCACGCGCGGTTCCACGGCGGGCTGCACCTCATGGGCTTCGACACGGGCGTCATCAGCGCGAAGAAGCAGGTGCGCTGAGCGGGTGCGCCCCGGGCATCCGTCGCCGAGGCCGCCCGCACCTCGTACTGTTTCGGGCACACCGCGCGCCCGGGGGCGCCCGGATTGCCCGAAACAGCGCGGTGTGCGTGAGCTGGGGCGCGCACCCGCTGGCGACCGCACCCGGCGCACGCCGGCGCGGTGAGCGGATGCTCGCCCGCAGTCAGTCGGCCGCGTCGAGCTCGTCGGCCCTCGTGACCGGAAGCCGGCACACGAAGTCGGTGCACGCGAACGCGGTGCTCGAGCTCCCCTGCGGCGCGCGGCCCGCGAGCAGCTCGAACCCCGCCTCGGCCCACGCCGACGCCGCGGAGGCCGTGAGCGCGATGGCGAGCCGACCTTCCCGCTGGTCGGTGCGGGCGCGGGCCTCGAGCTCGCCCGGCTCGGCGCCGTCGGGTCGCACGACGACAAGCTGCCGCGATGGCTCGACGAGCGCCGACGCGACGGCGAGGGTCGCCCCGAACGCGATCGGCCGCTGCTGCGCGAGCGGGGCGAGCGGCGCGACGAGGGCCTCGGCGGCGAAGCGGTAGCGCGGCTCGGCCGTGAGCTGGTGCAGCATCAGGGCGGCGCGGGCGATGGCCGCCTCGCCGCTCGGGGCCGAGCCCTCGTTCGGGTCCTCCCCCGCGCTCAGGCCGCGCTCGGCGAGCACGGGGTCGCCGCCGCCGGGCACCGCGGCCGCGATCGGTGCGCCCGACGCGACGGCGGCGTGGTCGCCCGCGACGAGGCACGCATCGACGAGCTCACGCGCGGTCGCGGCGTAGCGGTGCTCGCCGGTGGTGATGGCGAGCTCGAGCAGGCCGACCGCGAGGTCGCCGTAGTCCTCGAGGGCCGCGCGGGCGGTCGAGGGGCGACCGTCGCGGCTCGCGCGCAGCAGCACCGGGGCGTCGTCGGCGTCGTGGGAGAGGTGCGAAGCGATCAGCTCATCGGCGAGCTCCTGCGCGAACTCAGCCCACGAGAGCTCGTCGAGCAGCCGCGATGCGACGGCGAGCGCGCCGATCGCGAGGCCGTTCCACGCCGTGAGCACCTTCCCATCGAGCGCGGGCTTCGGCTGGGTCACCCGCTCGTCGGCGCTCAGTGCGTAGTACCCGCCCTCGCTGCGCTCGCCGTCGAGGTCGCTCTCGCTGTCCTGCCCCGAGGCGAGCCCGCCCGACACGCGCATGATGTCGCGCAGGAACGCCACGACTCCGGCCGCGGTCTCATGGGCGCCCGCGCGCGCCGCGACCTCGAGCAGGAGGGCGTTGTCGTTGAGCATGCGCTCGTAGTGGGGCTCGCTCCAGTCTCGGCGGGTGGCGTAGCGGAAGAAGCCACCCTCGACGGGGTCGCGCAGGTCGCTCGCGGCGATGCGCTGGAAGGTGCGCGCGGCGAGAGACCGAGCATCCGCGTCGCCGGCCGCCCCGCGGCCCTGCAGGAACAGCAGCGTCGGCGCGACGGGGAACTTCGGTGCGCCCCCGAATCCACCGTGCTCGGGGTCTTCGAAGCCCGCGAGCTCGGCGACGATCGCGGCGAGAGCGTCGGCGTTCGGCAGCGCGCCGGGCTCGCGCCGGCTCGCGGCGACGATCGCGTCGCGCAGTCCCTCGGCGCTCTGCAGCACCTCGTCGCGGCGGGTCGTCCACGCCTCGGTGACCGCGTCGACCACCTGGCGGAACGACGGCACCCCCGAGATCGGCTGCGGCGGCAGGTAGGTCGCCGCGTAGAAGGTGCGACCCTCGGGGGTCGCGAAGACGGTGAGCGGCCAGCCGAGCTGGTCGCTGAAGGCGGAGGCGGCGGTCATGTAGGCGGCGTCGACCTCGGGATGCTCCTCCCGATCGACCTTGATGGCGACGACCTTCTCGGCGAGCCACTCTCCGATGGCCGGGTCGGCGAAGGTCTCGCGCGCCATGACGTGGCACCAGTGGCAGGTCGCGTAGCCGATCGAGATCATCACGGGCACGTCGCGGCGACCGGCCTCGGCGAACGCGTCGGCACCCCACGGCCACCAGTCGACGGGGTTGCCGGCGTGCGACTGCAGGTAGGGGCTGACGGCGTTCTCGAGCCTGGTTGCCATAGGTTTCAGCCTATGAGCGCCTCCTCGTCATCCCCCGCGACTGCCAGCCCGCGCACGGGTTCCGGCTCCGCGTCGCCGGTCGCCGTCACCGTGGTCGGCGGCCCGACCGCCCTGCTCGAGTGGGCGGGCCTGCGGCTGCTGCTCGACCCGACCTTCGACCCGCCGACCGTGTACGGCGAGGGGCCGAACGACCTGACGAAGACCGACGGGCCAGCGGTGGCATCGGATGCTCTCGGCCGCATCGACGTCGTGCTCGCCTCGCATCATCACCACGAGGACAACCTCGACGCCGCGGGCCGGGCCCTCGCGCTCGCGTCGCCGCTCGTGGTGACGACCTCGGAGGGTGCTCGCGAGCTTGCCGCTCTCTGTGAGGCGGGCCTCGGCACCGCGACCGTCATCGGGCTCGAGGAGGGCGAGTCACTCGCCCTCAGCCACACCGACCTCGTCGGCCACGCGGTCGCCGACCACGCGCCGGCCGGTGCGCGCGTCACCGCGGTCGCCGCGCAGCACGGGCCGCTCGAGGTCGCCGACCGCCTCGGCCCCGTCATCGGCTTCGTGCTCTCGGCCCCCGGCGAGCCGACCGTCTACGTGTCAGGAGACAACTCGTCGGTCGAGGTCGTGCAGGCGATCGCCGACCGCTACGGCCCCGTGGATGCTGCGGTGCTGTTCGCGGGCGCCGCGCGCGTTCCCGCGATCGATGCGGCTCTGACTCTCACCGCGGCGGACGCACGCGCCGCCGCCCTCGCGCTCGCCGCCCGCCGAGTCGTCGGGGTGCACGTGGACCAGTGGGCGCACTTCAGCGAGGGCCGCGACGCGCTCGAGCGGGAGTTCGCGGGCCTCGAGTCGCCCGCCGGCGGCGCACTGCTCGCGCAGACGCCGCTCGGCGAGCGGGTCGAGCTTGCGCTCTAGTTCGAGGCGCTTCGACGACGCGCCACGGCGAGCGCGGCCGCGCCGACACCGAGCAGCAGCGCCGCGACGCCGGCGAGAGGAGCCGTCTCAGCGGCACCCGTCTCGGCGAGTTCGGGCGCGGCGTCCGTCTCGGCCTCGGGGTCCGCGGCCTGCTCATCCGCGGCCGGGTAGCGGATGATGACGGCTCCGTCATCGCCAGCGGCGTCTGCCGTGCCGACGGGGAAGAAACCGGACGTGTCGACCGAGACGTCGGCACCACGACCGATATCGACGATCGCGATCGCCGGCGCGTTCGTAGCCTCGACGACGTCAATGCGACCGCCCCCACCGAGCTCGCCAGCGTAGGTCGAGAACAGGTCGAGCGGAGCGAGAC
>JAOASR010000145.1 GCA_030158585.1 Microcella sp.
CTCGGGGTCGAAGCCCTCGGGGTACTTGTAGTTGCCGGCCTCGTCGTACTCGGTCGGCATGCCGTACACCGCGGGGTCGAACTCGGTGCCCTCGGGGTCGACGCCCTCGTTGGCCTGCTTGAGGCTCAGCGAGATGCGACGGCGGTCGAGGTCGATGTCGATGACCTTGACGAACACCTCGTCGCCGACCGAGACGATCTGCTCGGCGAGCTCGACGTGCTTGCCCGACAGCTCCGAGATGTGCACGAGGCCCTCGATGCCGTCGGCGACGCGAACGAACGCGCCGAAGGGAACGAGCTTGGTGACCTTGCCCGGAGCGACCTGACCGATCGCGTGCGTGCGTGCGAAGACCTGCCACGGGTCCTCCTGCGTCGCCTTGAGCGAGAGCGACACGCGCTCGCGCTCGAGGTCGACCTCGAGGATCTCGACGGTGACCTCCTGGCCGACCTCGACGACCTCGCTGGCGTGCTCGATGTGCTTCCACGACAGCTCGGAGACGTGCACGAGGCCGTCCACGCCGCCGAGGTCGACGAACGCGCCGAAGTTGACGATCGACGACACGACACCCTTGCGAACCTGGCCCTTGGCGAGGTTGTTGAGGAACGTGGTGCGGCTCTCGGACTGCGTCTGCTCGAGGAGCGCGCGGCGCGAGAGGACGACGTTGTTGCGGTTCTTGTCGAGCTCGAGGATCTTCGCCTCGAGCTCCTGGCCGAGGTACGGCGTGAGGTCGCGGACGCGACGCAGCTCGATGAGCGAGGCGGGGAGGAAGCCGCGGAGCCCGATGTCGACGATGAGGCCGCCCTTGACGACCTCGATGACCTGACCGGTCACGACGCCGTCAGCATCCTTGATCTTCTCGACGTCGCCCCACGCGCGCTCGTACTGGGCGCGCTTCTTGGACAGGATCAGACGGCCTTCCTTGTCCTCCTTCTGGAGAACGAGGGCCTCGACGGTGTCGCCGACGGCAACGACCTCGGAGGGGTCGACGTCGTGCTTGATCGAGAGCTCGCGCGAGGGGATGACGCCCTCGGTCTTGTAGCCGACGTCGAGGAGGACCTCGTCGCGGTCGATCTTCACGACGGTGCCTTCGATGAGGTCGCCGTCGTTGAAGAACTTCAGGGTCAATTCGACCGCGGCCAGGAAGTCTTCAGCAGAGCCGATGTCGTTGATGGCGATCTGCTTGGGGGCCTTGGTCGTTACGGTGGTCATGTAGTGGTTGCTCCGATGCGGACATGGATCAGGCCCGGCGCGACGTGGTGCTGGAGAGTCGTCCGGGCGAGCGGACAGAACGACGCCAGATTGGCGACCCTCAACCCTATCGTTCTGCCGCAGGTGCGGCAACACGACTCGACCCCGGTGCCGCGAGGGCGACCGGGGTCGAGTGCGAGCGTCGAGCTGCGCGTCAGCCGAGCAGCGCCGACTTGAGCGTGTCGAGCCCGACGCCACCGAGGTCGAGCGCCTTCTTGTGGAAGACCTTGTTCGAGAACGCCGCGCCCTCGCGAGCCTTGTACTCGTCGCGGATCTGCTCCCAGATGCGCTGGCCGACCTTGTACGACGGCGCCTGCCCGGGCCAGCCGAGGTAGCGGTTGACCTCGAACTGCACGAAGCCGTCGTTCATGTTGACGTTCTTGCGCATGAAGGCGAAGGCGTCGTCGCTCGTCCAGACCTTGCCCGTCTCCGGGTGGATCTTGCCGAGGTGCACGCCGATGTCGAGCACGACGCGAGCGGCGCGCATGCGCTGGCCGTCGAGCATGCCGAGGCGATCGGCCGGGTCGTCGAGATAGCCCAGCTCCTCCATGAGCCGCTCGGCGTAGAGAGCCCAGCCCTCGGCGTGACCGCTCGTTCCGGCGAGCAGTCGTCGCCAGGAGTTCAGCTGCGCGCGGTTGTAGACGGCCTGGCCGATCTGGAGGTGGTGACCCGGAACGCCTTCGTGATAGACCGTCGTCGTCTCGCGCCAGGTGTCGAACGAGTCGACGCCCTCGGGGATCGACCACCACATGCGGCCGGGTCGCGAGAAGTCGTCGGTCGGGCCCGTGTAGTAGATGGCGCCGCCCGGAGTCGGGGCGATCATGCACTCGAGCGCCTTGACGGGCTCGGGGATCTCGAAGTGGGTGCGCGACAGCTCGTCGACGGCCGTGTCGCTGAGCTTCTGCATCCACTCGCGCAGGGCATCCCGCCCATGGAGCTTGCGCGACTCGTCCTTCTCGAGGTGCGCGATCGCCTCCTCGACGGTCGCGCCGGGCAGGATCTCGTTCGCGATGCGGGTCTGCTCCTCGACCATGCGGCGAAGCTCCTCGATGCCCCACTCGTACGTCTCATCGAGGTCGATCGTGGCGCCGAGGAAGCTGCGCGACAGCAGGCTGTAGAGCTCGCGGCCGACTGCGTCCTCCTCGCGCGCGACCGGCGCGAGCTCGTGCTCGAGGAAGTCGCCGAAGCGCCCGTAGGCGTCAGCGGCCTGCTCGGCGGCGGCAGCGAGTTCCTTCTTCAGGGCGTCGGAGACCTCGGCGCCGGAGGTGAACTCGGCGAAGAAGCCGTCGCGCGCGGCGTTCGTGCGCACCTGCGAGAGCACCTCGCGCACTTGGCGCACGGCGGGCGTGTTCTGGTTGGCGATGCCCTCGCGCAGCGTCTCGGTGTACCCCTCGAGGGCCTCGCCGACGCGCGTGAGCTTGCGGGCGATGGTCGCCCAGTCGTCCTCCGTCGCGGTCGGCATGAGGTCGTAGATCTCGCGGATGCCCTGCGCGGGTGAGGCGAGGACGTTGAGGTCGCGAGCCTCCCACCCGGCCTCGGCGAGCTCGAGCTGCAGGCGGATCTCGGCCGACATGTCGGCGATCGTGACGCGGTCGGTGTCGTCGACGGGGGTCGCGGCATCGAGCTTCGCGAGGACCTCCCGCCCGGCGGCGTGCAGCTGGGCACGGCCAGCGGGCGAGTAGTCCTGGTACTCGTCGAGCTTGCCCTCTGCGCCGATGTAGGTGGCGAGTTCAGGGCTCAGGGTGACGAGCGTGGCGACCCACTCTTCGGCGATCGTGTCGACCTCGGTGGGCTGGCGGCTGGCGGCGTTGTCAGTCATGAGCCGAGCCTAGTGCGCGGCGGCATCCCAGTTCGGGCCCGTTCCCACCTGCACCTCGAGCGGCACGGCGAGGTCGGCAGCCGAGCCCATGCGGGCCCGAACGATCGCCTCGAGAGCATCGCGTTCGCCCGCCGCGACCTCGAACACGAGCTCGTCGTGGACCTGCAGCAGCAGCCGCGATGCGAGCTTCTGATCGCGCATGTCGGCGGCGACGCCGATCATGGCGATCTTCATGATGTCGGCCGCGGTGCCCTGGATGGGCGCGTTGAGCGCGGCGCGCTCGGCGTTCTCGCGCAGCACGCGGTTCGGCGAGTTGAGGTCAGCGAAGGGGCGGCGGCGGCCGAAGATCGTCTCGGTGTAGCCGTCTTCTTTCGCCTGCACGACGACGCTGCGCAGGTAGTCGCGCACGGCGCCGAAGCGGGCGAAGTAGTCGGTCATGAGCTGCTTCGCCTCGGCGCTCGAGATGCGCAGCTGCTTCGACAGACCGAACGCGCTGAGGCCGTACGCGAGGCCGTAGCTCATCGCCTTGACCTTGGTGCGCATCTCGGGCGTCACGTCGGCGGGCTCGACGCCGAAGATGCGTGAGCCGACGAAGCGGTGCAGATCCTCTCCTGTCGTGAATGCCTCGATGAGGCCGGGGTCGCCCGAGAGGTGGGCCATGATGCGCATCTCGATCTGCGAGTAGTCGGCCGTGAGCAGCCCCTCGAAGCCCTCGGCGGCGACGAAGGCGGCGCGGATGCGGTGCCCCACCTCGGTGCGCACGGGGATGTTCTGCAGGTTCGGGTCGGTCGACGAGATGCGGCCCGTCGTCGTGCCCGTCTGGTCGTAGGTCGTGTGGATGCGCCCGTCGTCGCGCGTCGCCTTCTCGAGCGTCTCGACCATCTGGCGCAGCTTCGTCGCGTCGCGGTGCTGCAGCAGCAGCCCGAGGAAGGGGTGAGGATGCGCCTCCTGCAGATCGGCGAGGGCCGCGGCGTCGGTCGAGTACCCCGTCCTGGTCGCGCGGGTCTTGGGCATGCCGAGCTCGTCGAAGAGCACCTGCTGCAGCTGCTTCGGAGAGCCGAGGTTGACCTCGCGGCCGATCTCGGCGTACGCCTTCTCGGCGAGCCCCGCCGCGGTGTCGCCGAGCTCGGCGTTGAGCGCCGTCAGCTGCGCGCGGTCGACGGCGATGCCGATGCGCTCCATCTCGGCGATGACCGGGGTGACGGGCAGCTCGATCTCGGTGAGCACGCGCTGGCTCGAGGCGGCGACGCGCTCGCGCTGGGCCGCGACGATGCGCGCGAGGTACCAGGCACCCGTCGCGGGCGAGAGCGCCGCGGTGTCGGGGACGAGCTGGTTCGGGTCGGGCTCGGGCAGACTCTCGCCGAGGATGCTCCCGACGAGCTCGGCGAGCGACTGAGTGCTCGACCCAGGGCGCTCGAGCCACGCGGCGAGAGACGCGTCCCACGCGACGCCGCCGAGCGGCAGCTGCGCTGCGGCGAGGATGCTCGTCGCACGCTTGCCGTCGACGACGAGCTTCGGCTCGTCGCTCGCGAGCCACTGCTCGAGCGCGGTGTAGTCGGGCCGCCCTGCGGCCCAGTTGACGTGCACCGTGTCGGCGCCGGCGGCGAGGCCGAAGCCTTCGAGCGAGCCGAGCGGAGCATCCACCACGAGGGCGATCGGATCGCCGGTCGCGACGGCCGCGCGCAGCCACGCCGCGAGCTCTTCATCGACGAGCGTGCGCACGCCGGGCGCATCGGCCGCGGCAGACGGCGCGTCGGTCTCGCCGCTCATGTCGGCGCCCTCGGCGGCGGCGATCTTGAGCACGCGCTCCGTGAGCGTGCGGAACTGCAGGCGCTCGAAGACTCGTTTGACGGCGGCGACATCCATGGGCTTGCGCTCGAGGTCAGCCGGGCCGACCGGCAGCTCGACGTCGGTCACGAGGCGGTTGAGGCGGCGGTTGCGCTCGGCGCGGTCGCGCTGCTCGCGCAGGTTGTTGCCGACCACTCCCCCGATCTCATCGGCGTGGGCGAGGAGGTTGTCGAGCGAGCCGTACTGGGTGATCCACTTCACGGCGGTCTTCTCGCCGACCTTGTCGACGCCCGGGAGGTTGTCGCTCGTCTCGCCCACGAGGGCCGCGATCTCGGGGTACTGCTCGGGATTGATGCCGTAGCGCTCGCGCACGGCGTCGGCGTCGTAGCGCTTGAGCTCGGAGACCCCGCGGGCGTTCGGGTAGAGAAGCGTCACGCGGTCGTTGACGAGCTGGATGGTGTCGCGGTCGCCCGAGACGACGAGCACGTCGAACCCCTGCTCGCCGCCCTGGTGCGCGAGCGTCGCGAGGATGTCGTCGGCCTCGAAGTCCTCCTTCGTGATCGTCGTCACGTTCATCGCCGCGAGCGCCTCCTGCAGCAGCGGCACCTGCCCGACGAACTCGGGCGGGGTCTCGCCGCGCGTGCCCTTGTACTCGGGGTACTCGCGCGTGCGGAACGAGTAGCGCGAGATATCGAAGGCGACGGCGACGTGCGTCGGCTTCTCTTTCGCGAGCAGCCCGAGGAACATCGAGATGAAGCCGTGGATGGCGTTCGTGTGCTGGCCGTCGTGCGTGACGAAACTGTCGATCGGCAGGGCGTAGAACGCCCGGAAGGCCAGCGAATGGCCGTCGACGATGAGAAGAGTAGGCTTTGCGGAGTCCGTCACGGGGCCAGCCTAACGGGGCGCTCCGACACCTCAGGAGGGGGCCGCGAGCCGCTCTCCGCGACCCTCCCCAAGGACCTCGATGACGCTGTTCCCCGCCGATCTCGACCCCGAGCTCTACGACCGCCTCATCGCCTCCGGCGGAGGCGCGCTCACCCGCAAGATGGGCATCGAGTTCCTCGAACTGGGGGCCGAGCGATCGGTGGCGCGGATGCCCGTCGAGGGCAACACGCAGGTCATCGGTCTGCTCCACGGGGGTGCGCACGTCGTGCTCGGCGAGAGCCTCGGCTCGATCTCATCGGCGATCCACGCCGGGCCCGGGCGCTACGCCGTCGGCATCGAGATCAACGCGACGCACTCGCGGTCGACGACCGGCGGCTGGGTCGAGGGAACCTGCATTGCCCTGTCTCTCGGGCGCACCCTCGCGACCCACGAGATCGTCATCCGCGACGAGGAGGGCCGCCGGCTCTCGACGGTGCGCATGACGAACATGCTGCGCGACCGCTGAGCGCGGTCGAGGCATGGGCCGGTGCAGCCGGCCCCGTGCGCCGTTGACTACTCGGCGGCGGGAGCCTTCTTGGGGGCATCCTTCTTCGGCGACAGCTGCTCGATGACGGCCTGCGCGACCGCGTGCATCGTCGTGCGGCGATCCATCGACGCCTTCTGGATCCAGCGGAAGGCTTCGGGCTCGGTGAGGCCCATGCGCTCGTTGAGGAGGCCCTTCGCGCGATCGACGAGCTTGCGGGTCTCGAAGCGCTCGACGAGGTCGGCGACCTCGGCCTCGAGCGTGAGGATCTGCTGGTAGCGGCTCAGCGCGATCTCGATCGCGGGCAGCAGGTCGTTCGGGGTGAAGGGCTTCACGACGTAGGCGAGAGCCCCGGCCTCGCTCGCCTGCTCGACGAGCTCCTTCTGCGAGAAGGCGGTGAGCAGCACGACGGGGGCGATGTGGTTCTCGCTCAGGCGCTTGGCGGCCTCGATGCCGTCCATGACGGGCATGCGGATGTCCATGACCACGAGGTCGGGACGCAGCTCGGTCGCGAGCGCGACGGCCGTCTCGCCGTCACCGGCCTCGCCGACCACGTCGTACCCGTTGTCGCGCAGGATCTCGACGATGTCCA
>JAOASR010000146.1 GCA_030158585.1 Microcella sp.
GCACGCGCGAGGCGTCGGCGATGCGCACGCGCGGCGGCGTGACGTAGTCGAGCAGCCGCGGAAACTTGTCGACGCCGAGCGGCGAGATGCCCTCGCGCTGAAGCTCGAGGCGTCGGGCGTCGAAGTCGTCGGGGTGCACGGGGCCGGCGGTCGTCCACATGACGATGGGCAGGTGGCCGAAGATGCCGTCGAGGTTGAGGGTGTTCGGCTGCACGAGGCGGTGCGAGAGCAGGTGCAGGCGCAGGTACGCATCGGGCGTGGATGCGGGGGCCGCTGAGAGGTCGACCTCGATCGTGCGGGCCTCGATCTTGACCCCTCGGCGCGCGTCCTCCGCCTCGAGGCGCTCGATCTCGGCCGGCACGATGTAGCGGTCGCGGCCCTCGGGCAGCGTGCCGAGCGCGGGGGAGGGGAACCACGTGTCGAGCACCTCGCCGTCGGTGAGTCGAACGGTGGCGAGGCCGTAGCCCCAGGCGTGCGTGGCGGCGGTCTCAGGCATGCTCTCCAGGCTACCGGCGGTGCGAACTAGGCTCGTCACGATGAATGCGCAGCCCTTCGCCCCCGCCCTGCTCGACGACGTCGTGGCGCTCACCGCCGCGCTGTGCGACATCCCGAGCGTCTCGGCCGACGAGCGGCTCATCGCCGACACGATCGAGGCGACCCTGCGCGCGCACGCCCCCCACCTCGAGCTCGTGCGCGACGGCGATGCGATCGTCGCCCGCACGCAGCTCGGCCGTGCCGAGCGCGTCGTCATCGCGGGCCACATCGACACCGTGCCGATCAACGACAACCTGCCGACCCGTCGCGAGCTGACCGACGGCGTCGACACCCTGTGGGGCCGCGGCACGGTCGACATGAAGGGCGGCTGCGCGGTGCTGCTGGCGCTCGCCGTGCAGCTCACCGACCCCGCCTACGACATCACGTGGGTCTGGTACGACCACGAGGAGGTCGCGAGCGAGCTCAACGGCCTCGGCCGCCTCGCCCGCACCCGCCCCGAGCTGCTGCACGGCGACTTCGCGATCCTCGGCGAGCCGAGCAGCGCGGGCATCGAGGGCGGCTGCAACGGCACCCTTCGCCTCGAGCTGCGCACGACGGGCCGCCGCGCCCACTCCGCCCGCTCGTGGATGGGCGTCAACGCCGTCCACGCCCTCGCTCCGATCCTCGAGCGCCTCGCCGCCTACGAGCCCACCACTGTCACGGTCGACGGCCTCGACTACCGTGAGGGCCTCAACGCGGTCGGCATCGACGGAGGCGTCGCCGGCAACGTCATCCCCGATGCCGCGACTGTCACGGTCAACTACCGCTTCGCCCCCGACAAGACCCTCGCCGAGGCCGAGCAGCACGTGCGCGACCTCGTCGCCGATCTCGATCCGGCCGTCGAGGTCACGGTCACCGATGCGGCGGCGGGCGCCCGCCCCGGGCTGGATGCTCCGCTCGCGCAGCGCTTCGTGCAGGCCGTCGGCGCCACCCCCGCCCCGAAGTACGGCTGGACCGATGTGGCGCGCTTCAGCGAGCTCGGCATCCCCGCCGTCAACTACGGCCCCGGCGACCCGTCGCTCGCCCACACCGACGACGAGCGCGTCCCGGTCGAGCAGATCATGGCGTGCGAGCGCGGCCTGCGCTCCTGGCTCTCGGGCCGCTGAGCATCCCGCCCGTCGCCCCGTGACGGATATCCACCGGCCCCGCCCCTCGATTTAGTGGAGCGCGCCGAGTACGGGATAATAAGGGGCAGAGCTTTCATCGAAAGGGGAGACCGCATATGGCCGCCATGAAGCCGAGAACCGGCGACGGACCGATGGAGGCTGTCAAGGAGGGGCGACTCATCATTGTGCGCGTTCCGCTCGAGGGCGGTGGCCGCCTGGTCGTCTCCGTCAACGATGACGAGGCGAAAGAGCTGCACGACGCTCTCGCCGCAGCGATCTCCTGATACGACAGCACCCGATGCGTGAACGGGGTCGAGCCTTCGGGCTCGGCCCCGTTTCGTGTGTCGCGACCTAGTGCGCGCGCCGTCTACGAGGCGCGCTTGATGATCTGCAGCAGCCCGTCGCCGACGGGCGACAGGGCCACGTGCACGGCGCTCGACGCGGCGAGCTCGCCGATGACCGAGCGGAAGTCGCGCGTGGTCGCCTCGCGCTTGGCGGGGTCGGCGACGGTGTCGCGCCAGAGGGCGTGGGGGATGAGCACGACGCCGCGCACGCGCACGAGCCGCAGCGCGTGCTCGAGGTAGTCGAGCAGGCTCTGCGGGTCGGCGTCGACGAGCACGACGTCGTAGCTCGATTCGTTCATGCGCGGCAGCACCTCGATGGCGCGGCCGGTGATCATGCGCACCTTGGCGGTCGCGTGACCGGCGTCGGTGAAGAACTTGCGGGCGTTCTGCTGGTGCTCGGCCTCGAGGTCGATCGTCGTGAGGTGGGCGTTCGGGGCTCCGCGGAGCATCCACAGCCCACTGACGCCGAGGCCGGTGCCGATCTCGATGATCGACTGAGCGTCGACGGCGGCGGTCGCGAGCGCGAGATGCGCGCCCGTCGCGGCCGTCACGGGCTCGACGCCCTGCTCGATCGAGTGGGCGCGAGCGGCAGCGATCTCGTCGGGCTCGACCGTCGCCTCTTCGACGTACTTCCACGACAGTTCCTTGCTGGCCACGGGCCCTCCTTCTCGCACGACAGCCTAGGGGCGGGTCGACAGATCGCCGGGCTATTCTGAGCGGGTGTCCTTCGGTCTGACGTTCGAGAAGCTGCTGCTCATCGGGCTCATCGCCGTCTTCCTCATCGGCCCCGATCGGCTTCCCGGGTATGCGGCGCAGTTCGCGCGACTCATCCGCTCGCTGCGCGACATGGCGAATGGGGCGAAGTCGCGCATGCGCGAGGAGATGGGCCCCGACTTCGACGACGTCGACTGGAAGAAGCTCGACCCGCGCCAGTACGACCCGCGTCGCATCATCCGCGAGGCGCTCCTCGAGGACGAGGCGCCTCCGACGCGACCCGGTGCGGCAGGAGCCGCGACGGTCAGTGCGCCGCCCGCGAGGGAGTCGGCGTACGCGCAGCGTCAGCGCCTGCTGCGCGAGGGGCGACCCGCCCCGTTCGACAGCGAAGCGACCTAGAAACGCGACCGTCGCGGGCCGGCCGGCCCTGAGTGCTTCGGTCAGTCAGGAGGCCTGCCCGGGACGCTGACGTGCCCCACCCCGAGCGGCTGCGCCTCCCTCCGGCTCCTTCCTTCTCGTCCTTCGACAAGTACGGACGGGGCGAGTCGGATTCACACACTCCGGAGTTGTCGGAGCCTCGACGAAGTCTGGGGTGCACGCTCCGCGAACGGCGCGGGCGACACCCGCAGCGCACCGCCGACGCCGACGCGTGGGCCCGGCCCCGCGCGCCGCCGCCGGCACGCGTGCACGGCGTCAGACGGTGCGATCCGCCTCAGCGCTCGCCGACGGTGCGCCAGCCCTCGACGACGCGCGTCGCCTCGGCCCCGAGCAGCTCGAGCACGCGCCGCACGCTCGGCCGCTCGGCTCGGTCGGCGCGCATGAGCGCCGAGATCTGACGCTCGGCGGGCAGGCCCGTGATCGGGCGCGTCACGATGCCGTTGCCGTGGCTGCGGGTCGTGAACCGGGGCAGGATGGCGATGCCGATGCCGGCCGCGACGAGGCGCTCGACGATGAGGTTGTCCATGATGCGCTGCACGATGCGCGGCTCGCGGCCGACCGCGGCGCCGAGGCGCTCGAGCACGCGGTCGTAGGGGTAGCCGACGGGGGCGCCGATCCAGTTCTCGTCGACGAGGTCGGTGCCGCGGATGACCGACTTCTCGACGAGCGGATGGCCCGCGGGCAGGGCGACATCGAACGGCTCGGTCATGAGCGGCACGCAGCGCAGGCCGTTCTCGTTCCAGTGCGTCGGGATTCCCTGCGAGTCGGCGACGACGATGTCGTAGTCGGCGGTCAGCTGCGCGAAGTCGGGCAGGGGCAGGTCGTGGTCGGTGAGCGCGATCTCGAGCCCCGGCTCATCGCGCAGCGCGCGCAGCACCCCGGGGATGAGCATTTGCCCCGCGGTCGGGAACGCGCTCACGGTCACGGTGCCCTGCGGGCTCTGCTTGAACTCGTGCCACAGCGCCTCGGCCGATTCGATCGCCACGGCGATGCGTCGAGCGGTCTCGGCGAGTGCGAGGCCCGCGCCCGTGAGCTCGAGGCCACGCCCGCGGCGCTCGGTGAGCGCGACCCCGGCCTCGCGCTCGAGCAGCTTGAGCTGCTGCGAGACGGCGCTCGCGGTGCGGTGGGTGGCGGCCGCGACGGCGGTGATCGACCCGCGGTCGGCGAGCTCGCGGAGCAGTTCGAGTCGGCGCACGTCCATAAAGAAATGCTACAGCGATACCTAAGAAACATGCGATTGTGCTGAAACGTCAGAAGGAGTCAAATAGAGACGTTCAGGAAAAACACCAAGGAGAAAACGCACATGCTCGCCGGACTGACCATCATCGCCCTGCTCGGCCTCGCCGGAGCGGTCTCGACCGCCGTGGTGACGATGAAAGACGGCTACCGTCGCGTGCCGGTCTCGCACCGCTGACGCCGACTCCTTCGCGACTGCCGTCGGATCCCGCGCTCACCATTCCAGGGGTGAGAGCGGGTTCCGGCGGCAGTCGTCGTTAACCCCGCGACGGATGCTCCGCGCACGTCGCCCGCACCGCCGACTCAGCGCGGCCTGACCGTGAGCGGCCGACCCGCGAGGCCCCGCCCGCGCGCCGCGATCGCCCGCGCGAGCTCGCGGATCGCCGCGCCTGCCGAATCGCCCTCGTCGAGCACGATCGGTCGGCCCTCGTCGCCGCCCTCGCGCAGCGCGATCGACAGCGGCACCTGTGCGAGCAGCGGTACGTCGAGCCGGGCGGCCGTCTCGGCGCCGCCGCCCGAGCCGAAGAGCTCGAGCACACTGCCGTCGGCCTGGGCGAGCCCCGCCATGTTCTCGACGACGCCGATGACGGTCTGACCGGTCTGCCGGGCGACGAGCGCCGAGCGCTCGGCGACGTCGGCGGCGGCCTTCTGCGGGGTCGTGACGACGACGACCTCGGCGTGCGGCAGCAGCTGCCCGACCGAGATCGCGACGTCGCCCGTGCCGGGAGGCATGTCGAGCACGAGCACGTCGAGGTCGCCGAAATACACGTCCGTGAGGAACTGCTGCACGGTGCGGTGCAGCATCGGCCCGCGCCACGACACGGCGGTGCGCTCGTCGACGAACATGCCGATAGAGATGACGGCGACGTCGTGCGCGCGCGGCGGCATGATCGCCTCGCCCACGCGCGTGGGCTTCTCGCCGGCGATGCCGAGCAGCCCAGGAATCGAGAACCCGAACACGTCGGCGTCGATGAGCCCGACGCGCAGGCCCTGCTGCGCGAGCGCGACGGCGAGGTTGGCGGTGATGGTCGACTTGCCCACGCCGCCCTTGCCGCTCGTCACGGCGATGACCCTCGTGAGCGAGTCGGAGGTGAACGGCATGGCGGGCCGGTCGCCGCGCAGGCGGGCGATGAGGGCATCCCGCGTCGCCGGCGTCATGACGCCGACCGCGACGTCGACCGTCGCGACGCCCGGCACCGAGGATGCTGCGGCGCGCACATCGCGCTCGATGCGGTCGGCCGCGGGGCAGCCCACGATCGTGAGCTCGAGGTCGATGCTGACGCGGTCGCCCTCGACGCTCACGCGGGGCACCATGTCGAGCTCGGTGACGGGTCGGCGCAGCTCGGGGTCGATGACCCGCTCGAGCGCGCGCCGCACGCTCTGCTCGGTCGGAGCGGCCGGCGCGGCGACGGAATCAGCGGCGGCGGAGGGGTCCGCCGCGTCAGCCACGGCGCGAGCGCTCGGCATCGTCGGCCGCGACCGCGGCGGAGTCATCGCTGCGCTCGAGCTCCTCGAGCAGGCTGCGCAGCTCGGCGCGGATGAACTCCTTCGTCGCGACGTCCTTCATCGCGAGGCGCAGGGCGACGACCTCGCGCGCGAGGTACTCGGTGTCGGCGAGGTTGCGCTCGGCGCGCTGGCGGTCCTGCTCGATCTGGACGCGGTCGCGGTCGTCCTGCCGGTTTTGCGCGAGCAGGATGAGCGGCGCGGCGTACGAGGCCTGCAGCGACAGGATGAGCGTGAGCAGCGTGAAGTTGAGCGCCCGCGGGTCGAACTGCACGCCCTCGGGGGCGCTCGAGTTGAACGTGATCCACACGGCGACGAAGACCGTCATGCCGATGAGGAACCACGGCGTGCCCATGGCGCGAGCGAAGCCCTCCGAGAACCGGCCGATGCGGTCGCGGCTCGTGAACTGCGGGCGGAACAGAGGTCGCCGCTGCGACTTGGGGGCGTCGAGATCGTCGCGGCGCTGGTTCACCACGGGGCGCCGCCGCCGCTCAGCGGCCACCGGTCGGCCTCCAGGCGCCTCGGCCCGCACGCGGCAGGGGAGCGGCCGAACGGCGACGCGCGCGCGGCGGCAGCGGCTCGTCGTGCTCGGCGCTGCGCCAGTCGTCGGGCAGCAGGTAGTCGAGCACGTCGTCGATCGTGACGAGACCCACGAGTCGGCGGTTCTCGTCGACGACGGGCAGCGAGACGAGGTCGTAGCTCGCGAGGCGGCGCGAGACCTCGGCGGCCGAGGTGTCGGGCGTCACGGGCTCGATGGTCTGGTCGAGCAGAGTGCCCAGGCGCTCGTGCGGCGGATAGCGGAGCATCCGCTGGAAGTGCACCATGCCCAGGTACCGGCCGGTCGGCGGCT
>JAOASR010000147.1 GCA_030158585.1 Microcella sp.
CCCTTCGTCGCCGACGACGAGGACGACGAGCCGGGCACGACGAGCCGTCGCCGCTCGCGCGCGCGTCGCGGCCGCGGCGGAGCATCCGCTGAGGGCGACGCCCCCGCGACCGACCGCGACGACCTCTATGAGCGTCCGGCGCGCCCCGAGCGCACCGAGCGTCGCGAGCGCACCGACCGCCGGGAGCGCCGCCCCGCCGAGCTCATCACCGAGCCGCAGCGCATCAAGGGCTCGACGCGACTCGAGGCCAAGAAGCAGCGCCGCCGCGACGGTCGCGACGCCGGTCGCCGCCGCCCCGTCATCACCGAGGCCGAGTTCCTCGCCCGCCGCGAGAGCGTCGATCGCGAGATGGTCGTGCGCTCGAAAGACGGCCGCATCCAGATCGGCGTGCTCGAGGACAACGTGCTCGTCGAGCACTACGTCGCTCGCTCGCAGGAGTCGAGCATCATCGGCAACGTCTACCTCGGTCGCGTGCAGAACGTGCTGCCGAGCATGGAGGCCGCCTTCGTCGACATCGGCCGCGGCCGCAACGCAGTGCTCTACTCGGGCGAGGTCGACTGGGAGGCCGCGCAGGCCGAGGGCGAGAAGAACCAGCCCCGCCGCATCGAGCTCGCGCTCAAGCCCGGCGACCGCATCCTCGTGCAGGTCACGAAAGACCCCATCGGTCACAAGGGCGCGCGCCTCACGAGCCAGGTGAGCCTCCCGGGCCGCTACCTCGTCTACGTGCCCAACGGCTCGATGAACGGCATCAGCCGCAAGCTGCCCGACACCGAGCGCGCGCGCCTCAAGAAGATCCTCAAAGAGGTGCTGCCCGACAACGTCGGCGTCATCGTGCGCACGGCGGCCGAAGGCGCCACCGAAGAGCAGCTCACGCTCGACGTGCAGCGCCTCACCGCGCAGTGGGACGAGATCTCGAAGCAGGTTGCGAACCCCAACGCGCAGGCGCCGATGATGCTGCACAGCGAGCCCGATCTGCTCGTCAAGATCGTGCGCGACGTCTTCAACGAAGACTTCCGCGCCATGGTGATCCAGGGGCAGGATGCGCAGCAGACGATCGAGGCGTACCTCCGGTCGGTCGCGCCCGATCTTCTCGATCGCGTGCAGAAGCACGAGGGCGACGTCGACCCGTTCGACGAGTACCGCATCTCGGAGCAGATCGAGAAGGCTCTCGAGCGCAAGGTCTGGCTGCCCTCGGGCGGCTCGCTCGTCATCGACCGCACCGAGGCCATGACGGTCGTCGACGTCAACACCGGCAAGTTCGTCGGCTCGGGCGGCAACCTCGAAGAGACCGTCACCAAGAACAACCTCGAGGCGGCCGAGGAGATCGTGCGCCAGCTGCGGCTGCGCGACATCGGCGGCATCATCGTCGTCGACTTCATCGACATGGTGCTCGAGTCGAACCGCGACCTCGTGCTGCGCCGCCTCATGGAGTGCCT
>JAOASR010000148.1:0-15156 GCA_030158585.1 Microcella sp.
CCGCGCGTGTTCGAGAAGGTCTACAACTCGGCCGAGCAGAAGGCCGAGGCCGGCGGCAAGGGCAAGATCTTCCGCCGGGCCGCCGATGTCGCCGTCGCCCACTCGAAGGCGCTCGATGCCGGCCACGTGCCGCTCGGCCTCAAGGTGCAGTTCACGGTGTTCGACAAGCTCGTGTACTCGAAGCTCAAGACCGCGATGGGCGGCCGCGTTCAGTACGCCGTCTCGGGCTCCGCGCCCCTCGGCCCGCGCCTCGGCCACTTCTTCCGCAGCCTCGGCATCCGCATCCTCGAGGGCTACGGCCTGACCGAGACGACAGCCCCGGCGACGGTCAACCTCGTCAACAAGTTCAAGATCGGCACGACCGGTCCGGCGCTGCCCGGCGTGGGCATCCGCATCGATGACGACGGCGAGATCCTCGTGAAGGGCATCAACGTCTTCGGCGGCTACTGGAACAAGCCCGAGGCGACCGCCGAGGTCATGGACGGCGAGTGGTTCAAGACCGGCGACATCGGCACGATCGACAGCGACGGCTACCTCACGATCACGGGCCGCAAGAAGGAGATCCTCGTCACCGCCGGCGGCAAGAACGTGGCCCCGGCTGGCCTGGAGGACCCGATCCGCTCGAACCCGATCGTGGGCCAGGTCGTCGTCGTCGGCGACCAGAAGCCGTTCGTGTCGGCGCTCGTCACGCTCGACCCCGAGATGCTGCCGGTGTGGCTCAACAACAACGGCGAAGACGCGAGCATGCCGCTCACCGAGGCGGTGAAGCACCCCAAGGTGCTCGCCGAGGTGCAGAAGTCGATCGACGCCGCCAACAGTCGCGTCTCGCGCGCCGAGTCGATCCGCAAGTTCACCGTGCTGCCGGTCGAGTTCACCGAGGCGAGCGGTCACCTCACGCCCAAGATGAGCATCAAGCGCAACGTCATCGTGAGCGACTTCGCGAGCACGATCGAGGCGATGTACTCGGGCGCCCCCGCGACGCAGGGCATCTCGCTGCAGCAGTAGCGGTCAGCGGCAAGGAGCGCGGGGCGTCGGAGGAATCCGGCGCCCCGTTCGCGTGCGCGGTGCGTCGACCGAACCATCGGAGGCCGCCGCGGCAGGCCCGCCGGACGTCAGCGGCCGAACCACTCCGCCTGGCGCACGGCGCGCATCGCCTCGCGCTTGATCTCGGGCTCGAGCCCCTCGATGTAGAGCCGGCCGTCGAGGTGATCGGTCTCGTGCTGCAGCGCCTGCGCGAGCAGCCCCTCCCCCGCGATCTCGATCGGTGAGCCGGTCACGTCGACGCCGACGACACGGGCCCACGGGTGACGCAGGCGCGGGAAGCCGAAGCCGGGCACCGAGAGGCAGCCCTCATCGACGGGCTCCGCTTCTCCGCGCACCTCGGCGAGCACGGGGTTCACGATGTAGCTGACGTCGCCGTCGATGTTGAGACTGAACGCCCGAAGGCCGACGCCGATCTGCGGGGCGGCCACGCCGGCGCGGCCGGGCACCTGCACGGTGTCGATGAGGTCGGTGACGAGCATCCGCAACGAATCATCGAAGCGGACGACCTCGTCGGCGCGCGACCGGAGCACGGGGTCGCCGAAGAGACGGATGGGGCGGACGGTCACGAGAGAAAGCTCACGACTCCGCGCGGTCGGGCATGCCGTCGATCACGATCGCCGCGAGCTCGCGCGCCGACTGACGCGTGAGCGGGCGCAGATCTTGCCAGTGGATGACCGACCCCGCAGCGAGCTGCTCGTCGTACGGGATGCGGACGATCTGGCGCACACGCGAGGCGAAGTGCGCCTCGATCTCTTCGAGCTTGACGAGGTTGGTGCCCTGCGTCGCCGTGTTGATCGCCACGACGGCGTTGCGCACGAGGTCGCCGTAGCCGTTCGCCTCGAGCCACGTGAGCGTCTCGGACGCGAGCCGCGCCTCGTCGACGCTGCCGCCCGAGACGATGACGATCGAATCGGCGCGCTGCAGGGTGGCCCGCATGACCGAGTGCACGATGCCGGTGCCGCAGTCGGTGAGCACGATCGAGTAGTAGCGAGCCGCGAGATCGGCGACCACGTTGTAGTCGTTCTCGTCGAAGGCCTCCGACAGCATCGGGTCGGTGTCGGACGCGAGGATGTCGAGGCGCGTCGCATCTCGCGAGACGAGCTTCGTGAAGTCGGTGAAGCCCTGGATGCTCGCCGCACGATTCACGACATCGCGCACCGTCGCGCGCGTCTGCTTCGTGACCCGCTCAGAGAGAGTGCCGCGATCGGGGTTGGCGTCGATCGCGATGATGCGGTCCTCGCGCACGGACGCGAGCGCCATGCCGAGCAGGGTCGTGATGGTGGTCTTGCCGACGCCGCCCTTGCGCGTGAGCACGGGGACGAAGCGGGCTCCACCCTCGAGCACCGCGTCGATGCGCGCGTCGAGCTCTTTGCGAGCGCGGACGCGCGGCGAATCGCCGAGATTCACGCGCTTGAAGGTCGAGCGGTAGACGAGACGACGCCAGGCGCCCTCGGGGGCCGAACGGGGACCGCGACGCGGGTCGATGAGCCGATCGGCGGTGAGCATCGCGGCCGACTCGGGGCCGACATCCGTACCCGCCATGCGCTCGCGACGCGAGTACTCGGCGACGGAGAAGGACCCGGTGTCGGCGGGGCTCGCGGGCGTGGTCACGGCGACGAGGGCCGGTTCGGTGAGCGAGATCGTCGTGGTGCCCGTCTCGAGCACCTCGATCACTCCGGGATCGATGCTCGTATCGACGAGAGCGACCGCCGTCTCGTCCTCGGGCGCCTCGTGCACCGGGGCCGGCAGCGCCACATCGAACGTCAGGCTCTCGGGGAGTGCGACGACGAGGTCGTCGGCACCGCTCGGCTCAAGACCATCATCGACAGTGCGAACGCGGTCGTCGACGACGTCGCCGTCGCCCTGAGCGCGATCCGTCACCATGCACGATCCTTTCGTCGAATCCGTGGACGGCACAGTCTAACGCCCGCGCGCTCGCGGGCTCAGCGAGGGCGAACGTGACTCACTCGACGACGAGCAGCAGGTCTCCCGCCTCGACCTGCTGGGTAGCAGGAACCGCGAGCCTGCGCACCGTGCCCGAGACGGGGCTCGTGATCGCGGCCTCCATCTTCATGGCCTCGATCGTCGCGACCGGCGCTCCGACCTCGACGGTGTCGCCCTCGGCGACCTTGAGGGTCACGACTCCCATGAAGGGAGCCGCGATCTGCCCGGGCTGCGAGGCGTCGGCCTTCTCGGCCTGCACCGTCTCGACCGCGATCGCGCGATCACGGATCGTCACGGGGCGCATCTGACCGTTGAGCGTCGCCATGACGCTGCGCATGCCCTTCTCGTCGGGCTCGCCGATCGCCTCGAGACTGACGAACAGACTCACGCCGCGCTCGATCTCGATGACGTGCTCGACGCCCGGCTTGAGGCCGTAGAGGTAGTCGGGAGTGGCGAGCACCGACAGGTCGCCGTACTGCTCGCGCACCTGCAGGAACTGCTGCGTCGGCTGCGGGAAGAGCAGCTGGTTGAGCATGAGGCGGCGCTCGTCGGTCGTGCCGTCGAGCTTCGCGAGCTGCTCGTCGGTGAGCGGCGTGACGCCGATCTTCACGGTGCGGCCGGCGAGCACCTTCGAGCGGAACGGCTCGGGCCAGCCGCCGGGCAGATCGCCGAGCTCGCCCGCCATGAAGCCGATGACCGAGTCGGGGATGTCGTACTTCTCGGGGTTCGCCTCGAAGTCGACCGGGTCGGCTCCCGCAGCCGCCATCTGCAGGGCGAGGTCGCCGACGACCTTCGACGACGGAGTGACCTTCGTCGGGCGGCCGAGGATGCGGTTGGCGTGCGCGTACCAGTCCTCGATGAGCTCGAAGCGGTCGGCGAGGCCCAGGGCGATCGCCTGCTGGCGCAGGTTCGACAGCTGACCGCCGGGGATCTCGTGGTGGTACACGCGGCCGGTCGGACCGGACAGACCCGACTCGAACGGGGCGTACACGCGACGCACGGCCTCCCAGTACGGCTCGAGGTCGCTCACGGCGGCGAGGCTGAGCCCCGTGTCGCGCTCGGTGTGCGCGAGGGCGGCGACGAGCGCCGAGAGCGGCGGCTGCGACGTCGTGCCCGCCATCGGCGCGCTCGCGACGTCGACCGCGTCGACGCCCGCGCGCGATGCGGCGAGCAGGGTCGCGAGCTGACCGCCCGCGGTGTCGTGCGTGTGCAGGTGCACGGGCAGGTCGAAGCGCTCGCGAAGGGCGGCGACGAGCTTCTCGGCCGCGCCGGCACGGAGCAGGCCGGCCATGTCCTTGACGGCGATGATGTGCGCACCCGCCTCGACGACCTGCTCGGCGAGCCGCAGGTAGTAGTCGAGCGTGTACAGGTCTTCGGCGGGGTCGAGCAGGTCGCCCGAGTAGCAGAGGCCCACCTCGGCGACGGCCCTGCCTGTGGCGAGGACGGCATCGATCGCGGGCTTCATCTGGCTCACGTCGTTGAGCGCGTCGAAGATGCGGAAGATGTCGATGCCCGTCTCGGCGGCCTCGGCGACGAACGCGTCGGTCACCTCGGTCGGGTACGGCGTGTAGCCGACCGTGTTGCGGCCGCGGAGCAGCATCTGGATGGCGACGTTCGGCAGAGCCTCGCGCATCGCGGCCAGCCGCTGCCACGGGTCTTCACCCAGGAAGCGGAGCGCCACGTCGTAGGTGGCTCCGCCCCATGCCTCGACGCTGAGCAGCTCGGGCGTCATGCGAGCCACGTGCGGCATGACCTCGACGAGGTCGCGCGTGCGGACGCGGGTCGCGAGAAGCGACTGGTGGGCATCCCGGAAGGTCGAATCAGTGACCGCGAGAGCCGTCTGCGCGCGCAGAGCGCTCGCGAAGCCGACCGGACCGAGCTCGAGCAGGCGCTGACGGGAGCCCGCGGGGGCCGCCGCCTCGAGGTCGATCGCGGGCAGCTTCGTGGCCGGATCGATCGCGCCGGTGCCCGGGCCGTGCGGCTGGTTGACCGTCACGTCGGCGAGCCAGTTGAGCACCTTCGTGCCGCGGTCTTTCGAGACGTTCGCCCGCACGAGCTCGGGGCGCTCGTCGATGAAGGAGGTGCTGAGGTCGCCGGCCTGGAACTGCGGGTCGTCGAGCACCGCCTGCAGGAACGGGATGTTCGTGGTCACGCCGCGGATGCGGAACTCGGCAAGACCGCGGCGGGCGCGAGCGACGGCGGCGCCGAAGTCGCGGCCGCGGCACGTCATCTTCGCGAGCATCGAGTCGAAGTGGGGCGAGATCTGCGCGCCCGAGGCGATCGTTCCGCCATCGAGGCGCACGCCCGCGCCGCCGGGCGAGCGATAGGTCGTGATCTTGCCGGTGTCGGGGCGGAAGCCGCTCGCCGGGTCTTCGGTGGTGATGCGGCACTGCAGCGCGGCGCCGCGCAGGTGGATCTGCTCCTGCTTCAGACCGAGCTCGGCGAGCGACTGGCCGTAGGCGATGCGCATCTGCGACTGCACGAGGTCGACGTCGGTGACCTCCTCGGTCACGGTGTGCTCGACCTGGATGCGCGGGTTCATCTCGATGAAGACGTGCTCGCCCGTGCGCTCGCCCGCGGTGTCGAGCAGGAACTCGACGGTGCCGGCGTTGACGTAGCCGATCGACTTCGCGAAGGCGACCGCGTCGCGGTACATCGCCTGGCGGACACCCTCATCGAGGTTGGGGGCCGGAGCGATCTCGACGACCTTCTGGTGGCGGCGCTGCACCGAGCAGTCGCGCTCGAACAGGTGCACGGTCTCGCCGTGGGCGTCGGCGAGGATCTGCACCTCGATGTGGCGGGGGCGCACGACGGCCTGCTCGACGAACATCGTGGCGTCGCCGAAGGCGCTGTCGGCCTCGCGCATCGCCGCCTCGAGAGCCCCGCGCAGCTCCTCCCGGGTCTCGACACGGCGCATGCCGCGGCCGCCGCCGCCGGCGACGGCCTTGGCGAAGACGGGGAAGCCGATCTCATCGGCCGCGGCGACGAGCACCTCGAGGTCGGTCGTCGCAGGGCTCGACTTCAGCACGGGAACGCCCGCGGCGATCGCGTGCTCTTTCGCCGTGACCTTGTTGCCCGCCATTTCGAGCACCTGACGCGGAGGACCGATGAACGCGATGCCCGCGTCGGCCGCCGCCTGCGCGAGATCGGGGTTCTCGCTCAGGAACCCGTAGCCGGGGTAGATGGCGTCGGCGCCGCTCTCTTTCGCCACACGGATGATCTCGGCGACATCGAGGTAGGCGCGCACCGGGTGACCGGGCTCGCCGATCTGGTACGCCTCGTCGGCCTTGAGGCGGTGCATCGAGTTGCGATCCTCGTACGGGAAGACCGCGACCGTCTTGGCTCCGAGCTCGTAGGCCGCCCGAAAGGCTCGGATGGCGATCTCTCCACGATTGGCGACAAGGATCTTCCGGAACATGGATTCCTCTCAGGCGACCCGAGCGGGCACAGCGGAAGTCCGGCTCTGGATCAGTGGTGGCATACCGAGTGGTGGGCGCGTGAGCGCACACGTCAAGACTAGTGAAGGTAGGGTCGTTGATCGTGCACGTACTGAGCATCAGCTCCCTCAAGGGAGGCGTGGGAAAGACCACGGTGACGCTCGGGCTGGCATCCGCGGCTTTCTCGCGCGGGTTGCGAACGCTCGTCGTCGACCTGGATCCGCAATCCGACGCCTCGACCGGCATGGACATCCAAGTCGCCGGGCGACTCAACGTCGCCGATGTGCTGGCCTCTCCGAAGGAGAAGACCGTGCGTCAGGCGATCGCCCCCTCGGGCTGGACGCGCGGCCGCTCCGGCACGGTCGACGTGCTCATCGGCAGCCCCAGCGCGATCAACTACGACGGCCCGCACCCGAGCATCCGCGAGATCTGGAAGCTCGAGGAGGCCCTCGCGCACGTCGAGACCGACTACGACCTCGTGCTCGTCGACTGCGCCCCCTCGCTCAACGCCCTCACGCGTACCGCGTGGGCCGCGAGCGACCGCGTCGTCGTGGTCACCGAGCCCGGCCTCTTCTCGGTCGCAGCAGCCGACCGCGCGCTGCGGGCGATCGAAGAGATCCGCCGGGGCCTCTCACCGCGGCTGCAGCCGCTCGGCATCATCGTGTACCGCGCGCGCGTGCAGTCGCTCGAGCACCAGTTCCGCATCAAAGAGCTGCGCGACATGTTCGGCCCGCTCGTGCTCGCTCCGCAGCTGCCCGAGCGCACGTCGCTGCAGCAGGCGCAGGGCGCCGCGAAGCCGCTGCACATCTGGCCGGGCGAGAGCGCGCAGGAGATGGCGCGCAACTTCGACCAGCTGCTCGAGCGCGTCATGCGCACGGGTCGCCTCGGCGAGTACGCGCAGCAGCGCTGACGCTCGACCTGCACTCACCCGCTGGGCGGCTCGCGCTCGAGACGACGTCGCGCCGAGCATCCGCCGCCTGCCGCGTCGGATCGTCGCGGCCCGCATTCCGCGCGCGGCATACCCGTGCCGCTGTCTCCACAATTCAGGAATGACGGACCGCTGAAGTCGCAGCAGAGGGCTTGAGCGGCGTGTCACCGAGGGTGCGGATGCTCGGTCTCCTGAATTGTGGAGACTCACGGTGCGCCGCGAGCGGTGGGCCGAGATGCGGAAGAGCTGGCGGCAGGGTGCGAGTGAGAGCGAGAGCGAGCGCGAACTGCGCGGATCAGCTGGCGCGCGTGGCGCGGCGAGCGGCGAGCTCGTCGGAGGGGTCGGCCGCGGCCGTCGAGTCGAGGTCGACGAGCGAGCTCTCGACCTCGCGGAGGACCTTGCCGACCGCGATGCCGAAGACGCCCTGGCCGCGGCTTACGAGGTCGATGACCTCGTCGTCGGAGGTGCAGAGATAGACGCTCGCTCCGTCGCTCATGAGCGTCGTCTGGGCGAGGTCGTTGACGCCGGCCTCGCGGAGCTGGTTCACGGCGGTGCGGATCTGCTGGAGCGAGATGCCCGTGTCGAGCAGTCGCTTCACGAGCTTCAGCACGAGGATGTCGCGGAAGCCGTAGAGGCGCTGGGTTCCGGAGCCGGCAGCACCGCGCACGGTCGGCTCGACGAGCTGCGTGCGAGCCCAGTAGTCGAGCTGGCGGTAGGAGATGCCGGCGGCACGAGCGGCGACCGCACCGCGGTAACCGGCCTGGTCGTCGAGCTCGGGCAGTCCGTCGGTGAAGAGCAGGCCGAGGTCGTACCGTTCGTCGCGGCGGCTGACGTCGCTCATGGCCTCTACCTAACCTTCATCGTTAACGTGACACTTTGCATCACGTCGTCCAGACTAGCGAGCCACTCGGCCGCCGCCGCTGACATTCGCTCGGTCGGCGCGGCGTGTCGAGCACGACTACGACTGTAGCCTGCCGAGCGCCGATCGGATCAGGCTGGAGCGCACGATTTCGAGCTGCCCGGCGATCTCGAGGGCGAGCTCGGCGGCCCGCGCGCGCGACGACCGATCGTTGCGGCGCGAGACAGGGATGAGTGCGCTCTCGATGAGCCCGAGCTCGCGCTCGGCGGCGGCGCGGAAGCCGCGCAGGTGGCGGGGCTCGATGCCCGAGCGCTGCAGCTCGACCATGGCACGCAGCACCTGCAGCGCGTCGTCGCCGTAGGTCTCGGCCGGGGCGATGAGCGACGCGCTGACCGCGTCGGCGAGGAGGGTCGCCGTGGCGCCCGCCTCGCGGATGAGCTCGTCACGGCTGTAGCGGCGCTCGGTGGCGAGCATCGACGGCGCGGGCACTGAGCCGCCCATGGGCAGCTGCGGCGATCGCCCGGCGTCGAGCTCGTCGAGATAGCCGCGGATGACTTTGAGCGGCAGGTAGTGATCACGCTGCATGGTGAGCACGAAACGCAACCGGTCGACATCGGTCGGCGAGAACTTGCGGTACCCCGATTCGGTGCGCGACGGCGAGATGAGCTGGCGCTCTTCGAGGAACCGCAGCTTCGACGGAGTGAGATCGGGGAACTCGGGGCTGAGCTTCGCGAGCACCTGCCCGATGCTCAGCAGAGTGGCCGCGGACGTCGCCGGGCGACGAGCTGCGGCGGCGGACCGCTCTGCCACTAGGCGACCGGGCGGCGGTCGGAGCGCGACGCGTAGAACGTGAGTCGGAACTTGCCGACCTGCACCTCGGAGCCGTCGACGAGCTGAGCGGTGCCGTCGATGCGCTCGCCGTTGAAGAAGAGACCGTTGAGCGAGCCGAGGTCGCGCACCGAGAAGGACGTGCCGTCGCGGTGGAACTCGGCGTGCTTGCGCGAGACGGTCACGTCGTCGAGGAAGATGTCGGCGTCGGGGTGCCGGCCGGCGACCGTCACGTCGGCATCGAGAAGGAAGCGGGCGCCGGTGTTGGGGCCGCGCCGCACGATGAGGAGCGCCGACCCGGAGGGCAGGGCCGCGATGGCCTCCTGCTCCTCGAGCGAGACGCCCGCCTCCATGGCGGCGAGCTGGGCGACGAAGTCGGGACCGTAGTGGACCGTCGTCTCGGACGATGTGTACGCGGGTGCCGCGTTCTGCTCATCGCCCCCGGCGGGACGGGCAGACGGGTTCTCAGCCATCAGTCGACCTCCTCTAGAGGGTTCAGCGTATCCGATGCGGTCGAGCCTGCAGCGGGCCGATTCCCCACCAGTTCGAGGGTCTGTCGCAGGTAGAGCGCCCCCGCCCACCAGTAGAGGAAGGCGCCCCACAGCGCGAACGCCCAGCCGATGGGGTCGGAGACGGCCCGCACGTCAGGGAACGCCTGGCCGAGCACGAGGATCGGCAGCGCGTAGAACAGCGCGAACGTCGCGAACTTGCCCAGGTGATGCACGGGCAGCGGCCCGTAGCGATGCTGGGCGAGCACCACTCCGAGCACGACGAGCATGACGTCGCGCCCGACGATGACGACGACGAGCCACCACGGCACGACCTCGCGCACCGCGAGCGCGAACACCGCGGCGAAGATGAAGAGGCGGTCGGCAGCGGGGTCGAGCAGCTGGCCGAGCCGCGTGATCTGGTCGTAGCGGCGCGCGATGATGCCGTCGACGTAGTCGGAGACGCTCGAGAACACGATGACGAGCAGTGCGGCGATGTCCTGCCCCGTGAGCACGAGCACGAGGAACACCGGCACGAGCGCGAGACGGATGGCGCTCAGCGCATTGGGGACGGTGAGGATGCGATCGCTCACGGCGCCGGGCCGGTCAGAGCGAACGGCGTCAGGCCGTGCATCCGCTTCGCTCACGCTGTCAGTGTAGTGACGCGCGGCGCGGCAGAGACGGCGGATGCTCGGGAGCCGGGTTATTCTGCCGCGCATGTCGTGCATCCGCTTCAACACCCCCGCTCAGCGTCAGCAGCTCGCGGCGAGCGCACCCGTCATGATGAGCTCGCCCGACCCCGTCGCGCAGTTCCTGTCGCCGAAGGTGACCGAGTCGAAGATCGCGCGCATTCGCCGCCTGGCGACGGATGCCGACCCGAAGATCCGCGAGAGCGCTGCGCTCTCGTACCACGCGCCGGTCGAGGTGTACGCGGCACTCGCGAAGGACCCCGTGGTGAGCGTGCGCGCATGCGTGGCGAAGAACGAGCACACGCCGTGCGACATCCTGCGCGAGCTCGCGAGCGACGCCGACGAGACGGTGCGCGCGTGGGTCGCGATCAACTACTTCGTGCCCGCCGACACCATGGAGACGCTCGCCGAGGACGAGAGCGCGACCGTGCGCGGGCTCGTCGAGTGGAAGGCGCAGCTCGCCGCCGAGGCTCAGCAGCCCGTCGGCGTCTAGCCCGGGCGCTCAGTCGTTCGGCGCGAGGCTGCCCGCCGCAGAGACCCGCGCGGGCAGGATGCGCGCGAGCCCGGCCACGACCTTGTAGCGCATCGTCGGGATCGACACCGAGCGGCCGCGGTCGATGTCGCGCAGCGCGAGCCGCACGAGGTCGCGCACGTCGAGCCACAGGAACCGCGGCACGCCCTCGGTGCTCACGCCCATGCGCTCGTGGAACTCGGTGCGCGTGAAGCCCGGCGCGACCGCCGTGACGCTCACGCCGCGGAGGCGGTACCGCAGGTTCGCCCAGCGCGCGAACGAGATGCCCCAGGCCTTGGCGGCGCCGTAGCTTCCGCGAGGGGTGAAGGCCGCGACGCTCGAGATCAGGACGATGCGGCCGTGACCGCGCGCGAGCATCCCCTGCATCGCGGTGTGGGTGAGGCGCAGCGGCACGCCGACGTGCAGGTCGAGGTGGCGCACCTCGTCGTCGAGGGGCGAGGCGGCGAAGTCGGTCACGAGGCCGTGGCCGGCGTTGTTGACGAGAAGATCGATCGGATGCTCGTTCTCGCGCAGGCGTGCCTCGACGGCCGCGACGCCGGCGTCGGTGAACAGGTCTGCCGAGAGGGTCTCGACGCGCACGCCGTGCTCGGCCCCCAGCGCCGCGGCGGCGGCGGCGAGGCGAGCGGCGTCGCGCGCGACGAGGACGAGGTCGGTGCCGCGCGCGGCGAGCTGGCGGGCGAACTCGGCGCCGATGCCGGCCGTCGCGCCCGTGATGAGAGCCGTGGTCATGCGGCTACGGTAGCGGCGCCCAGCTGGCCGGACCGCTCGAGCCCGCCTCGTACTCGTCGAGGGGCACCGAGTTCGCGCGCCATGCCGCGAGCACGGGATCGACGATGCGCCAGCACTCCTCGGCGATATCGCCGGCGACGGTGAACGCCGGATCGCCCGCGAGCACGTCGCCGAGCACCTCGCCGTAGGCGTCGAGGTCGCCGGGAGCGAACTCGGCCGTGAGCGCGACCCGATCGAGGTCGGAGGGGTCGCCCGCTCCGTTGATGTCGAGGTCGATCCCGAGGCGCTCGGGGGCGAGGTCGATCGTGATGGCCGGGGCCCCGGCGGCGGGGGCGAGACCGCGCGGCAGGTGCGCGGGCGGCCGCAGGACGGCGCGCACGTGGGTCGCGGGGGCGCCGAGCGCCTTCCCGCTGCGCAGCACGATGGGCACGCCCGCCCAGCGCGGCGTCGCGACCTCGACGCGCAGCTCGGCGAGCGTCTCGGTCTCGCGCGCGGCGTCGACCCCCTCTTCGGCGGCGTAGTCGGGCACGCTCGCGCCCGCGACGTCGCCCGCGGTGTAGCGGGCGCGGCGGCTCGCGGCGACGGGGTCGTCGCCGTGCACGCGCGTCGCGTGCAGCACCTGCAGCATCGCGCCGTGGAGGTCATCGGCGTCGAGGCTCGAGGGCAGCTCCATCGTCGCGAGGGCGAGCACGAGCAGCAGGTGGCTCTGGATCATGTCGACGAGCGCGCCAGCGGCGTCGTAGTAGCCCGCGCGCCCCTCGAGCGAGAGCGACTCGTCGAAGACGATCTCGATCCGCTCGATGCTCTCGCGACTCCACACCGCCTCGATGAGCCGATTGGCCGCGCGCAGCCCGATGAGATTGGCGACCGTCGAGAGGCCGAGGAAGTGGTCGATGCGGAAGACGCGGTCCTCCGGGAGCAGCGCGGCGAGGCGAGCGTTGAGGGCCGCGGCGCTCTCGCGGTCGGTGCCGAAGGGCTTCTCGAGGGCGAGCACCGTGCCCTCGGGCAGCTCGACGGCCTCGAGCGCGGCGACGGTGTCGAGCGCGATCGCGGGCGGAAGAGCAAGATACACGAGCGGCGGGTGTGTCGCGGCGGCGAGCAGGGTGCGCAGAGCATCCGCGTCGGTCGCGTCGGTGCGCACGTAGCGAGCGCGATCGAGGATGCCCGGGAGCGCGTCGCCCGCCGACTCCCCCATTGCCGACCGCAGCCGGTCGCGCCAGTCGTCGTCGCTCCAGTCGGAGCCGCCGGCGCCGATGAGCTCGAGGCGAGGCGCCCGGCTGAGGCCGACGAGGCTGCCGAGCCCCGGCAGCAGAAGGCGCTCGGCGAGGTCGCCCGTCGCGCCCAGGATGATGAGAGTGCGGTCGGAGGGCATTGCTCCACGCTAGGCGCGGGTACGGCCGATCAGGCGGTTCGTGCACGGACCTTTGAGAAAACTCAGGTTTGCTGAGAGCATGCCCGACGCCATCGAGGACTACGCGCTCATCGGCGACTGCCGCACCGCCGCTCTCGTCGGCCGCGGCGGCGCGATCGACTGGCTCTGCCTGCCGCGGTTCGACTCGCCCTCGCTGTTCGGGGCGATCCTCGGCGACGAGCAGCACGGCCAGTGGCTGCTGCGGCCTCTCGGCGAGGCCGAGTGCCTCGAGCGCCGGTACGAGCCCGACACGTTCGTGCTGCTCACGCGGTGGCGCACGCCGACGGGCGAGATCGAGGTCACCGACGTCATGCCGCACGGCGACGAGCGGGCCGATGTCGTCCGACGAGTGCGCGGGGTGCGCGGCGAGGTGACCGTCGAGCAGCTGCTGCGGATCAGGTTCGACTACGCGAGCGCCATGCCCTGGGTGCGGCAGACGGGCACGGAGGAGCATCCGTCGCTCGTCGCGATCGCGGGCCCCGACGCCGTGATCGTGCGCGGGCCGCGATTCCACGCCGTCGACCACGCGCACCGAGCCGAGTTCGCGGTGCGCGAGGGCGACGTCGTCGACACCGTCATGACGTGGTTCGCGGCGCACCACGAGCCGCCCGAGCCGCTCGATGTCGACGGGCAGCTGGAGCGCACACGCGCATGGTGGCGCGAGTGGGCCCGCCGCTGCGCCCCACCCGGCGCCTACGACGCACAGGTGCGACGCTCTCTGCTCGTGCTGCGCGCGCTGACGCACGAGGAGACCGGCGGCATCGTCGCCGCCCCGACGACCAGCCTGCCGGAAGACATGGGCGGCAGCCGCAACTGGGACTACCGGTACGTCTGGCTGCGGGATGCCGCTCTCACGCTCGAAGCCCTCACGCTGCACGGCTACGGCACCGAGGCCGCCGAGTGGCGCGCCTGGCTGCTGCGCGCGATCGCGGGCGACCCGGAGGACGTGCAGATCATGTACGGCCTCTCGGGCGAGCGGCGCCTCACGGAGTTCGAGCTCGACTCGCTGCCGGGGTATCGCGGCTCGTCGCCCGTGCGCGTCGGCAACGGCGCGTACACGCAGTTCCAGGGCGACGTCTTCGGCGAAGTCCTCATCGCGCTCGACCGCGCCCGCGACCTCGGCGTCGAGGAGGACGACTTCTCGTGGCCCCTGCAGCTGGCCCTGCTCGGGCACGCCGAGCGCCACCTCGACCGCAGCGACAACGGCATCTGGGAGATCCGGGGGCCGCACCGCATCTTCACCCACTCGCGCGCGATGCTGTGGGCGGCGTTCGACCGAGGCGTGCACGCGGTGCGCGAGCACGGACTCGCGGGCGACGCGGATCACTGGGCTCGGCGCCGCGACGAGCTGCGCGCCGAGATCCTCGCGCAGGGCGTGGCCGAGGGCGGCTGGTTCCGGCAGCACTACGAGACCGACGAGGTCGACGCCTCGCTGCTGCAGCTCGCGCACATCGGCTTCGTCACCTACGACGATCCGCGCATGCTCGCCACGGTCGAGCGCATCGAGCAGACCCTGCTGCGCGACGGCCTGCCGCTGCGGTACCGCACCGAGTCGGGAGTCGACGGGCTGCCCGGGGACGAGCATCCGTTTCTCGCGTGCGCGTTCTGGCTCGTCGAGAACTACGCGCACGGCGGCCGCCTCGCCGACGCGGAAGCTCTCATGGACAGGCTCGTGGGCCTCACGAACGACGTCGGCCTGCTCGCCGAGGAGTACGACGTCGAGAACCGCCGGCACATGGGGAACACCCCGCAGGCGCTCTCGCACCTCGCGCTCGTGCGGGCAGCGGACGCGATCGCGACCACGCGCAAGCGGGTGACGCCCAGCGGGTCGACTCGGGCATCCTGACCCGATGCGATTGCGACGCTCCTCCCCCGACGGCCCCGGAATCCGCCGACTGCGGCACGGCCGCGGGTTCCGATACGTGGATGCTCGGGGCCGGTCGGTCACGGACGCCGACGTGCGCGAGCGCATCACGACGCTCGCGATCCCGCCCGCATGGACGGACGTGTGGATCTGCCCCGACGAGCGGGGCCACGTGCAGGCGATGGGCGTCGACGCCGACGGCCGACGCCAGTACCGCTATCACGAGGAGTGGACGCGCAAGGCGGGAGTGCGCAAGTTCGCGCGCGTGCGCGAGCTCGCCGCTGCGACCGGGGCCATGCGAGCCCGCGTGACACGCGACCTGCGGGGCGACGACCCGCAGGCGCGCGCCCTCGCGATCGCCGCGCGCATCATCGACGCTCTCGGCGTGCGCGTCGGCGAAGAG
>JAOASR010000148.1:15166-17819 GCA_030158585.1 Microcella sp.
ACGATGTGCTGGGACGAGTCTACGAATACTTCCTCGGCCAGTTCGCCGGCAAGGAGACCGGCAAGGACGCCGGAGCCTTTTACACACCCCGCTCGGTGGTCAAGACACTCGTCGAGATGCATGGCGGCACGATCGGCGTGCTCACCCTCGCGTGGGAGCACGTGCGCATCGACGGGTCGACAATCGCGTTCGACTTCCCGGCGAAGTCTGGCGTGCGGTGGGAGGCGTCGCACGACGATCCGGATCTCGCCGCGGCGCTCGCCGAGGCGCGAGCGGCGCGCGACCCCGATGGCGCGAGCGGCGAGCGCGTCACCGAGTGGATCGATGAGACGGGCATCCACCGCGTTCATTCGGCGCAGCTCACCGCCTACCTGCAGCAGGCGACCGGATGCGCGATCACGCCGAAGGATCTGCGCACGCTGCTCGGCTCAAGGCTCGCCGCCGAGCACCTCGCGCGGTGCGGGCCAGCGCCGACGAAGAAGGAGCAGGAGCGAGCCATCCGCGAGGCCGTCGTGGCGGTCGCCGAGGGCCTGCGCAACACTCCCGGCGTCGCGCGCAGCTCGTACATCGACCCGCTCGTGATCGAGCGCTTCCGGCGGGGGCGCACGGCAACGCTCAGCCGCGGGCGCGTGAGCGACGTCGCGCTCGTCGAGCTGCTGTCGTGAGTCTCGTCGCGCGGCGTCAGGAGGGGCCGTTGCCGGCGTCGAAGACCCGCTGGTAGAGGGCCTCGGCGTCATCGAGCGCGGTGCGCGAGAGCACCGCGAGCACCTCGACGTCGGCCAGCAGCGGCTCGCAGTCAGGGCCGCGGCCGACCTCGCGACCCGTGAGCACCCACGCGCGCCGATCGTCGTCGGACTCCTCCGCGAGGTGGCGGTACTGGCAGAGCTGGCGGGCGATCCAGTGCTCGAGCGGGCGCGACCACCACGCCTCGGCGCCGAGCGGGTTGACCGAGAGCCCCGGCAGCTCGAGCCCGCTCTCGGTGTCGAGGCTGCCGCGGCCGCGCTCGGTGCGCGGGTCGGCTCCGTACCTCACGCACGCGGTCGGATGCTCGCCCACGAGCCGCGCCACGGCGGCGAGCGAGTCGAGCTCAGGCGTCTCGGTCATGCCCGGCACGGTAGCCAGCTCGGCGAGTCGACGACCAGCGGCTTGACAGCGGGGGCGCTTCACGTGCGCCGCCCCTACCCTGGAGCGATGAGCCCCGCCCCCGCCCCGACGAGCGTGCGCGTCGACGCATGGGTCTGGGCGATCAGGCTCTACTCCACGCGGTCAGCGGCGACGGCCGCCTGCAAGGCGGGGCACGTGAAGGTCAATGGCGCGACGGCGAAGCCTGCTCAGACCGTGAAGGTCGGCGACCTCGTGCGCGCGTACACGCCGGGCGGTGAGCGGATCGTCGCCGTGACGGGTCTCATCACGAAGCGCACGAGCGCGCCGCTCGCGCAGCAGAACTACGACGACCGCACTCCCCCGCCCCCGCCGAAGGAGGAGCGGGTGCTCGAGGTGCAGCGCGAGCGCGGCGCGGGGCGGCCGACCAAGCGCGATCGGCGGCTCATCGAGCGGTGGCGGGGGCGCGAGCAGAGCATCCGCCCCTTCGACGCCGAGGACTGACGCGGCTGCGCCTCAGGCGAGGTCGAGCGCGTCGAGCGACCGGCGGATGGCCGCGGCGCTCGCGTGGAGCGCTGCCTCTTCGGCGTCGGAGAACGGCACCTCGATGACGCGCGAGACTCCGCCCGAGTCGACGATGCTCGGTACCGAGAGCGCCACACCGCTCACGCCGTGGTAGCCGTCGAGCACGCTGCTGACGGGCAGCACGGCCTTCTCGTCGCGCAGCACGGCCTCGACGATGCGCGCGCCCGAGAGCCCGATCGCATAGTTCGTGGCGCCCTTTCCGGCGATGACCGTGTAGGCGGCGTTCTTCACCTCGTCGGCGATCCCGTCGAGCTCATCGGCGCTCAGCCGATCGCCCTGCGCATCGGCCCACTCGGTGATCGGGATCGGCCCGATGCGCGACTGCGACCACAGCGGAAACTCGCTGTCGCCGTGCTCGCCGACGATCATCGCGTGCACGCTCGAGGCGGCGACCCCCACGCGCTCGGCCAGCTGCCACCGCAGGCGCGAGGAGTCGAGCACGGTGCCGCTCGAGAACACGCGCGCAGGGTCGAGACCGCTGAAGCGCTGCGCGGCGACCGCGAGCACGTCGCACGGGTTCGTCACGAGCATGAAGACCGCCTGGGGTGCGCGCGCCACGAGCTTCGGCATGAGGTCGCGAAGGATGCCGACGTTGGTCGCGGCGAGCTCAAGGCGGCTCTGCCCGGGGTGCTGCTTGGCGCCGGCGGTGATCACGACCATGTTGGCGCCCTCGACGACATCGAGGTCGTCGCCACCCGTGATGCGGCTCGACCCGGTGAAGGGCGTGCCGTGCGCGAGGTCGAGCACCTCGGCCTGAGCGCGCGCGCCGTCGATGTCGTAGAGGGCCACCTCGCGCGCCGAGCCGCGGATGAGTGCGGCGTAGGCGAGGGAGGATCCGACGGCGCCGGCACCGATGACGGCCAGGCGGGAGTTCTCGATGACGGGCATGCCTCAAGACTGTCAGACGAGCGCGGGCCATCGGCGGCGGAGACGCGAACGGCGGCCGCACCCCGAACCGGGGGTGCGG
>JAOASR010000148.1:17829-32132 GCA_030158585.1 Microcella sp.
GGGTGCGGCCGCCGCGGATACGAAGGGCTAGAGCCCCTGCTGGTCGCCGATCGCGAAGCGAACGGCTCCCTCGTCGCTCACCTGAGCGTCGAGGATCTTGCCGTCGAGGGCGACGGAGGCATGCTGCTCGAGGAACACCCGAGCGGTGCCGGACTCGACGACGTGGTCGCCGGGCAGCGGAGCGGGCTCGACGGTCACCGCGAACTCGTTCTGCTGCGCGGCCCCATCGATGCGCAGGCCCGCGCTCTGGGGGTCGGCCTCGCGCGAGACGAGGTTCTCGATGACGGTGCTGGCGGTCGGCGTCAGTGTGAGCATGAGGATGCTCCCTCTCTGTTGTCGGTCGTCGAGCCAGCCACGATGCCGAGAATCGGGGCACGCCTCAACCCGTTGCTCGTCATTGCCAGGCTCCTCACACGAGGCACTCCGGCGACTCTGCGGAAGGTCGCGTCAGGAGGCCGGGTCGAGGTCGCGCGCTCGTGCGAAGCGGATGACGAAGGTGCTGCCCGTGCGGCCGTCGGATTCGACGAGCACCGAGCCGTCGATCGCGTCGAGGAGCGTGCGCACGATCGAGAGGCCCAGCCCGGTGCCGGGTGTGGCCTTCGCCGTCGCGTCCTCGGTGCGGTAGAAGCGGTCGAAGACGCGCTCATGGTCGGCAGGCGGGATGCCCGGGCCCGAGTCGCGCACGAAGAGCTCGACGGTGTCGTCGTCGACGAGGGCGCTGATCGTCACGGGCGCCCCGTCGGGCGAGAACTTCACGGCGTTGCCGACGATGTTGGTCAGCACGCGCGTGACGGCGTCCTCCGTGCCGATGATCTCGGGCAGCTCGAGGGAGCTGCCCTCGAGGACGACCTCGACCCGCCGCGCCGCCGCCACGGGGCGCAGGTCGTCGGCGACATCGGCGATGAGCGGTGACAGGGCGAGCGGATGCGGGTCGTCGACCGAGTCGGCGGCGCGCTTCGCGGCTGAGAGCAGCTCTTCGACGCGCTCCTGCAGACGGCCGGCATTGCGCGTGATCGTGTCGAGGAAGCGTCGCTGCATCGGGTCGAGCTCTGTCTCCTCGAGTGCCTCGGCGTAGCCGACGATGCTCGAGAGCGGGGTGCGCAGCTCGTGGCTGATCGAGGCGACGAAGTCATCCTTCTGCCGCGAGAGCTCCTGATACTGCGCCGTGAGGGCGCGCTCGCGGTCGACGAGGGCACGCAGGCGGCGGTCTTCGCGACGCTGTGCGGTCACGTCGGCGAGCTCGACCGACATGACATCGCTCTGGTCGCCCGTCGCGCGCTCGATCGACACCTCGGCGTCGGCGCGGCCCGTGAACGCGTCGAGCACGAGCTCGCCCTGCCAGCGAGGGCGACCATCGGCCACCTCGGCCAGACCGGGAACGAGGGGGTGGTCGGACGGGAGCGCGATGTTGATCTCGGATGAGGCGGAGAAGAACTCGTTCTCAGGGTCCATGCCGAGGGCGCGGATGCCGTGGTCGTTGGCCTGCACGACGATGTACGCGTCGCCGATGCGCTCGACGAGGAGGAAGGCGGTCTGCGCCTGCTCGACCGCGCGCCGCAGGACGCGGTCCTTCGCCGCCGCGCGCTCGATGCGCAGCTCATCCTCGACGCGCTTGGCCCACAGCACGATCGTCGACCCGGCGAAGATGAAGAGGGCTGCCTGCAGGAGCGTCAGCGCCTGGCTGTCGCTCGCGGTCGAGCTGTTGAACGGACCCCACCCCGCGAGGGTCAGTGCGGAGGTCGCGATCGACACCGCGAGCATCTGCAGCGTCATGCCGAAGGCCGAGAGTCGCAGCGCCGCCCACGCGAACAGCGGCAGCGGCAGGAAGGCGACCGGGAGACCGATGAGCGGCGAGAACACGAGACCGAGAGTGGCGGCCATGAGAGCCCACTGCGCGGCGATCTCGGTCGCGGGAGCGCGACCGCCCTGGCCGACGCGAGCGAACGCCAACGGGGTGACGACCGCGAAGGAGGCGAGATGGGCCACGAACGAGTCGTTGGCGAACGCTTGGTCGAGCGGCACTTCGTTCGCGAGGCGGACGACCGTGACGCCGACGGCGAAGAAGAGAGAGGCGACCGAGGCTCCGATGACGATGCGCACGGTGTCGCGCACCGAGTCGAGTCGCGGCAGGCGCCCCGTGCGATCGACGATCTCGCAGAAGAGGACGATCTCGAGAATGCGGATGAGACCGACGATGAAGACGAAGTCGGCGGGAAGGCCCGCCATGAGGTTGCCCGCGATGATCGCGGCGCCGCCGGCGGCCGCGACGGCCAGGCGCGAGCGACGCCGCGCCATGAGCACCGCGGCCGCGACGATGCCGCTCGCGGGTGCGAAGTTCGCCGTGGTGAGCGGCGCGACGAACACGGAACCCGAGATCGTCGAGAGCCCGGCGATCACGACGAGAGCGGCGACGAGCGCGAGCGCGCGCTGACGGCCGCTCCATCGGCGTGCGGCCGACGCGAGACTCGCTCCGTTCACGACGGCCCTCCCTGCTCCGTCTGCATTATCGTCGTCCACGGGAACGCCGAGTGCGTGACACGGCGGAAAGCACTTCCGCACGAGACGGGGGTTGATAGTGGCACGCATTCTGGTCGCCGATGACGATCAGGATCTCAACGACCTGGTCACCATGAAGCTCGAGGCGGCCGGCCATGAGGTGCTGAGCGCGATCGACGGCGAGACGGCCCTGTCGCTCGCGATCACCGAGCGCCCCGACCTCATCGTGCTCGACTGGATGCTGCCGCGTCGCAACGGCCTCGAAGTGTGCCGCGAGGTGCGATCTGACCCGTCGCTCGCGGGCACGCGCGTGCTCATGCTGACGGCGCGCGCCCAGGAGGTCGACGTCGAGCGCGCCTTCGCCGCGGGCGCCGAGGAGTACATCACCAAGCCCTTCAGCCCGCGCGAGCTGCTGCTGCGCATCACCACTCTGCTCTCGCGGGCGCGATGACCGCGCTGCTCGTCGCGACGGCGGCGGCGGCCGCACTGTGCTTTCTGCTGCTCGTGGTCGTGCTTGTCGTGCGCGCGCGCATCGCGCGGCTCGACCAGCGCAGCCGCGGTCAGCGCACCGAGGTCTCGACGATCCTGCGGGCCCTGCTGGTCGACGAGGGCGAGGCCCCTGCTCCGCGTGCGAGCTCGACGCTGCACGCGGTCGCGTCGGTCGTGGCCCGCGTGCACGGCGAAGACCGCGAGGCACTGCAGGGCTGGCTCGACGTGCACGGTGCGAGCGCGATCGCGAGGGCGGGCATGCGCGACCGTCGGGCCCTCGAGCGTGCGCGGAGCATCCGCCTCTACGTGCGCACCACCGCCGAGCCCTCCCCTATTCTCATGAGCCGGATGCTCGACGACCCCGATGCGCGCGTGCGCGGTGTCGCGGCTCTCGAGTGGGGGTCGACCGGCCGCACCGAGGCGATCGCTCCCGTGCTCGCCGCCGCGTGCCGCCAGGAGCGCCGACTGCCCCCGCTCGTCGCGTCGATCGCGATCATGCGGTGCCGCCTGCTCGACGTCGACTCGCTGCATGCGGCCTGGAGCACGCGCGACCCCGACGGACTGCGCGTCGCCCTGAGCACGGGCAGTGCGGCCGGGCTCCCGGGCGTGCAGCCGCACGCCGTCGCCGCGCTCGAGCACGACGACCCGCTCGTGCGCATCGCCGCCGCCGATGCTTTGCGCCGAGTCGGCACGCGCCGCTCGCTCGAGCCCCTGCGTGCTCGACTGCAGTTCGAGTCGAACCCCATTGCGCGACGGCACCTCGACGAGGCGATCGCCGGGCTCGGAGGCACGCCGTGACGGTCGAGCCCTGGCTCGCCGAGACGCTCGGGGCGAGCCTGGTCATCATCACGATCGTGTTCGGTGTCTACTTCGCGATCTACCAGCTCTTCTACCTCACGATCGTGATCCGAGCGATCGGGGCGATCTCGGACGAGCGCAAGTGGGCGTCTGACGACCTGCTCTCGGGAACGTTCGCGAGCCCGCTCACGCCCGGTGTCTCGGTACTCGTTCCCGCGCACAACGAGAGCGCCGGCGTCGTCGCCTCGGTCGAGTCACTGCTCCGACTGCAGTATCCGCGCGTGCAGATCATCGTCGTCGACGACGGGTCGACGGATGGCACATCAGCCGTGCTCGGGGCACGATTCCCGATGACGCTCACGGCAGAGGATCCGGTGAGCCCGCTTCCCCTTCTGGGCGCCATCGAGAGCGTGCACCGCTTCGATGGGCACGACGCGCTGCTGATTCGCAAGATCTCCGTGGGGCGCCGCGCCGATGCCGTCAACGCCGCGCTGCAGTTCGCGCGCCACGAGCTCGTCTGCATGATCGATGGCGACTCGATCCTGTCGCCGACGGCCCTGCTGCGCGTCGTTCAGCCCTTCATCGACGACCCGACGGTCGTTGCCTCGGGAGGCATCGTGCGGCCCGCGAACGGCGCCGTGCTCATCGAGGCCGAGGTCGACCGGGTCGAGATGCCCGACTCGATCATCGAGCGCATCCAGGTGCTCGAGTACCTGCGCGCATTTCTGGTGGGGCGCGCCGGCTGGTCGGCCATCAAGGGGCTGCTCATCATCTCGGGGGCGTTCGGGGTGTTCCGGCGCGACACGCTCATCACGCTCGGGGGCCTCGATGCCGCGAGCCTTGCGGAGGACGCCGAACTCGTCCTGGCCGCGCACCGGCATCACCGCACCGAGCGCGAGCCGTACCGCATCGTGTTCGTCGCCGACCCCGTCTGCTGGACGGAGGTGCCGGCGAGCTGGTCGGCGGTCGCCCGGCAGCGCAAGCGCTGGTCGCAGGGCCTCGGTGAGCTGCTGCGAGGGGCCCGTGACATGATCATGCGCCCTCGCTACGGCACGCTCGGCATGGTGACGCTCCCCTACTTCTGGCTCTTCGAGCAGTGGGGCGCGCCGCTCGTCTTCGTCGGGATGGGCATCGCCCTCCTGGCGGCCGCGGTCGGCGTCATTCCCTGGCTCGCGATCGGGCTCGCCCTGCTCGTCTCCTACTTCGTCTCGGTCGCGACATCACTGCTGGCGGTCGCGATCGAGCTCGGCGCGACGCGCGACTACCGCACCTGGCGGTCGATGCGGCGGCTCATCGGCACGGCGTTCCTCGAGCCGATCGTCTTCTACTTCCCGCACGCGCTGTGGCGCACGGTCGGGCTCTGGCGGGCCATCCGATCGACGCCGTCGGAGTGGGGCGCGCAGCAGCGCGCGGGCTTCGTGCAGCGGGCGCAGACTCCCGGCGCAGCGGCGTAGCATCGCGTCGTGAGCGACGACGCAGCGAGAGCGGATGCCCGGCACGACGAGGCGAGGGCGGCGAGCTATGCCGGCCCGGCCCGGCCGCCGCGACCGGTCTCGGTCATGCAGTCGCTGCTGTTCGGCGCTCTGCTCGCGACCGTCATCGGCGGCCTCGCCTTCCAGCTCGGCCTCGGCGACACGTCGTTCGACCGGCCCGGCCAGGTCGTGCTGCTCTTCGTCGACGTCGCGCCCGTCCTGTGGTTCGCGGCCGCGCCGATCATCGTGCATGCGCTGCGCTGGCGCGCGATCGACCAGCGGCTGCGCTGGATCGTCATCGCCGCCGTCATCGCCTCGGCCGTCTCGGTCGCAGCACGGATGCTCGTCTCGGGTGAGCCGCTGCTGTCGAGCCTGCTCGACCCCTACACGGTCGCCTTCACACTCTGGATCGCCGCCGCCGCGCAGTGGACGCGCACGCGCGTCAAGCGCCTCGCCGCCGGCACCGATCGCGGCATCACGATCGTCGGCATGGCTCTCGGCTTCGCCGTCGCGGCGGTCGGCATCGCTCTCGGCACCATGCGGCTCGTGCTCGTCGGGCCCGAGGAGCTCCCCGGCGACATTCCCGTGGCCTCGACCGAGTCTCCGACCACGGCTCTGCTCATCGCTGCGACGTTCGCGATGGTCGCCGGCCTGTTCTGGCTGACCGACCGGACGCGCAATCGGTGAGCGAGCATCCGGCGCTCTCGGCGCTGCGCGCCGCCCTCGGTGACGCCCTCTCGACGCGACCCGACGAGCTCGAGGCGATGCGGGCCGACTACTCGGGGCTGCGGCGCGACGGCATGCCGCTCGCGATCGTGCACGCGCGCTCGATCGACGACGTGCAGGCGACGCTGCGGATCGCGACCGAGCACCGGCTGCCAATCGTGCCTCGCGGCGCCGGCACGGGGCTCACGGGCGGAGCGATGGGCGGCGCGGGCGAGCTCGTGGTCTCGACGGCCCGCATGAACCGCATCCTCGAGATCTCGCCGGCCGACCAGCTCGCCGTGGTCGAGCCGGGCGTCATCAACGCCGCCCTCAACGCCGCGCTCGAGCCGCATGGCCTGTTCTTCGCCCCCGACCCGGCGAGCCGAGCGATCTCGACGGTCGGCGGCAACATCGCCACGAACGCCGGCGGCCTGCTGTGCGCGAAGTACGGCGTGACGCGCGAGGCGGTGCTTGGGCTCAAGGTCGTGCTCGCCGACGGCTCGCTTCTCGAGCTCGGGCATCGCACCGTCAAGGGCGTCACGGGCCTCGATCTGACCGCGCTCATGATCGGCTCGGAGGGCACTCTCGGGGTGGTCGTCGAAGCGACCGTGCGGCTTCTGCCGCTGCCGACCGGGCCGACGGCGACCATCGGCGCGACGTTCGGCTCGGTCGTCGACGCGGCCGCCGCATCCGCCGCCATCACCGCCGCGCGACTGCGCCCGGCCGCGCTCGAGCTCATCGATGCGGCGGCGCTCGCGGCGATCCACGAGCATCTCGGGATGCCGGCACCGCCGCCGGGCGCGACCCATCTGCTCGTGCAGACCGACGGCCCCGGCGCCCTCGCCGAGGCCGAGACCGCGCTCGAGCTCATCGGCGCCCACGGCGGGCGCGGAGGCCTCACGACCGACCCGCGCGAGGCGGAGCATCTGCTCGCGGTGCGGCGCGCGTTCCACGGCGCGATGGCCGCGCGCGGCCAGGTGCTCATCGAGGACGTCGCCGTGCCGCGCTCGGCCCTCGCCGCGATGTTCGCCGAGATCGAGCGCATCGGCGCGCGCCACGGGCTCGAGATCCCGACCGTCGGGCACGCGGGCGACGGCAATCTGCACCCGAACTTCGTCTACGAGGGCGACGAGGTGCCCGAGGCCGTCTGGCAGGCGGCGGACGAGCTGTTCCGCGCCGCCCTCGAGCTCGGCGGCACGCTCACGGGCGAGCACGGCGTCGGCACGCTCAAGCGCCAGTGGCTCGAGGAGGAGCTCGGCACCCCTCAGCTCGCGCTGCAGCGGCAGATCAAGGCCGTCTTCGACCCGCTCGGCATCATGAACCCCGGCAAGGTGTTCTGAGCAGCCTCGCCCTACGCCGTGGCGCGCCCGCTCTCGGGCGCGAACGACAGCGTCGCGACGTAGACGCCGTTCGTCGACTCGCCGCCCGTGATGGGGTTGGGGAAGGCGATGCGGTAGCCCTCGACGTGCGCGAACACGGCGCGCAGTCGGTCGAGGAACTCGTCCTCCGGCTCGTCGTCGCTCCACAGCGCGAAGACGCCGCCCGGGTGCAGGTGTCGCGTCAGGCGGCGCAGCCCCTCGACCGTGTAGAGGTCGGCGTGCGAGGGGTCGAGCTGATGATGCGGCGAGTGGTCGACATCGAGAAGGATCGCGTGGAACCGCTCAGGCACGTCGACGATCGCGCCAGGCTCGCCGCGCATGAGCGCGAAGAAATCGGCGTGCGCGAGCCGGGTGCGAGTGTCGGCCATGAGGCGCTCGGAGGCCGGGAGCAGCTGACGCGAGTGCCAGTGGATCACCGCGGGCAGGGCATCGATCACCGTCATCGAGGCGACGCGCGGGCTCTCGAGGGCCGCGACGGCCGTGTAGCCGAGTCCCAGCCCGCCGACGACGATGTCGAGCGCGTCGCCGAGCGCCTCGTCGACCGCGGCGAGACCGAGGTGCGCGAGCTCCTCCTCTGCCACCGTGAACAGGCTCGACATCAGGTACTCATCGCCGAGGCGCACCTCGAAGACGTCGGCGTCGATGGCCTCTTCGAAGCGGCGACGCAGGGTCAGCTCGCCCATCGGCGTCTGCTCGAAGGCGAGCTCCTCGAAGCGGTGCACGGCGGCTCCTGTCACGGGCGCGGGATCCACCGCGCTCCGAGGCCTCAGCCTAGAGCGCTGGCGTGCGCGGCGAGCTCGTGCCCCCACTGCCGGGCGCGATCGAGCTGCCCGGGGTCGAGCGGGCCCGCGACGTCATGCACCCAGAACGTCTCGGGCTCGGCCTCGATCTCGAACTGGTGGCGCTTGGCCAGGCGCACGGCGGCGCGCGCGGCCGACCCGGGCAGGTTGGGGTGCGACACCTTGGTGTCGAAGGCGACGAGAGGCGGATGCGCGTCACCGGCCGCGATGTCGTTGAGGTAGTCACGCAGCCCGGTCTCGATCACGCCCGTCGTCGACCCTCGTCGATCAGCGTCTTCGCGGGTGCGCTTGCGCGAGAGCGAGAAGGCATGGGTCGGACCACCCACGATGAGCAGATCGATGCCGCCGAGGTCGCGGGGCGCCTCGTCGACGCTCGCGATGCGCACGTCGACGCTCGATTCGCGCAGCCCACCGGCGATCGCACGCGCGACCTGCTCGGTGTTGCCCCAGTGCGATTCGAAGACCACCAGTACCGTCATGGCGCGAGAGTACGCGGGCACGGGCGAGTCGGTCAGGGACGAAGGTCCCGACATCGGCGGGCCGTGACTAGGGTGTTCGCGTGGCCCGGCCCCGAGCATCCCGACCCCGCGACAGCGGTCGACGCGACGCGACGCGTCTCGGCGTGCTCGGCGAGCTGCTGGCCGGCGCGGGCCTCGTCTGGCGCGGCTTCGGCATGTGGCGCAGGCGGCCGGGCGTCATGGCGCTCGGCATGCTGCCCGCCGCGATCGTGCTCACCCTGATCATCGTCGTGGCGAGCGTGCTCACCGCGAACCTGACGGGCATCGCGAGCTGGTTGACGCCCTTCGCCGACGCGTGGGGCGAAGCCGAGCGCGAGCTCGTGCGCGGCGCCGCGGGAACCCTTCTCGTCGTCGGTCTGCTCGTGCTCGCCTTCTACACGTTCACGACCCTGACGCTGCTCGTCGGCGACCCCTTCTACGAGCGCATCTGGCGACGGGCCGAGCTCGACCTGGGGGCCTTCGAGCCCGCGCCGTTCGGGTTCTGGCGCTCCGTCGGCGAGGCGGTTCTCCTGATCCTGCGGGCCATCGGCTACGGCCTGACGACCCTCGCGGTCGGGCTCATCCCCGTCGTCGGCTCGGTCGCCGGCCCCGTCGTCGGAGCGCTGCTCGGCGGCCACCTGCTCGCGCGCGAGCTCACGCAGCGACCGTTCCAGGCGCGAGGCCTCAGGCGGGATGCTCGGCGCCGGCTGCTCAAGGGCTCGCGCGCCCGCGAGCTGGGCTTCGGAGTCATGACGCAGCTGTGCTTCCTCGTACCGGGCGGCGCCATCGTGGTCATGCCGGCCGCGGTCGTCGGCTCGACGCTGCTCGCGCGCGAGCTGCTCGGGCGCGCCGAGGCGCGCGAGCTCGGTGCTGTGGCACCCGCGCCCGCGCCGGCCTCGGTCGAGCATCCGCCGCAGACGACGAACGGCCGGGCGCTCGATGCCGCGCCCGGCCGTTCGGAACCCGCTGCCGATTAGGCGATGCGGATCATCTTCTTGTTGACGAACTCGTCGATGCCGAGCGTGCCGAGCTCGCGGCCCGAGCCCGAGTTCTTGATGCCGCCGAAGGGCAGCTCGGGGCTGTCGGCGAGCACGCAGTTGACGTAGACCATGCCCGCGTCGATCTGGTCGGCGACGCGCGCCGCCTGCTCGCTGTCGGTCGTGAACAGGTACGAGCCGAGGCCGAACGGGGTGTCGTTGGCGAGCTGGATCGCCTCGGCCTCGTTCGCGACCTTGAACACCTGGGCCACGGGGCCGAAGAACTCCTCGTAGAAGGCAGGGTTGCCGGGCTTGACGTTCGCGAGCACGGTGGCCGAGAAGAACGTGCCCTCGCGCGTGCCGCCGGTCAGAACCTGGGCGCCGCCCTCGACGGCCTTCGTCACCTGACCCTCGAGGTTCTCGGCGGCCGCGGCCGACGACAGCGGGCCGTACGCGGCCTCGCCCGCCATGGGGTCGCCGGGGCCGACCTCGCTCATCTTGGCGACGAACTTCTCGAGGAAGGCGTCGTAGAGGTCGTCGATGACGATGAAGCGCTTGGCGCCGTTGCACGACTGGCCGCTGTTGTCGACGCGCGCGTTGACGGCCGACTCGACGGCCCCGTCGAGGTCGTCGGTCGAGAGCAGGATGAAGGGGTCGCTGCCACCGAGCTCGAGCACGACCTTCTTGAGGTGACGACCGGCCTGCTCGGCGACGGCCGCCCCAGCACGCTCCGAGCCCGTGAGCGAGACGCCCGCGACGCGCGGGTCGGCGATGACGGTGCCGATCTGGTCGTTGGTCGCGTAGACGTTGACGTAGGCGCCCTCGGGGAAGCCGGCGTCGAGGAAGATCTGCTGGATCGCCTCGGCCGACGCGGGGCACTGCGCCGCGTGCTTGAGGATGATCGTGTTGCCGAGCACGAGGTTCGGGCCGGCGAAGCGGGCGACCTGGTAGTACGGGAAGTTCCAGGGCATGATGCCGAGCAGCACGCCGAGCGCGCTCTTGCGGATGAACGCCGAGCCCTCGCTGCCCTCGGCCAGGTCGACCGGCTCGTCGGCGAGCAGGCTGGGGCCGTTGTCGGCGTAGTACTGGTAGATGTCGGCCGAGAAGTCGACCTCGCCGAGGGCGTCGCCGATGGGCTTGCCCATCTCGCGCACGATGATCTCGGCGAGCTCCTGGCGGCGCTCGCGGTGCAGCTCGGCCACGCGCGTGACGAGGGCGGCGCGCTCCTCGCGCGTCGTCGTGCGCGCCCAGCCGCGGGCGGCCGCGTGGGCGGCGTCGATCGCGGCGGAGATCTCGGCGTCGGTCGCGGTCGCGTACTCCTTGACCGTCTCACCCGTGGCCGGGTTGATCACTGCGTACTTGCTCATGAGGCTCCTTGAGAGATCGCGGTGCACGCAGCCGTCCGGGTGAGGTCGGCAGCGGTGCACACCTGCCCCCAGCCTAGGAGACGAGGGGTGCCCCGCGGCACTCCTCCTCGGCGGATTCTTGGGGTCGACTCGCCGCCGTGTACAGCGACTGGCGTCGACCTCTGGGGCGCGGGGGCGTCAGTCGCGCGGGCCGACGAGCCACGCGCGCACCGCGTCGCCGTGCTCGTCGAGCGCGGGCGGCGGCGTGGGCGCGGCGGGGGCGAACCCCGAGTAGCGCACGGGGTGCGCGAGCTGCGGCGGATGCTCCGGCCCCACGTCGACGGTCGGCTCGAGCCCGAGCCTCCGGGCGAGCGCGAGCGCCTCGTCGATGCCGTTCACGGTGCCCGCGGGCACCCCTGCGCCGAGCATCCGCGTCGCCCACGCCGCGGCGTCGTCGACGGCCAGCAGCGCCTCGAGCGCGGCCTGCAGAGCGTCGCGATGCTCGACCCGCGCGGGGTTGGTCGCGAAGCGCGAGTCGCTCGCGAGCCCGGGAGACCCCAGCACGAGGCAGAGGGCAGCGAACTGCGCGTCGTTGCCCACCGCGACGGCGATGAGCCCGTCGCGGCAGCGCAGCGTCTCGTACGGAGCGATCGAGGGGTGGCGGTTGCCGAGCGCGCGCGGCGCGACGCCCGTCGCGAGGTACGACGAGGCCTGATTGGCGAGCGAGGCGACGAGGCTCGCGAGCAGCGAGACCTCGACGTGCTGCCCGGCGCCCGTGCGCTCGCGGAGCAGGAGGGCCGCGAGAACGCCCATCGCAGCGTGATTGGCGGCGAGCAGATCGACCATCGCGACGCCGACCTTGCGCGGCTCGCCGCCCGCGTCGCCCGTGATGCTCATGAGCCCGCCGACCGCCTGCACGAGGAAGTCGTAGCCCGGCATTGTCGCGCCCTCCCCCGTCGAGCCGAATCCCGTGATCGAGCAGTAGACGGCGCGCGGGTTGCGCTCGAGCACGCTCGCGGCGTCCAGGCCGAAGCGCGCGAGCGAGCCCGTGCGGTAGTTCTCGAGCACGACGTCGGCGCGATCGCCGAGCTCGCGCGCGAGGGCCAGGTCGGCCGGGTCGGCGAGATCGAGGGCGATCGACTGCTTCGAGCGGTTCGCGGCCTCGAAGTAGGCGCTCGACGACCCGGCCCACGGCGGGCCCCACGCGCGCGTGTCGTCTCCGGCGCCGGGGCGCTCGACCTTGATGACGCGCGCCCCGAGATCGGCGAGCATGACGGCGGCGGTCGGGCCGGCCAGCACGCGGCTGAAGTCGGCGACGAGCATCCCGTCGAGGGGTCGAATCATGAGGCAACTGTACAAGTGGACAAATACTGCGCCGCGCGACACGATGAGGGAGCGACGGAAGGACCGCACATGACCGACTCCCCGCTCGACCTCATCGGCTTCGACGCCCTGCTCAGCGACGAGGAGCGCGCGACCCGCGACCGCGTGCGCGCGTACGTCGACGTCGAGCTCAAGCCCCACATCGCCGAGTGGTACGAGGCGGGCGTCTTCCCGACCGAGATCATCAAGCCGATGGGCGCGCTCGGGCTGCTCGGCATGCACCTGCAGGGCTACGGCTGCGCGGGGCGCTCGGCCGTCGAGTACGGGCTCGCCGCCGCCGAGCTCGAGGCCGGCGACTCGGGGCTGCGCACCTTCGTGTCGGTGCAGGGGTCGCTCGCGATGACCGCCATCCACACCTTCGGCTCGGAGGAGCAGAAGCAGGAGTGGCTGCCGCGCATGGCCGCCGGCGAGGCGATCGGATGCTTCGGCCTCACCGAGCCCGAGGCGGGCAGCGACCCGGCCTCGATGCGCACCTTCGCGCGCCGCGACGGCGACGACTGGGTCATCACCGGGTCGAAGCGCTGGATCGGCCTCGCGTCGATCGCCGACATCGCCGTCATCTGGGCGCAGACCGACGCCGGCATCCGGGGGTTCCTCGTGCCGACCGACGCGGCCGGCTTCACGGCGACGCCGATCGGGCAGAAGCTGTCGATGCGCGCCTCGATCCAGTGCGACATCGTGCTCGACGAGGTGCGCGTGCCGCTCTCGGCGCAGCTGCCGGGGGCCGAGGGCCTGCGCGGGCCGTTCACGTGCCTCAACCAGGCCCGCTACGGCATCGTCTGGGGCGTCATGGGCGCCGCGCTCGACAGCTACCGGGTGGCTCTCGCCTACGTGCAGCAGCGCGAGGTGTTCGGCAAGCCGGTCGCGTCGTACCAGCTGACCCAGCAGAAGCTCGTCGACATGGCGCTCGAGATCGACAAGGGATTCTTGCTCGCCCTGCAGCTCGGTCGCCTCAAGGATGCCGGTCAGCTGCAGCCGCACCAGATCTCGGTCGGCAAGCTCAACAACGCGCGCGAGGCGATCGCGATCGCGCGCGAGGCCCGCGCGATGCTCGGCGGCAACGGCGTCACGCTCGAGTACTCGCCGCTACGGCACGCCAACAACCTCGAGTCGGTGCGCACCTACGAGGGCACCGACGACGTGCACACGCTCATTCTCGGCAACGCGATCACGGGCATCCCCGCGTTCCGGTAGCGCGGCGCACGGTGTCACACACGGTGCGGCGCGCGTCGTCGCGCCTTCCGGCGACCGACGACGCGCGGGTCTGTTGACGACGCGCGGGTTCGTACTCGCGCGTCGTCAACGAACCCGCGCGTGCTGAACGGCGGGCGCCTGAGCGCAGGCTCCACCGACACCTTCACACGGCGGCGCGCAGTCACCGATCGGCTGAGTGGTCGGGCGGGCACGGCGCTGGGCGGGGCGCGGCGCAGGGCACGGCGCAGGGCGGGGCGCGGCGCGGCGGCGGCCGCCGCAGGCGACGGATGCTGCGCTCGCGCCGCTCGCCGCCCGAACCCGCGCCGGCACCACCCGCGGGTGCGACCCCGCCATGGTCTCGAGCACGCGAATGACCTGCGAGCTGTACCCGAACTCGTTGTCGTACCAGACGTAGACGATGACCGACTCGTCCGTCGCGATCGTGGCGAGCCCGTCGACGATGCCCGCGCGGTGCGACCCGATGAAGTCGCTCGAGACGACCTCGGGGCTTTCGATGTAGTCGATCTGCTGCCGCAGGTCGGAGTGCAGCGACATCTGCCGGATGTGCTCGTTGACCTCGTCGCGCGTCGCCGGGCGCTCGAGCTGAAGGTTGAGGATCGCCATCGACACGTCGGGCGTGGGCACGCGGATGGCGTTGCCCGTGAGCTTGCCCGCGAGCGCCGGCAGCGCCTTCGCGACGGCCTTCGCGGCTCCGGTCTCGGTGATGACCATGTTGAGCGCGGCCGAGCGGCCACGACGGTCGCCCT
>JAOASR010000149.1:0-10335 GCA_030158585.1 Microcella sp.
TCTTCGGCGGCTCGCTCGGCGAGGTCGCGGGCGAGAAGATCATCAAGGTCATGGATCTCGCCATCAAGACGGGCGTGCCCATCATCGGCATCCTCGACTCGGGCGGGGCGCGCATCCAGGAGGGCGTCGTCGCGCTCGGCAAGTACGGCGAGATCTTCCGCCGCAACACCGCGGCGAGCGGCGTGATTCCGCAGATCTCGATCATCTGCGGCCCCGCGGCCGGCGGCGCCGTGTACTCCCCCGCCCTCACCGACTTCGTCATCATGGTCGACAAGACCAGCCAGATGTTCGTCACCGGCCCCGACGTCATCAAGACCGTCACGGGCGAAGACGTCGGCATGGAGGAGCTCGGCGGCGCGCTCACTCACAACCGCACCTCGGGCGTCTCGCACTACCTCGCGCAGGACGAGACCGACGCCTTCGACTTCGCGCGCTCGCTGCTGAGCTACCTGCCCGACAACAACCTCGCCGAGCTGCCGCAGTACGCCTCCGACGCCGAGCTCGAGGTCACCGACGACGACCGTCGCCTCAACACGATGGTGCCCGACAGCCCCAACCAGCCCTACGACGTGCTCGACATCATCGACCACGTCGTCGACGCGGGCTCGTTCCTCGAGGTCCAGCCGCTCTTCGCCCCGAACATCGTCATCGGATTCGCGCGCGTCGAGGGCCGCAGCGTCGGCGTCATCGCCAACCAGCCGAAGGCCATGGCCGGCACGCTCAACATCGACGCCGGCGAGAAGGCCGCGCGGTTCGTGCGCTTCTGCGACGCCTTCTCCATCCCCGTGCTGACGCTCGTCGACGTGCCCGGCTACCTGCCCGGCACCGACCAGGAGTGGCAGGGCGTCATCCGCCGCGGCGCGAAGCTCCTCTACGCCTACGCCGAGGCGACGGTGCCGCTCGTCACCGTCATCACGCGCAAGGCGTACGGCGGCGCCTACATCGTCATGGGCTCGAAGCAGCTCGGCGCCGACATCAACCTCGCCTGGCCCACGGCCGAGATCGCCGTCATGGGCGGGCAGGGCGCGGTGAACATCCTCTACCGCAACGAGATCAAGGCCGCCGAGGCCGCGGGAGAAGACGTCGCCGCGGTGCGCACTCGCCTCGCGAACGAGTACACGTACGACGTCGCGAGCCCGTTCCTCGCGGCCGAGCGCGGCGAGATCGACGGCATCATCGAGCCGGCGGCGACGCGCGTCGCGGTCATCAAGGCGCTGCGAGCCCTCAAGGGCAAGCGCGCGAGCCTGCCGCCCAAGAAGCACGGGAACATCCCGCTGTGAGCACAGGCGAGAACCCAGCGGCGGATGCTGCGCCCGAGGTGCTCGTGCGCATCGTATCGGGCGACCCCACCGAGGAGGAGCTCGCCGCCGCGCACGCGGTCATCGCCGCCGCGCTCGCCGAGCAGGCCGCCCTGGGGGCGCCCCGCACCGAGCCCCGCGTCGACCTGTGGCGCCGGGCCGCTCGTGCCCCGCGCGCGGCCGTGCATGCGGGCCCCGGAGCGTGGAGCGCCTCGCGCGGTCAGCGCGGCTGCTGACGCTCGTCGGCTCCCGAGTCCGGTGAGGCAGTGCGGAATCCGTCGTCGCCGCTTCGGATTCCGCACCGAGCGGGTCTCTGCCCGGAGAATCGCGCCCCCCAGACGGGGGATGTACCCCGGTTTCGCGCAGGCTTTCGTTCCACAAGCGCGGAAAATGGCCGCACCGCCGAACCGGGGTACGAAATTTGTACCCCGGTAGTCCCCCAAAATGACGACTATGCGGACACCCTCAGCGCGGGCACTATTGCCTATAAGCGGTGCGGCTCTCTCAGAGCGCACCACCCTTCACCGGCCGACTAGGGTAATCGGCCCGTTGATTGGGGGGCGAGTTAGATCCATATTCGGGTTGTGGATCTAACTCGATACGTTACGAAGGGCCGGGGATGGGTACCCCGGCCCTTCGATCGTTAACGGGCGGCCGTGGCGTTCCCCGTCAGGCGGCCGCGCGCTGGGTCGAGCAGACGGCCGAGAGGCTGACGCTGAGGGTTCAGCGCCGCGACATCGCCGAGGGCCGCGGGATCTCCATCCAGAGGTCGACCTCGTCGTCCTCGTCGTCCTCCTCCTCGGCCGAGCCGAGATCGCGGGCTGAGCCGTCGCCGACCGGCGTGAGGCCGACCACGGTGATCGCGACATCCGAGTCGACGGGCGCGGTGCGAGCGATGATGCGCCGCGCGCTCGTGCCGCGGATGGCGACCGCGAGCTGGTTGAGCACGTGCTCGCGCTCGCCTGGATCCATGCCATCGAGCCCTCCCTCGTCGAAGAGCGTGACGGTCGCGCCGCGACGGCGGGCCGCCATGACCTGCGCGCGCACAGCGTCGTTGAGCAGCTCGCGGCCGCGGATCTCGTCGCGGATCGCCGCTTCGAGGTAGATGCACTCGCGACGCTGCTCGTCGGTGAGCTCGCCTTGCGACCGCTCGATCACGTGCAGCATGGGGGCGGCCATCGTGCTCGTCTGGCCGAGCCGGAACTGCCGCTCGTAGAGGTGCGCCTCCTGCGCCGCCTGCCAGTCGGTCGCCTCGCGCTCGGCCTGCGCGAAGCGCTGCGCGTCGAGCGACGCCTTCGCGAGAGCGCGGCTGAGGATGTGCGAGATCGCGACCCACGACGCCGAGCCGATCACGCCCGTGCCGAGCAGCAGCGCCGGACCGTTCGCCCCGCCCCACCAGAGCGTCTGCAGGGCGAGCAGCCCCACGCCCGCCCACGCGAACATGTGCCGCTTGCGGGTCGAGGTGATCGTCATGAGCGTGCCGATGGCGGCCACGTACCAGGTGGCGTAGCCGAGGCCGCCCTCACGACCGGGGTCGAGCTGCGGGGTGATGAGCAGGGTCATGCTGACGCACACCGCGACGTTGAGCGCGGCCATCCAGACAGGCATCCGCTCGGGCTGACCGGGCAGGAGGCTGATCGTCGTCGCGAGGGCATAGAGCACCATGGCGGCGAGCACCGCGAGGGGATTCGCCGGAACCTCGATCGTGTAGAGGCCGAGCACGATGTGGTAGCCCGAGAAGAGCGCCGCCATCGAGACGATGAGCGCGCGGGGCACGCCGATCCTCATCGTGCCTCCTCGAGCAGATCGCCCTCGCGCACAGGACCGGACGCGAACACCGGCCAGCGCACGAGCACGACAGTGCCGTGGCCGGGAGAGGTCTTCACGTGCGCCTCGCCGCCGGCGTTCGATACCCGCTCGATGATCGAGCGCCGCACGCCGAGGCGCTCGCCCGGCACGCGCTCGAGATCGAAGCCCGTGCCCGCGTCGCCGATCTCGATCTCGATGGCGCCGCCCTGCACCCCCGAGACGCGCAGCCAGCGCTTCACCTCGGGGCCACCGGCGTGCTGGATCGAGTTGACCATGGCCTGCACCGAGGCGGAGAACAGCGCCTCGGCCTGCGCGGCGGGGAGGATGCGCGTGTCGAGCGAGCGAACGCGGATCGAGAAGGGCACCGAGAGCTCTCGCGCGGCCTGCACGATGCGATCGGCCATCTGCCGGAACCGCACGGTGCTGCCGTCATCGGGCGTCGCGAGCGCGGCCTCCTCGAGGTGCCGCATGGCGTTGGCGGCCATCGTCGCCGCAAGTCGTTTCTCGTCCGCCGACTCGGCACGGGCGGCCGAGAGGAAGGTCGTGAGCACGCTGTCGTGCACGATCGCGTCGACGTGCACGCGCTCGACCTCGGTCGCGTGCTGACGCACCGCGAACGAGTAGCGGTCGAGCGCGGTGCCCTGGGCGTCATCGACCGAGCTCGACGCCGCTCGCGTCATCGTGATGATGACGAGCACCGCTCCGCCGAGGATCACCGCGTAGATCGCGTTGAAGAGGCCCAGCTCCCACGGGCCGCCGCCGCCGGCGGGCGTCGCGCGGATGATGCCGTAGATGAACGGCACGACGAAGAGGTAGACGAGCGCGCCGCGCACGCCGAGCCCGATGGCCGCGCTCGCCGTGGCGACCGTCGTCAGCAGATACAGCCAGTGATCGCCCGACTGCGGCTGCATCGGGTCGGCGAGGAAGAAGGGCCACGTGACGAGTGCGAGCACGTACACGATCGCGACGATGCGGTGCGCTCCGACGACGAAGCGCTTGAGCAGCGAACAGAGCAGAGAGAAGAGCAGCGAGGCGTAGACGGTCCCGACGGCGAGCGCCGCCCATAGAGGCTGCCCGAGCGAGTACTGCGGCAGCACGAGCAGCAGGGCCTGCACGCCGAAGACGACGCCGAACCAGGCGACCGAGCGCGAGAGAACCGTGTCGACGCGCTTGCGGCTGATCGGCTGGCGCGGCTGCTTCGCCGCGCTCGGAGCCGGATCAGGCAGGCTCATCGCCGTCGTTGTCGAGGCCCGGGAGGATGCCGTCTTCGACCGCGCGGCGCAGCAGGTCGACCTTCGTCGGCGCAGGGCGGCCGACCTCGACGTACTTCGCTCGAATGCGGTCGAGGTACTCGCGAGCCGTCGAGTAGCCGATGCCGAGCTGCTGCGCGGCGAGCTTCAGGGGCAGACCGCTCGCGTAGAGGTGCAGGATCTCGCGCTCGCGGCGCCCGAGCTGCGCCTTCGCGAAGTCGCGGTCGGCATCAATCGCGCTCGCCCACTCCAGGTTGTTGAGCACCTCGCCGCGCGCGACCGTCTCAGCGGCGGCGATGACCGTCTTGGTGGCGGACGACTTCGGGATGACCCCGGCCGCTCCGGCGGCAAGCGCCTCGCGCACGCTCGCGACGCGGTCGGCGATCGAGTGCACGAGCACCGCTGATCCGGTCGCCTGCACCGCCTTGACGTTCTCGGTCACGCTCGAGCCGTCGCCGAGCGACAGGTCGAGCACGACGACGTCGACCTCGTCAGAGCCGAGGCCCTCGACGAACTCGGGAACCGTCGCAGCGGCGAGAACGAACTCGAAGCCCGCGTTCGTGAAGGCGGCCTGCAGGCCGAGGCGAACCGATTCGTGGTCGTCGACCACGGCGATCCGGACCTTCTTCCCCTGCGTAGCGACCACGACGACGTTCTTCCCCCTGAGCAGAATGATCCCGCGGGTGCGGGAGGCGCCGTCGGGCTGCGGCGCTGGCCCCATGCTAGCCCGCGCACCGGCCACGGACGGGGACTCGCCGCACCGCGACCCCCCGCGAATCTTGGGCGAGAAACGTGCGTTTTACTCGCGAATCACGCGCGCACGAGCGAGGCCACGGCCTCGACGTGGTGGGTGTGCGGGAAGAGGTCGAAGGCTCGCAGCCCCGCCAGTCGATAGCCGTGCTGAGCGGCGAGCGCGACATCGCGAGCGAGCGCGACGGGGTCGCAGGCGACGTAGACGATCTGAGCCGGGGCGAGACGACCGAGCGAGGCCATGACCTCGGTGCCGGCGCCCGACCGCGGCGGGTCGAGCACGATCGTCGCGTCGCGCAGGCGGGCGCGCTCGGTCGCGCTCGCCGACTGCTCGAGCTCACGCAGGTAGCGGTCGACGCGCTGCGTGATCGCGGCAGCGCCGATCCAGTCGGAGAGGTTCTCGGCGGCGTGCTCGGTTGCCCGCTCGTCCGACTCGACGCTCGTGATGCGCGTCGCGGGGCCGAACCGGTCGCCGACCGCGGCGGCGAGCAGCCCGACGCCGCCGTAGAGGTCGAGGTTCGCCGCGCGCGGGTCGAACAGCGCATCGTCGATCGCGTTCTGCACCGCCGCCGTGAGGGTCACGGGCGCCTCGCGGTGCACCTGCCAGAAGCCCGTGTCGTCGAGGCGGAAGGTGCGCTCGCCGACGGTCTCGCGGATGACGCTCGGCTTCTGCTCTCCGAGCACGAGGCGCGCGGCGCCCACGGTCGGGGCGAGCACATCGACCGTGCCGAGGCCGACGAACCGCTCGGCGAAGGGCGTCGCGGCCTGCACGGCGGGCGACGCGAGAGGAGCATCCGTCACCGGGATCACAGTGTGCGAGCGGCTCGCCATCGGCCCGATGCGGCCCTGGTCGTCGACGTGCAGGCGGATGCGCGTGCGCCACCCCAGCCCGTTCGCGGCGTGATCGCCGGGCAGCTGCTCGACCTTGACGTCGCTCTCGATGCCCGCCATGCGCTGCAGCGACTCGGCGAGCACCTGCCGCTTGAGCTCGCGCTGGTGGCTCAGGGCGATGTGCCCGAACTCGGCGCCGCCCGCGCGGCCTCGCGGGTCGCGCTCGATGCTCGCGACCGGCCAGACGTGCTCGCGGCGGTGCTCGCTCGCCTCGAGCACCTCGACGGCGTCGGCGCGCCAGAACGACTTCTTGCGGTCATCCGAGATGCGCGCGCGCACCGTCTCGCCCGGGATCGCGTCGGAGACGAACACCACCCGACCGTCGAGCCGCCCGACCGCGATGCCGCCGTGCGCGATGCGATCAACAGTCAGCTCGACCTCGCGGCCCACGTTCTCACCCATACGGCCCAGCCTAGGTGCGAGCGCGCGTTCGCCACTCAGGCCGCAGAGCCGCCCGCGCCTCAAGAGCGGCCGTCCGACCGCCCGCAGCCTGAATGGCGAACAGAGCGGACCTAGCATCGACTCGTGCGCCTCTACCTCGCCTCGACCTCGCCCGCCCGACTCGCGACGCTGCGGGCGGTCGGCATCGAACCGGTCGCGATCGCTCCGCTCGTCGATGAGGATGCCGCGGTCGCCGCCGCGGGCCCGCTGACGGCCGCCGAGATGGTCCAGCTGCTCGCCCGCCTCAAGGCCGAGGCCGTGCTCGACCCCGCCGTCTCGGCTACCGCCGGTCTCGCGCTGGCCGACGTCGACGGGTTCATCCTCGGCGGCGACTCGGCGTTCGAGCTCGACGGCACCGTGTTCGGCAAGCCGCACGAGCCCGCCGTCGCGCGCGCCCGCTGGCTCGCCCAGCGCGGCCGCAGCGGCGTGCTGCACTCGGGACACTGGGTCATCGACCACCGCGGCGGCGAGCTGCGCGGCGCGGTCGGCCGCGCCTCGAGCGCCGTCGTGCACTTCGCCGACGACATCGAAGACCGCGAGATCGACGACTACATCGCCACGGGCGAGCCGCTCAAGGTCGCCGGCGCCTTCACGATCGACTCGAAGGGCGCCGGCTTCATCGACCGCATCGAGGGCGACCCGCACACGGTCGTCGGGCTCTCGGTGCCGCTCGTGCGCAAGCTCGTGCACGAGCTCGGCGGCCGGTGGACGGAGCTGTGGAACCGGTAGCCCCGCGCTGACCTCGGCGGAGCATCCGTCGCCTGTGGCCCTCTGCAAGGAATCGCCCTGCTTTTGTGAGGGGTGAGCCAAACGGGGGGTGCCGACGGCCCCCTAGGGTAGAGAACCATGGCCCGCATCACGAAGGTACTCATCGCCAATCGTGGCGAGATCGCCGTCCGCGTCATCCGCGCGGCGCGCGACGCTCGCATCGGCACCGTCGCCGTCTACGCCGACCAGGATCGCGATGCGCGGCACGTCAAGCTCGCCGACGAGGCGTACGCGCTCGGCGGCTCGACGAGCGCCGAGACCTACCTCGTCATCGAGAAGCTGCTCTCGGTCGCCCGCCGCTCGGGCGCCGACGCCGTGCACCCTGGCTACGGGTTCCTCGCCGAGAACTCGGAGTTCGCCCGCGCCGTCATCGACGCCGGCCTCATCTGGATCGGCCCCTCGCCCGACGCGATCGACGCGCTCGGCGACAAGGTCAAGGCCCGCCACATCGCCGAGAAGGTGGGCGCCCCGCTCGCGCCCGGCACCCTCAACCCCGTCTCGGGCGCTGACGAGGTGCTCGACTTCGTCGACATCCACGGCCTGCCCGTCGCGATCAAGGCCGCGTTCGGCGGCGGCGGCCGCGGCCTCAAGGTCGCCCGCACGCGCGACGAGGTTCCCGAGCTCTTCGAGTCGGCCACTCGCGAGGCGATCGCCGCCTTCGGCCGCGGCGAGTGCTTCGTCGAGAAGTACCTCGACAAGCCGCGCCACGTCGAGACCCAGTGCCTCGCCGACAGCCACGGCAACGTCGTCGTCATCTCGACGCGCGACTGCTCGCTGCAGCGCCGCCACCAGAAGCTCGTCGAAGAGGCGCCCGCGCCGTTCCTGACGGACGAGCAGACGACGCTCCTCTACGAGTCGTCGAAGGCCATCCTGCGCGAGGTCGGCTACCTCGGCGCGGGCACGTGCGAGTTCCTCATCGGCGCTGACGGCACCGTGTCGTTCCTCGAGGTCAACACGCGCCTGCAGGTCGAGCACCCGGTCTCGGAGGAGGTCACGGGCATCGACCTCGTGCGCGAGCAGTTCCGCATCGCGGAGGGCGAGGCGATCGGCTACGACGACCCCGTCGCGATCGGCCACTCGATCGAGTTCCGCATCAACGGTGAGGACCCGGGGCTGAACTTCATGCCCATGCCCGGCCCCGTGCACGCCCTGCGCTTCCCCGGCGGCCCCGGCGTGCGCGTCGACTCGGGCGTCACGACCGGCGACGTCATCTCGGGCGCCTTCGACTCGCTCCTGGCGAAGCTCATCGTCACGGGCAAGACGCGTGAGGATGCCCTCGAGCGCTCCCGACGCGCCCTCGCCGAGTTCGAGGTGGCCGGCCTTCCCACCGTGCTCCCGTTCCACCGGGCGATCGTCGACGACCCCGCGTTCGCGCCCGCCGACGGCGCCCCCTTCACCGTCTTCACGCGCTGGATCGAGACCGAGTTCGACAACCAGCTCGAGCCCTGGAGCGGCACCCTCACCGATGAGCAGTCGGCGCCTGTCGCCCGGCACACCGTCGTCGTCGAGGTCGGGGGAAAGCGCCTGGAGGTGTCGTTGCCCGAGACGCTCATGCCGAGCGGAGCATCCCGCGCCTCGACGGCCGTCGCCGTCGCCCCGCGCCGCCGCGGAGGCTCGAGCGTCGCCGTCGGAGCCTCGGGCGATGCCGTCAAGAGCCCCATGCAGGCCACGGTCGTCAAGCTCGCCGTCGCGGAGGGCGACACGGTCGTCGCGGGCGACCTCGTCGCCGTGCTCGAGGCCATGAAAATGGAGCAGCCGATGACCGCGCACAAGGCCGGCACCGTCACGGGCGTCAACGCGACCGTCGGCGAGACCGTCTCGGCCGGGCACGTGCTGCTCAGCATCGCCGACTAGGGAGGCGGGCGCCGCGCGCCCTCGTTGCTCTGGGCCGCGCGCGCCTGCTGGCCGCGCGTCTGCCCCTCCGGGCCGCGCGTGTGCCGAAAAGTGGCGATTGAGTCGAATCATTCCGACCCGATCACCACTTCTCGGCTCACTCGCGAGCCACGGGAACGCCGAGGCGCCGGAGCGCGCTCGCCATGCGCTTCGGCGAGCGCGCGGTCGACCAGTCCCAACGGCCGAAGGTCCGCACGGATGGGCGGATGTCGTCCTCCCGCACCTTCTCGTCGTAGACCACCTCAGCCGCTGTGCGGCCTCGCAAGAACTGCGGATCGGAGTACTTGGCGCGCCCGTCGAACTCGGCCGCCGCACCGAACTCGGGCCAGCCGAAGTCGGTGTGCCAGATGCGCCCTGACGCTCCGATGACTCGGAACTGCAAGTCGGGCGGTGGCGCGCCGATCAGGTGCATCGTCACTCGACTGAGCGATTCACCCGGACGATTCGCCCGCTCATCCGCGAAGTCGATCACCCTGCGGGCGCGTGCGCTTCCGGGTGCGCTGCCGAGCTCGTCGAGAGCGCCGGAGAGAGCGGAGCGGAAGGAGAGCAGGGTGAGCCTGTCATGGTCGCCGCGGCTGACGGAGAAGAGCGCAGCATCCGCAACCGCAACCGCCGCCGGGAAGCTCGCTGTGCCAGCAACATCGATGACGGTGCGCGCCAATGACGTGACCGGAAGGCCAGCGATGTGCGCGGCCTCTGTGGCGGGAGTGCGGATACGGTGGCGTCGAAGCGTACGGTTCGGACAGAGCCCACTCGCTGCCGGGACCGTCGAGTGGATCTCGTCGGGCCAGCCGTCGACAGCCGGAAGACCCCACAAGGCGGCGGCCGACCAGTGGGAGATGATGTCGTACCGGCTCAGCCGACGAGCGGTCGCGAGAACGCGCAGTCGATAGCGGTCGTCCCTGCCGAGTCGCTCCAGATCGTCGGCGGCGACGTGCACCCCGGGGTGCACCGACACCATCGCTGTCGAGCGCAAGGCGCGGTAGAGCCTCGTCCTCTCGCCCGCATCCTGCGTATCTCGGGCGTAGACGAGGGGCAGTGGCGGAGCCTCCGGCGATGTGCGCATCGCGACAGCATGCAGACGCCTGCCCTGGTGGAGCGCCGTGCGCTCGAGTCGGTGAGTGCAGGTGCGCGATAGCGCAGTGGGGAGGAGCCACCCCGCACCCACGGGCCGGCCGCGGCTCTTGTCGGCGGCGCCAGCTGAGTCGAGAAGTGGGGGGGGGGGGGGGGGGGGG
>JAOASR010000149.1:10345-31989 GCA_030158585.1 Microcella sp.
CCCCCCACTTTTCGACTCACTCTGACCGGCAGCGGGGCGGCGGGCGCGGCCCGGCGGCCCGGCGAGCGCGCGCCGGCCGCGCTACTCGCGGATGACGTGCATCGCGCGCGCAGCATCCGTGATGCCGCCCGAGAGCGACGGGTAGACGCTCATCGCCGACGCGAGCTGGTCGACCGTCAGGCGGTGCTCGACGGCGAGCGCGATCGGCAGGATCAGCTCGGAGGCCCGCGGCGCCACGACGACCCCACCGATGACGGTGCCCGAGGTGCGCGAGGCGAAGAGCTTGATGAAGCCGTCCTTGACGCCCTGCATCTTCGCGCGCGGGTTCGCGGCGAGCGGCAGCTTGAAGATGGTGCCGCGGGCGACGCCGTCCTCGACGTCCTTCTGCGTGAAGCCGACGGTCGCGATCTCGGGGTGGGTGAAGATGTTGGATGTCACGTTCCGGCGTTCGACCGGATCGACCGCGTCGCCCATCGCGTGGTACACCGCGGTGCGGCCCTGCATCGACGCGACCGACGCGAGCGGCAGGAAGTCGCTGCAGTCGCCGACGGCGTAGATCGACGGGATCGACGTGCGCGCGACGCGGTTGACGCGGATATGCCCGCTCTCGGTGAGCTGCACCCCGGCCTCCTCGAGCCCGAGCCCGGCGGTGTTCGGCACGGCGCCGACGGCCATGAGGCAGTGCGAGCCCTCGACGACGCGACCATCGGCGAGCGTCACGCGAACGCCCGAGCCGGTGTTCTCGACGGATTCGGCGCGGGCCTTCGAGAGCAGCTCCATGCCGGAGCGGAGGAACACCGTCTCGATGAGGGCCGCGGCATCGGCATCCTCGCCCGGCAGCACCTGGTCGCGGGAGGAGACGAGCGTGACGCGCGCACCCAGCGAGCGATACGCCGAGGCGAACTCGGCCCCCGTGACGCCCGAGCCGACGACGATGAGGTGCTCGGGCACGTCGGTGAGCGTGTAGAGCTGCTTCCAGGTGAGGATGCGCTCGCCGTCAGGTCGAGCAGAGGGTAGCTCGCGCGGCGACGCGCCCACGGCGATGATCACGGTGTCGGCGTCGCACTCGTCGAAGTCGACGCGCTTGCGGTCGCTGCCGGTCGAGACGACGACGCGCCCCGGCCCGTCGAGACGCCCGTCGCCGTTGAGGATGCGCACGCCCGCGCGCTCGAGCTGCTCGTGCATGTCTTGCGACTGCTGAGCGGCGAGGCGCAGCAGTCGCTGGTTGACGGCGGTGAGGTTGACGGCGATCTCGGGCTTGACCGCCCGGCCCTTCTCGCCGCGCGCGAAGAACTGCACGCCGACCTCGCCGGCCTCCATGATCGCCTCGGCGGCCTCGGCCGTCGCGATGAGGGTCTTCGAGGGCACGACGTCGGTGAGCACGGCCGAGCCTCCGACGCCGGAGCGCTCGACGAGCGTGACCTCCGCGCCGAGCTGCCGGCCGGCGAGGGCCGCCTCGTAGCCGCCGGGGCCGCCGCCGATGATGACGATGCGCTGGGTCCGTTCGAAAGTCGTCGACACGTCCTCCAGTCTCCCATTCGCTCCGCGAACACCCCAACGGATGCTGGGCGCGGGCCGAGCGCGGATGCGCGTGCCACCGCGCAGTCGCGCATCCGACCTCCTCACTACGATGAAGGGCATGTCCGACGCCGCACCGCACCCCCTCGACGACCCCGCCGCCGACCCGTTCGCGATCGCCGCGGAGGCGGCGGACCAGATCGCCGAGAAGACGGGCGTCGCGAGCCACGACATCGCCCTGACGCTCGGCTCGGGCTGGGCGAAGGCGGCCGACCTCATCGGCGAGACGACGGCCGAGATTCCCGCCACCGAGATCATCGGCTTCTCGAAGCCCGCGCTCACCGGCCACGTCGGCACGCTGCGCAGCATTCTCACTCCGAGCGGCAAGCGCGCTCTCGTGATCGGCGCGCGCACCCACTACTACGAGGGCCACGGCGTGCGTCGGGTCGTGCACTCGGTGCGCACGGCGGCCGCCGCCGGCGCGCAGACGATGATCCTCACCAACGGCGCGGGCGGCATCAAGGATCACTGGACGCCCGGCACTCCCGTGCTCATCAGCGACCACCTCAATCTGACGGCGAACTCGCCGCTCGAGGGCGCGACGTTCATCGACCTCACCGACCTCTACAGCGCGCGACTGCGCGACCTCGCGCGCGAGCTCGAGCCCGGCCTCGACGAGGGCGTGTACGTGCAGTTCCGCGGCCCGCACTACGAGACGCCCGCCGAGGTGCAGATGGCGAAGGCCATGGGCGGCCACATCGTCGGCATGTCGACCGCGCTCGAGGCGATCGCGGCGCGCCAGGCCGGCATGGAGATTCTCGGCATGTCGCTCATCACGAACCTCGCGGCGGGCATCAGCCCTGATCCGCTCAGCCACGCCGAGGTGCTGCAGGCCGGCAAGGACGCCGAGTCGGTCATCAGCGCCCTGCTCGCGCGCATCGTCGCGGCGCTGTAGCGTCGCGGCCCAGCACCGCAGCATCACCCTGACCGAGCATCCGCTCGACCGTTCGCAGATCGGAGGCACCATGACGACGCTCGACGACGCCAAGGCCTGGCGCGACCAGGATCCCGACCCCGTCACGCGGGCCGAGCTCGAGGCCCTGATCGCGGATGCCGAGACCGGCGATGCGACGGCCGGCGCGGCCCTGCGCGATCGCTTCGACTCGCGGCTCGCGTTCGGCACCGCGGGGCTGCGCGGCGAGCTCGGCGCCGGTCCGAATCGCATGAACCGCGTGCTCGTCTCGCAGGCGGCAGCCGGGTTCGCGCGGTTCCTGCTCGGCCGCGAGAGCCATCCGAGCGTCGTGATCGGGTACGACGGACGCGTGAACTCCGACGTCTTCGCACGCGACACCGCCGAGCTCATGGCGGGTGCGGGCGTGCGCGCGATCCTGCTGCCCCGCCTGCTGCCGACCCCCGTGCTCGCGTTCGCCGTGCGCCACCTCGGCGCGAGCGCCGGCGTTATGGTGACGGCGAGCCACAACCCGCCGCGCGACAACGGCTACAAGGTCTACCTCGGCGGCCGCGATCAGGGATCGCAGATCGTCGCGCCCGTCGACGGCGAGATCCACGAGGCGATCCTCGGCATCGCGTCGACGACGTCGATCGACCAGCTGCCGCGCTCGACCGACTACGAGCTCGCGGGCGAGGAGGTCATCGACGCGTATGTCGCGGCGACCGTCGCGCTCGTCCCGTCGGGCGAGGGCGCCCCGGCGCGCGCGATCGTGCCCTTCGTCTACACGGCCATGCACGGCGTCGGGTGGGAGGTCGCGCAGCGCGTCTTCCGCGACGCCGGCCTCGGCGAGCCGACCGTCGTCGCCGAGCAGATCGAGCCCGACGGCGCGTTCCCGACCGTGGCGTTCCCGAACCCCGAAGAGCCGGGCGCGATGGATCTGTCGTACGTGACGGCGACCCGCGCGGGCGCGCAGCTCATCATCGCCAACGACCCCGACGCCGACCGGCTCGCCGTCGCGGTGCCCGACGGCTCCGCCCCGGACGGCTGGCGGCGACTGTCGGGCAACGAGGTCGGCGCCCTGCTCGGCTGGCGCGCCGCCGAGCGCATCACGCGCGAGGGCCGCATGGCGAAGCTCGCCGCGTCGCTCGTCTCCTCCCCCGCGCTGTCGGAGGTCGCGAAGGCGTACGGCCTGAGCTACAGCGACACCCTCACGGGCTTCAAGTGGGTCTCGCGCGTGGGCGGCCTCGCCTACGGCTACGAGGAGGCCCTCGGCTACCTCGTCGACCCCGAGAAGGTGCGCGACAAAGATGGCATCTCGGCCGCCGCCGACTTCCTGGCCCTCGCGGGCGAGCTCGCCGCCGAGGGCCGCACGATCGCCGACCACCAGCGCGACTTCGACGAGCGCTTCGGCGCCTTCGCGAGCGCCCAGGTCTCGCTGCGGGTCACGGATCTCGCGCGCATCGGCGCCGTCATGGCGGCATTGCGGGATGCTCCTCCCGCGTCGATCAACGGCGTGCGAGTGTCGCAGGTCGATGACTTCATCCGCGGGTTCGGCGTCTTCCCGCCTTCGGACATCCTGCGGTTCTGGATGGAGGGCGGCGCACGCGTCATCGTGCGCCCGAGCGGAACCGAGCCCAAGGTCAAGGTCTACATCGACGCCTCAAGCACCGAGGGCACGGCCGCCGAGCGCCGTGCAGCCGCCGAGGCGCAGGTCGCCGCACTCGAAGAGGGGATGCGGGCGCTCATCGCGTAGCGGCAAGCACCGAGGGGTGCGTGCTTGACTGACGTGGTGAGTCTGCCCGAGACCCGTCCGCGCCGCCCGCTCGCCCACGAGCCGCTCATCGGCCGCGGGTTCGCGCGTGCCCTCGTGGGCGCGCTCGTCGTCGTCGCACTCGGCCTCGGCGCCAGCGCCCTCGGCGCCCCGGAGACGTCGGGAATCCTCCGGACCACGGGCATCCTCATCGCCGCCGTCGCGCTCGTGCTGCTCTTCGCCCGCCGCGGCGAGGATCAGCTCGAGGCGATCCCCGCCCGCAGCGCCATCGTCATCGCGATCGCCGCCGGGCTCGCCGCCATCGGCGTCATCTGGCTGCTCAACAACGGCCCCGACCGGCCGATCGGCATCGTCGGCGCGGTCGCCGCCGTCGGCTTCGTCACCGCCGCGGCCGCCGCCGCCGCGTCGACGGCGGTGCTGATCCGCCCGCACGTCGAGCCCATGGTCGCCCACATCTGGGCGGGCATCGCGGGCGCCGGCTTCGCGATCCCGTTCATGGCCGCCGGGGCCGCACCCGAGCTCATCATCGCGGGTGCCGTGCTCCTCGGGCTCGCCGATCGCGCCGGCTACCGCCGCCGTGCCCGCTCCCTCGAGGCCCGCGAGCGCGCTCTCGCGGGCGAGACGGTCGACGGCGCCGACCCGCGCGACGCGCAGCGGCTGAGCGATCGCGGCCCCGCCTGGAGCCGTGAGGAGCGTCGCCTCGCGCTCATCTTCGGCTGCACGGCGATCGGCACGGTCGTCGTCGCCTGGGCGATCGGCATCGCGGTCGGCAGCGGCGCTGGCGTCGGGGCCGCCTCGACGGGTCAGGGCTTCGCGGCCGCCTCGCTCGCGGCGATCCCCCTCGCCGCACAGGCGGCCCTCCTGCGCGGAGCGCTCGCTCCCCTGCGCGGCTGGCTGATCGTCGGCGGCGGGATGCTCGGCCTCGCCTCGCTCGTCCTCCTCGCCGTCCCCTCCGACCTCGTGTTCCTCGCCGCAATCGCCGCGCAGTCGGCCGCCGTCGCCCTGCTCGCGGGGTCGCACATGCGTCTCGCGCGAGCCGCCTCGACCGAGAGCGCGGTGCTCATCGCGATCGTCGCCGCGACCGCGTGGTGGCTCGTCGTCGTCAGCACCGGCGGGCTGCTTCTCGCGTTCGCCGCGGTCGTGACGACTCTCGTCGCACTGCGGCGTCGGCCGCGACGGTAGCGGCGGGCGCACCCGGCCGCGCGTCCTTCGCTGCGGGGCGGACATCCGATCGAGGGCCGCCGGGGGTCTGCTTGGATGGGAGCATGACCGGTCTGCTCGACGCCCTCGCACGACCGATTCCCGTTCGACGAGGGCTCGTGCTCGCCGTCGTCGCGCTCGTGCTGACGACCCTCGGCGGGTGGGGACCGTCGGCGCTCGTCGCGCTCGGAGCGGTCGACCCCGCCGACCAGGAGGCTCTCGTTCCCCTCTTCCTCGCCGGCAGCGCGCTCGCGCTTCTCGGTTTCGTGCCGATGCTGCTCGCAGCGCTCGCGCTCGTCGGCCGCCCGGCCGTCCCGGCTTGGCTGCTCGCCGCCGCCCTGGCGCTGCTGCTCATCCGCCCCGCCGCGGTTGCGCTCGAGTCGATCGCGGCGCCGCTCACGATCGTGCCGCGCGAGCTCGCTCTGCCGCTCTTCCTCACCACGGCGATCGCGGCCGGGCTCGCGGCGGTCGCCGTGCTGCCCACGACCGGGCCCGCGCGTCGACCCGAGCGCATCGCCGTCGTCGGGCTCGGCGTCGCGGCCCTCGTCGGTCTCGCGCTGTTCGCCTACACCGGCTCCGTCGTACCGGTCGCCGGCATCGCGCTCGTCATCGCTCTCGCGCTGCGCCTGCGTCGCGAGAGCGCCGATGCCGATCTGGATGCTCTCGACCGGTCTGACGACGCGCCCGACCTCGACGGCCCGCCCTCGCGGTAGACCGGCGCTCAGCCGATCGCGGCCTCGAGCTTGCGGCTCAGCTCGTCGGTGTCGAAGTAGTTCTCGATCACGACGACGTCGGCGCGAGTCTCGCCGATCGCCTCGACGAACTCGGCGCTCGTGAGGATCACCTGCGCGTCAGCGGCGACGCGCGCGACCGACGCGATGTCGGCGGCGACGACCGTCGCCGAGAGCCCGAGCCGCTGCAGGACGCGCTCGGCGTTGACCTTGAGGATGCCGCTCGAGCCGATGCCGGCGCCGCAGATCGCGACGATCTTCACGCGCGCCCCGAGCCCTCGAGGATCGCGCGCACGGCGTCGCGGGTCGGAGCGTCGGCGACCGCGGAGATCGCGGCGGAGTCGTTGAAGGCGTTCGCGAGGGCCGCGACCGACGCGAGGTGGGCATCCGGAGCCACACCCGCGAGGCCGATGACGACGCGCACCGGATCGTTGTGCGCGTGGCCGAACTCGACCGGCGCGGCGAGCGTGACGACCGAGAGGCCGTCGGCGCGCACGTCGGCTCCGGGGCGCGCGTGCGCGAGCGCGAGGCCCGGCGCGATGACGATGTAGGGCCCGTGGTCGTCGACCATGCGGATCATCGCCTCGGTGTAGTCGTGCGTCGTGCAGCCGCTGTCGACGAGCGCGTCACCGGCGATGCGCAGGGCCTCGCGCCAGTCGGCGGCGCGAGCGCGCAGCACGATCGCGCGATCGGCGAGCGGGGGAAGCGTCATTCGGCGATCTCACCCGCCATGGCGGCTTCGAAGCCCTCGACGATGAGCTCGGCGAGCTCGAGGCGGTCTTCGACGGGGAGGAACGCCGCCTCGGCCGCATTGAGCTGCAGCGCGAGGATGTCGTCGAGGTCGTAGCCGAACGCCTCGCTCACGAGCGCGAGCTCCCGGCTGAGCGAGGTGCCGCTCATGAGGCGGTTGTCGGTGTTGACGGTCACGCGGAAGCCGAGCTGGTAGAAGAGGTCGAGCGGGTGGTCGACCATCTCGTCGCCCCACTGCGCGATCGCGCCGGTCTGCAGGTTCGAGCTCGGGCTCGCCTCGAGGGCGATGCCGCGGTCTTTCACCCACTCGGCGAGCGTGCCGAGACGGGCGTACGTCGCCTCGCCCTCGGTCGTGATCTCGATGTCCTCGGCGAGGCGCACGCCGTGGCCGAGGCGCAGCGCGCGACCGTCGATGAGGGCGCCGCGGATCGACTCGAGCCCATCGGCCTCGCCCGCGTGCACGGTGGCAGGGAAGAAGCTCGCCGCGAGGTGGTCGAAGGCGTCGCGCAGGCGGCTCGCCGGGAAGCCCGCCTCGGCGCCCGCGATGTCGAAGCCGACGACACCGTTGTCGCGGTGGCGAACGGCGAGCTCGGCGATCTCGAGGCCGCGGTCGGCGTGACGCATGGCGCTCACGAGCTGACCGATGCGGATGCGGTGGCCGCTCGCGCGCGCCTCCTCCACTCCCGCGTCGATGCCGGCCTGAACCGCCTCCACGGTCTCGTCGAGGCTCAGGCCGCCCTGCTGGTGCTGCTCGGGAGCCCAGCGCAGCTCGCCCCACACGACCCCGTCGGCGGCGAGGTCGAGCACGGCCTCGCGGGCGACGCGCTCGAGGCCCTCGCGCGTCTGCATGACGGCCGTGGTGATGTCGAAGGTCTTCAGGTACTCGACGAGCGAGCCCGAGTTGCTCTTCTCGGCGAACCACGCGGCGAGCTCGTCGGCGTCGGTCGTCGGCAGCTCGATGCCCGCGTCGGCCGCGAGCTCGATGATCGTCTGGGGGCGCAGGCCGCCGTCGAGGTGATCGTGCAACGAGACCTTGGGAAGCGCCTCGAGCACCACGTCGGTGCCGGGCAGGAGGGTCGTCGTCGTCGCCATCGTCATGCCTCAAACCTACCGGTTCGTTATGGCTTCGTGATGCCCGCTGAGGAGGCTCCAAGGCGCTCGGCGATCGCGGCGGCGGCGGCTCGTGCACGGTCGACGACGGCCTCGTGCGCCACCGTGCTGAAGCTCGTGCTCACGTACGGCACGGTGAGGGCCGCGACCATCGCGCCGTCGACGCCGCGCACACCGACGACGACGTCGGTGATGCCGTCCTGCAGGGCATCGGCGCGCACGACTTCGGCGGCGCCGGCGAGCACCTCGCCGGTCGCTGTCGTCGCGGCATCGAAGAGCGCGCCGACCCGCACGCGGTAGCCGAAGTCGGCGGGCGACTCGGCCTGCGCGACGACCCGCACGCGGTCGCCGTCGAGCACGGCGAGGTTGCAGCTCTGCCGCACCTGGTCGGCGAGCTCGTGCATCACGGGCATCGCGGCGGCGACGAGCCCGCGCAGCGGAGCGTGCCGGTGCGCGAGGTCGAACAGTCGCGTGCCGAGCAGGTAGCCGCCGCCACGCTCGCGCACGATGAAGCCGCGACGCTCGAGCGTCACGAGCACGCGGAAGACCTGCCCGACGCTGCGGCCCGTCGACTCGGCGATCGCGGTCTGCGTGAGCGGCTCCGGGCTGTCGGCGAGCAGTTCGAGGATGTCGAGCGCCTTGTCGACCGCCGGCACGCTGTAATCGGGAGCCGGGGTGCTCATCGGTCGGCGCCCATGGCGGCGAGCATCCGCCGCGCGATCTCGCGCTCGATGTCGTCGGGCACCGGCTGCGCGCCCGCGGGGAGGGCCGCCGCCGACCGAGCGATGCGCTCTAGCGAGAGCGCCTGCAGCAAGAACCCGAGATCCATCGCCTCGATCGAGTTGCCCTTCGGCTCGCGGCCGGCCAGGTTCATCATGCGGCCCTCGGCGAGCAGGATCACGTGCCGACCGTCGGGCAGATCGATGCGCTCGATCGCCTCGTCGAGAGTCGTGCGGGTCGCCGCCTGCGCGTACATGTAGGGCACGTCGATCTCCCACGGGAAGTGGCCGGCGTTCGCGAGCACGGCGCCGTCGGCGAGCGCATCGATGACGGGCGCCGTGACGACATCGGGATGCCCGGTGGCCGTGATCACGACCTCGGCCCAGCCCGCGAGATCGACGAGGTCTCCCACCCGATAGCCGTCCCACGCCGCCTCGAAGGCCTTGAGCTCATCGGTGTCGGCGACCGCGACCTTGCCGCCCATCGCCCGCAGGTACTGCGCGATGCCGCGACCGCACCAGCCGTAGCCGGCGACGACGAACCGCCGACCCGAGATGCGCAGGTTCGTGATGCGCATGATGCTCTCGACGACCGACTGACCGACCGCGTGCTTGTTCTCGCCGATCGCCTTCAGCAGCGAGTCGTTGATGACGATGATCGGGAACGGCAGGGCGCCGGCGAGCTCGGTGCGCAGGCGCAGTCCGCCGCTCGTGGTCTCCTCAGTGCCGCCGATGATGCCCGTGCCGCCCGTCGCGTCGCCCGCGGCGACGGCGGCCGGGTCGATGCGCGCGGCGGCGAGCGCGGCGAGGTCGGCGCCGTTGTCGAGCAGGATGCTCGGCTTCGCCGCATCGACGGCCGCGACGTTCGCGTGGTGGTCGTCGAGGGTGTCGGCGCGCCGACCGTGCACGGTCATGCCGAGGTCGCGCAGGAAGGCCACGATGTCGTCCTGCGTCGACCCGTGATTGCCGGTCGCGACGATCTCGGCACCTCCGGCCTGCAGGGTCTCGAGCAGCACGGCGGTCTTCGGCTCGAGGTGCAGCGACATGCCGATGCGGTGGTCGGCGAAGGGCTGGTCGGCGGCGAACTGCTCGCGGACCGCCGCGAGCAGGGGCATGCGCGAACGGATCCAGGCGATGCGCGCGGCGCCCCGCGCGGCGAGGTCAGTCATGACCGGAACTCTACACATGCGCAAGTCGTTTTCATATATGCGCGGGTGGAGTACGCTCGAGCCATGCCCGAGAAGATCATCCTCGACTGCGACCCCGGCCACGACGACGCGGTGGCCCTGCTGCTCGCCCACGGCTCCCCCGACATCGAGCTGCTCGCCGTCACGACTGTCATGGGCAATCAGACGATCGAGAAGGTCACGCGCAACGCGCTCGCCGTGGCGCGCGTCGCCGGCATCACCGACGTGCCGTTCGCGAAGGGTGCGCACCGCCCGCTCGTGCGGGCGATCGAGACGGCCCCGAGCATCCACGGAGAATCGGGGCTCGATGGCCCCGTTCTGCCCGAACCGGCGATCGAGCTGGATGCCCGGCACGCCGTCGATCTCATCATCGACATCGTCATGGCCCACGAGCCCGGCACCGTCACGCTCGTGCCGACCGGCGCGCTCACGAACATCGCGCTCGCGGTGCGCAAGGAGCCGCGCATCGCCGAGCGCGTCAAGCAGGTCGTGCTCATGGGCGGCGGCGTGCACGTCGGCAACTGGAGCGCGGTGAGCGAGTTCAACATCGTCATCGACCCCGAGGCCGCCCACATCGTCTTCAACGAGTCGTGGCCCCTCGTGATGGTCGGCCTCGACGTCACCCACCAGGCGCTCGCGACGCCCGAGGTCGCCGCCGCGATCGCCGCCGTCGGCACGGGCCCGGCCCGCTTCGTCGGCGAGCTGCTCGACTTCTTCGGCCACACCTACAAAGACGCGCAGGGGTTCGACCACCCGCCGGTGCACGACCCGTGCGCCGTCGCCTACGTCATCGACCCGACCATCATGCAGACCGTGCGGGCGCCGCTCGATGTCGAGCTCACGGGCACGCTCACGGTCGGCATGACGGTCGCCGACCTCCGCGCGCCCGCGCCGGAGGGGTGCACGACGAGCGTCGCGATGAACCTCGACAACGACCGCTTCTGGGGGCTCGTCGTCGATGCGCTCGTCAGGATCGGCGACCCTGAGCTCTGACAGGGCCGCTCGGCTCGGCGCCGCGCGTCGAGCAGGGCGTTCGCGTCGAGTGGGGCTTTCGCGTCGAGTCGGGCTTTCCGAAGGACCCGTTCGAGAGAAAGGCCCCGCTGGGCGTCGGCCCCGTGCCGGCCGACGACGGACGACCGACGACCGACGACGGACCTAGTCGGCCTCGACGACCCCCGCGATGAGCGGCCCGCCCGTGTGCACGGCCTCGCCGGCGTCGCCGATGCGGTAGCCGCCCGCGAGCGCCTCGAGCGCGCGGTCGAACCGCGCGGCCTCATTGGTGTGCATCGTGAAGAGCGGCTGGCCCTTCGTCACTGTCTCGCCCGGCTTCGCGTGCAGGTCGATGCCGGCGGCGTGGTCGACCGGGTCCTCCTTGCGCGCGCGACCGGCGCCGAGACGCCACGCAGCGATGCCGAACGGCAGCGCGTGCTGCTCGACGAGCACGCCGTCGCGGTCGGCCGTGACGACGTGGTGCTCGTTCGCCGACGCCATGCGGGCGCCCGGGTCGCCGCCCTGCGCGCGGATCATCGCGTTCCACGTGTCCATCGCCTGACCGTTCTGCAGCGCGCCCTCGACGTCGGCGTCGGTGATGCCGGCGAGTTCGAGCATGTGGCGCGCGAGCTCGACTGTCAGCTCGACGACGTCGGCGGGTCCGCCGCCGGCGAGCACCTCGACCGACTCGCGCACCTCGTTGGCGTTGCCGATCGCGAGGCCCAGCGGCACGTTCATGTTCGTGAGCACCGCGCGCGTGGCGACCCCGGCATCCTCGCCCAGGCGCACCATGACCTTGGCGAGCTCGCGCGACTGCTCGATGTCTTTCAGGAACGCGCCCGAGCCGAACTTGACGTCGAGCACGAGCGCGGCCGTGCCCTCGGCGATCTTCTTCGACATGATCGACGACGCGATGAGAGGAATGCACTCGACCGTGCCGGTGATGTCACGCAGGGCGTAGAGCTTGCCGTCGGCGGGCGCGAGGCCCGAGCCCGCGGCGCAGACGACCGCACCGGCGCCCTCGAGCTGCGTCATCATCTCGTCGACGGTGACGTTCGCGCGCCAGCCGGGGATGCTCTCGAGCTTGTCGAGCGTGCCACCGGTGTGCCCCAGCCCACGGCCCGAGAGCTGCGGCACCGCGACGCCGAACGAGGCGACGAGCGGCGCGAGCGGCAGCGTGATCTTGTCGCCGACGCCGCCGGTCGAGTGCTTGTCGGTCGTCTTCTTCGACAGGCCAGAGAAGTCGAGGCGCGTGCCCGTCGCGACCATCGCGAGCGTCATGTCGCGAACCTCCTCGCGGCTCATGCCGTTGAGGAAGATCGCCATGGTCATGGCCGACATCTGCTCGTCGGCGACATAGCCGCGCGTGTAGGCGTCGATCATCCAGCCGATCTGCTCGGTGGTGAGGGCACCCTTGTCGCGCTTGGTGCGGATGAGGTCGACGACGTCGAACGGTTCGATGCTCATGAGCGGTACTCCTCCAGTGTGCGGGGGCCGAACGCGTCGGGCAGCACCTCGTCGATGGTCTTGATGCCCGACACCGTCTCGAGCAGCATGCCCTCGGCAGAGTGCTCGAACAGCAGCTGGCGGCAGCGGCCGCAGGGCATGAGCGCGCCGCCGTTGCCGTCGACGCACGTGAAGGCGACGAGCCGACCGCCGCCCGTCATGTGCAACGTCGACACGAGAGCGCACTCCGCGCACAGTGTCAGTCCGTAGGAGGCGTTCTCGACGTTGCACCCGGCGATGACTCGACCGTCGTCGACGATCGCGGCGACGCCGACGGGGAACTTCGAGTACGGCACATACGCCTTGCGCATCGCGTCGAGCGCGACGGCCCGCAGGCCGTCCCAGTCGATCGCGTCGCGGTCGGGCACCGGGGCGCTGACCATGACTGCTCCTAGGCCTTGAGGTACGGCTTGCCGGATGCGGCGGGTGCTCGCGAGAGGCCGACGAACCCGGCCACCGCGACGATCGTCACGACGTACGGAAGCATGAGCATGAACTCGCTCGGCACGGGAGACCCGACGATCGACAGCGTCGACTGCAGGTTCGTCGCGAAGCCGAACAGCAGCGACGCGAGCGTGGCGCGGATCGGATCCCACCGGCCGAAGATGACGGCCGCGAGAGCGATGAAGCCCGCGCCGTTCGTCATGTCCTTGCCGAACGAGCCCACGGCCGCGAGCGTGAAGAACGCTCCGCCGCCGCCGACGATCGCACCGGCGAGCAGCACGTTCCAGAAGCGCGTCGCGCGCACGTTGATGCCGACCGTGTCGGCCGCCGTCGGGTGCTCGCCGACCGAGCGGAGGCGCAGGCCCCAGCGAGTCTTGAACAGGCCGAACCAGACGAGGAAGATCGCGAGGTACATCAGGTACACGATGACCGTCTGTCGGAACAGGATCGGCCCGAGCACCGGGATGTCGCTGAGCAGCGGGATGGCGATGCGCTCGAACTTCTCGGGCGAGTTGAACGTCTCGGCGTTCGGCACCATCACCGTCGAGTACAGGAAGCTCGTCAGACCGAGCACGAGCACATTGAGCACGACGCCGACGATGACCTGGTCGACGAGGTACTTGATGGCGAAGGCAGCGAGCACGAACGACACGGCGGCCCCCGCCACCATGGCCCCCAGCAGCCCGACGAACGGGTTGCCGGTGAGCGTGCCGAGCATCGCCGCCATGAAGGCGCCGCCCAGAAGCTGGCCCTCGATCGCGATGTTGACGACGCCCACCCGCTCAGAGATGACGCCTCCGAGCGAGCCGAAGATGAGCGGCGTGCTCACCGTGAGCGCGCCGGCCAGCAGACCGATCATCGGCACGGTCGCTCCCGCGGCGGCCCAGGTCAGGAAGCCGACGAGGAACAGCACCGCGAAGATCGTGGTCAGCCAGAGCGGCACCTTGATCGCAGCACGGGCGAGCAGGAACGCTCCGACCGTGGCGGCGACCATGAGGATGGTGACGACGATCGTCGTCTCGGCGAGACCGAGCTCGAGCGGCGGCAGCTGGATGGCGTCGCGCGGCTCGGAGAGCCGGTAGATGGTCGTCGGATTGCCCTCTTTGTCGCCGCGACCGACGACGAAGAACAGCACGATCGCGATGAGGGTGAAGATCGCGAAGGCGATCGGAGCCTTCCAGCTCTTCACGGCGATCGACCCGGGCGCGCCGGGAACGGTCGACGCGGGAGCGGTGGTCACGGGAGCGGCGGTCACTTCGACACCTCGGCCTTCCGGTCGATCGCGGGCTTTCTCCACTGGAAGGTGCTGTCGGGCGTGGGCAGTCGGAAGATCGCCCGCACGAGCGGCGGCGCTGCGATGAAGAGCACGATGAAGCTCTGCACGACGAGCACGATGTCGACGGGGATGCCCTCGGAGCTCTGCATCGTGAACGATCCGGCCTTCAGTGCGCCGAAGAGGATGCCCGCGAAGAAGACACCCCAGGGCTTCGAGCGGCCCAGCAGAGCGACCGTGATCGCGTCGAAGCCGATGCCGGCGTCGAGGCCGGCCGCGAAGCCTCCGGTGAAGTTGCCGAGCACCTGCTGCACGCCCGCGAGGCCGACGAGGGCGCCCGCGATGAGCATGACCTTGACGTAGACGCTCTTGACGTTGATGCCCGCGACCTGCGCGGCGTGAGGGTTCTCGCCGACGGCGCGGAACTGGAAGCCCATCGCCGAGCGGTTGAGCAGGTACCAGACGTAGATGGTCGCGACGATGACGAGGATGAACCCGAGGTCGAGGCTGTACTGCGGCCCGAGCAGGCTCGGGTAGACCGCCGACTCGAGCATCGGGCCCGACTTCGGGTTGTTCTGACCCGGCGCCTGCAGCGCGCCCGGGGTGCGCAGCAGGAACGACACGAGGTAGAACGCGATGTAGTTGAGCATGATCGTGACGATCACCTCGTGCGCGCCGGTGCGGGCCTTCAGCAGACCGACGATGCCTCCCCAGAGCGCGCCGCCGATGATGCCGACGACGAGTGCCACGACGAGGTGGAGCACGGGGGGCATCGGGATGTAGGCGCCCACGTAGCCCGCGGCGGCGGCGGCGATGAGCATCTGACCGCGACCACCGATGTTGAAGAGGCCCACGCGGAACGCGAGTGCGACACCGAGGCCGGCCGCGATGAGCGGCGTCGCGAAGGTGAGCGTCTCGAGCAGAGGCCTGATGGCGATCGCGAAGCCGCGGTCGGTCGCGTAGTTGAAGACCGACCCGCGGAAGAGCGCCGAATAGGCGCCGCTCACGGCCTGCCACGCGGCGCCGAGGGTGTCGCCAGGGCGGGAGAAGAAGTACCCGGAGGTCTCGGCGACCCGCTCGTCGGTGAGGATGATCAGGATTCCGCCCGCGATGAGCGCGAGCACGACGGCGAGCACCGAGATCGCGGCGGAGCCGCCGAGGATCTCGCGCATGATCTGGTTCGAGCGCGGCGGGGCCGGCGTCTCGTGCGCGGCCGCGGCGGGCGCGGGGCTGGTCGTGGTGCTCATGCGGCCACCTCCGCCGGCGTCTCGCCGGCCATCATCAGTCCGAGCGTGCTGCGGGGCGTGTCGCCGGGCACGATGCCCACGATGCGGCCGCGGTACATGACCGCGATGCGGTCGGCGAGCGCGACGACCTCGTCGAGCTCGGTCGAGACGACGATCACGGGAACGCCCGCGTCGCGCGTCTCGACGATGCGCTTGTGCACGAACTCGATCGAGCCGACATCGAGACCGCGCGTCGGCTGGGCCGCGATGAACAGACGCAGCTCGCGGCTGAGCTCGCGGGCCAGCACGACCTTCTGCTGATTGCCGCCCGAGAGGCGACCGACCCGGGTCATGATGCCCTGGGCACGAACGTCGAACTCGCGCACCTTCTCGGCGGCGAACCGCGCGAGCTCGGCGAGCTGCAGCGTGCCGCGCTTCACGAACGGCTCACCGGTCGAGCGGTCGAGCATGAGGTTCTCGGCGATCGTCATCTCGCCGACGAGGCCGTCTTCCTTGCGATCCTCCGGCACGAAGCCGACTCCCGCATCGAGAACACCCCGGGTCGACTTGCCGATGAGCTCGACGCCGTCGAGCGAGATGGACCCGAGCACGCGGTGCTGCAGGCCCATGATCGCCTCGGTGAGCTCGGTCTGACCGTTGCCCTGCACGCCCGCGATCGCGAGGATCTCGCCGCGACGCAGCGTGAAGGAGACCTTGTCGACGAGCACCTGGCCGACGTGGTCGCTCACGGTGAGGTCACGCACGACGAGGGCGTCATCGCCGGGCGCCGCCGGACCCTTGTCGACGGTGAGGTCGACCGCGCGGCCGACCATGAGCGACGCGAGCTCTGCGTTGGTCGCGGTGGGCGATGCCTCACCGACGACCTTGCCCAGCCGGATGACGGTGATGCGGTCGGCGACCTCGCGCACCTCGCGCAGCTTGTGGGTGATGAAGACGATCGACGTGCCCTCGTCGCGCAGCTGGCGCATGATGGCCATGAGCTCGTCGGTCTCCTGCGGAGTCAGCACAGCGGTGGGCTCGTCGAAGACGAGCACGTTGGCGTTGCGCGAGAGCGCCTTGATGATCTCGACCCGCTGCTGCACCCCCACCGGCAGATCTTCGATCTTCGCGTCGGGGTCGATGTCGAAGCCGAAGCGCGCCGAGATCTCGGCGACCTTCGCGCGGGCGGCCTCGAGGTCGAGCAGCCCGCCGGGCTTGGTCGACTCGTTGCCGAGCATGACGTTCTCGGCGACCGTGAACACGGGGATGAGCATGAAGTGCTGATGCACCATGCCGATGCCCGAATTCATGGCGTCGCCGGGGCCCGAGAAGGCCTGCACGACGTCGTCGAGCAGGATCTGGCCCTCGTCGGCCTGGTAGAGGCCGTACAGGACGTTCATGAGGGTGGACTTGCCCGCACCGTTCTCGCCGAGCAGGCAGTGGATCTCGCCGGGCTCGACCACGAGGTCGATGTGGTCGTTGGCGACCAGGGCGCCGAAGCGCTTGGTGATGCCACGAAGCTCGAGTTTCATGCTCCGTGCCTTCCCGCGCCGCCGGGGTGATGGCGGCGCTCTCCGTGAGCTGGATCGGGTGCTGCCGCCGCGTTCAGGGCGACCGCGGCGTGCCCGATGCTCCACTGTACGGGAGCCGTACAACCGATATCTGAGCACGCTTCTGCGCATCTGAGCAAACAGCGGCTCGCGTGCGGAGCGCGGTGCTCGGCCCCCGGAAAAGGGCCGGGGGAGGCCAGCAGCGCTGACCTCCCCCGGGTGGTGCTGGTGCGGCTACTGACCGGGCGACGCCGGCGAGGTGACCTCGATCGAGCCGTCGATGATGCCGGCCGTGACCTCTTCGATCTCGGCAGCGAGCTCGGCGCTGACCTTCGACTCGAAGTCGTGGAACGGAGCGAGGCCGAGGCCGCCGTTCTCGAGCGTGCCGATGAACGGAGTGTTGTCGAAGTTGCCCTCGGCGGCACCGGTCGTGACGTCGTAGACGCCGACCGCGATGTTCTTCAGCACCGACGTGAGGAGCAGGTCGGCGACCGAGGGGTCGGTCTCGTAGACGTCGGAGTCGACGCCGATGAGGGCGATCTCACGGCCGGAGTCGCGGATGGCCTCCGCGGCGCTCTGGTAGATCGGGCCACCGACGGGCATGAGCACGTCGACGTTCTGGTCGATGAGGCCCTGCGCCGTCGTGAGCGCCTCGGTGCCGGGAGCGAAGCCACCGGTGAAGGCACCCGTCTGCGCGTCGAAGTCCCAGCCGAGCGCCTGGACGTTCGTGCCCTTGACCTCGTTGTGGTACTCGACGCCCTGCACGAAGCCGTCCATGAAGATCGTGACCGGCGGGATCTGGATGCCGCCGAAGGTGCCCACGAAGCCGGTCTGCGAGTAGCTCGCGGCCGCGTAGCCGGCGAGGAACGCCGCCTCGACGGTGTTGAACTGGATCGGCTTGACGTTGTCGCCCTCGACGAACTCGTCGATGATCGCGAAGTTGATGTCGGGGTTGGCCGTCGACGCCTCGGTCGTGGCCTCGGCGAGGAGGAAGCCGACCGTGACGATCAGGTCGCAGCCCTCGTCGACGAGGCTGGACACGTTGGGCGCGTAGGCGTTCTCGTCGGCCGACTCGACGGCGTTGAACTCGACGCCGAGGTCGTTCGAAGCGTCTTCGAGGCCCGTGTAGCCAGCCTGGTTGAACGACTTGTCGTCGAAGCCGCCCGCGTCGGAGACCATGCAGGGGTAGAAGTCGGGCGCCTCGTCGGTCGGGGCGGCCGTGGGCTCGTCCTCGGGGGCCGCGGCGCACCCGGCGAGCACGAGCGCGCTCGCGCCGAGAAGGGCGAGACCGCTGAACGCGGTCTTGCGGGAAGTGAACGTCACTGTGTCCTCCAGAAAATGGTGCCCAGCGGGGACGCTGGGTGGATGCGGTTTACGTTAGCGCCCGACCTGTGCGCTCAGCAGTGCCTTTCGTCCTGGGTGATGCAAGCGTTACGGAACTGCGACGCGAACGAAAAACCCCGGAAATCCGGGCCTCTCACCGGAAGATGCGCACCCGCATGCGCGAATGAGCAGAGCGGCGCGGTCGAAAAGCGCGGCCTGTGACCGCATCCGCCCTGTCAGAGCAGGTCGCTGCGCCCCGCCGACTTGATCGCGTCGACGACGGCTTTGACGCGCTGAGCGTGCTCGCGCGTGGTCACGAGCAGAGCATCCGGCGTATCGACGACGACGATGTCGGTCACCCCGACGAGCGAGATCAGGCGCTTGCTCTGGCTCACCACGACGCCGCTCGACGAGTCGGAGAGCACCCGAGCGCCCTCGCCCAGGATCGCCAGATCGCCGGGCCGGCCACCCGACAGCAGCTTCGCGAGCGACGAGAAGTCACCGACGTCGTCCCACGGGAAGTCACCGCGCACCACGGCGAGGCGCCCGGCCTCGGCCGCGGGCTCGGCGACCGAGTAGTCGATCGCGATCTTCGACAGAAGCGGCCAGATCGCGTCGACGACGTCGTCGCGCCGATCCGTGTCCCACGCGGCCGCGATCTCGAGCAGCCCCTGGTGCAGCTCGGGCTGCGTGAGCGCGAGCTCCTCGAGCAGCCGGTCGGCTCGTGCGATGAACATGCCGGCGTTCCAGAGGTAGTCGCCCGAGCGCACGTACTCGGTGGCCGTCTCGAGGTCGGGCTTCTCGACGAAGCGTTCGACGAGCTCGGCGTGCGGGGCGCCCTCGATCTCGAGCGGAGCGCCGCAGCGGATGTAGCCGAACCCGATCGACGGCTCGACCGGCGTGATCCCGATGGTCGTGATGAGGCCGGTGCGCGCGACGGCGACGGCCTCCTGCACGGCCCGGCGGAAGCGCTCGGCGTCGGTGATCACGTGGTCGGCGGCGAAGGAGCCGACGATGACATCAGGGTGGCGGCGATGCAGGATGGCCGCCGCGAGGCCGATCGCGGCCGACGACTCCTTCGGCTCGGACTCGAGCACGAGGTTCGCGGCCAGCAGGTCGGGCAGCTGCTGCTCGACGGCGGAGCGGTGGGCGCGGCCGGTGACGACCATGATGCCGTCGGCGCCGGCGAGAGGAAGGAGTCGCTCCCACGTCTCGCGGAGAAGAGTGCGGCCTGTTCCCGTCAGGTCGTGCAGGAACTTCGGCGCCCCTGCCCTCGAGAGGGGCCAGAGGCGCGATCCGACCCCGCCGGCGGGGATGATCGCGTGGAAATCAGCCAAGCCGCCCTCGAGTTCACGCATGCCGGTCACCCTAGCGCGGGGCGCGGAAGCACTCAGAAATCTCGACGTAGACTGGCCTCATCGGCGGCCACCAGTCGAGACCGGTATTCATCGGAGTTCAAGGACGCAGAAACCTGCGCCCGTCGTCCTTGCCCTGAGGAGGGTTTCTCGTGCCAGCGAAGGTAGCGGGAGCCGGAGCGTCGAGCTCCTCGGCTCCCCTGTCCGTGCCCGCCCCCCGACCGCCCGTCATCGCCGGAACGCTCTATCGCGGCCGCGAGGGCATGTGGTCGTGGGTGCTGCACCGCATCACCGGTGTGGCGATCTACTTCTTCCTGCTCGTCCACATCCTGGACACCGCGCTCGTGCGGGTGAGCCCGGAGGCGTACAACATCGTCATCGGCGCCTACAAGACGCCGATCATGGGGCTCGGCGAGCTCGCGCTCGTCGGCGCGATTCTGTTCCACGCCCTCAACGGGCTGCGGATCATCCTGGTCGACTTCTGGTCGGTCGGCACGCGCCACCAGCGAGCCCTCTTCTGGACGGTGCTCGGCGTCTGGGCCGCGATGATGATCGCCTTCACTCCCCGCCACCTCATCGCCGTGTTCGGAGGCTGATCATGACGACCATCGACGCACCCCGCACCTCGGCCGCCCGCACTCGGCGCGGCGTCAACCTCGAGAAGTGGGGGTGGATGTACATGCGCGCTTCGGGAGTCGTTCTCGTCGTGCTCATCTTCGGCCACCTCTTCGTCAACCTCGTCGCCGGCGAGGGCGTGAAGCAGATCGACTTCGCCTTCGTCGCGGGCAAGCTCAGCGACCCGTTCTGGCAGGTCTACGACACGCTGCTGCTGTGGCTCGCGCTCATCCACGGCGCGAACGGCATGCGCACTCTCGTGAACGACTACGTCACGAAGCCCCGCGTGCGCAGCGCCCTGCTGTTCGCGCTCGGCGCCTCGACGGTCGTGCTGCTGATCCTCGGCACTCTCGTCATCTACACCTTCGACCCGTGCCCCGTCGGCGCGGACCCCGAACTCGTCGCCTCGTTCTGCTCATCTCTCTGAGCCCCGGCGACAACGACCACAGCGGAGACAACTCTTGAGCACTGAGACCACCATGTCCGCCTCGCAGCAGGCGGTGCACCATCACCAGTTCGACGTCGTCATCGTCGGCGCAGGAGGCGCCGGCATGCGCGCCGCCATCGAGGCCGGCCCGAACGCGAAGACCGCCGTCATCTCGAAGCTCTACCCGACGCGCTCGCACACGGGCGCCGCGCAGGGCGGCATGGCCGCCGCCCTCGCGAACGTCGAGGAGGACAGCTGGGAGTGGCACACCTTCGACACCGTCAAGGGCGGCGACTACCTCGTCGACCAGGATGCGGCCGAGATCCTCGCGAAAGAGGCGATCGACGCGATCATCGACCTCGAGAACATGGGCCTGCCGTTCAACCGCACGCCCGACGGCAAGATCGACCAGCGCCGCTTCGGCGGCCACACCCGCGACCACGGTAAGGCCCCGGTCCGCCGCGCCTGCTATGCGGCCGACCGCACCGGCCACATGATCCTGCAGACGCTCTACCAGAACTGCGTCAAGCACGACGTGCAGTTCTTCAACGAGTTCTACGCACTGGATCTGGCGCTCACCCAGACCCCGACCGGCCCGGTGGCCACCGGAATGGTGGCCTACGAACTGGCCACCGGCACCATCCACGTCTTCCACGCCAAGGCGATCGTGCTGGCCACCGGCGGCTCCGGGCGGATGTACAAGACCACCTCCAACGCACACACCCTGACCGGTGACGGCATCGGCATCGTGTTTCGCAAGGGACTTCCGTTGGAGGACATGGAATTTCACCAGTTCCACCCGACCGGCCTGGCCGGGCTGGGCATCCTGATCTCCGAAGCCGTGCGTGGCGAGGGTGGCCGGTTGCTCAACGCCGACGGCGAACGCTTCATGGAGCGCTACGCCCCCACGATCGTCGACCTGGCGCCGCGCGACATCGTCGCGCGCGCGATGGTCCTGGAAGTGCTGGAGGGCCGCGGCGCCGGACCCAACAAGGAC